>JAIPAP010000146.1 GCA_021740045.1 Bacteroidales bacterium
GGGAAAAACGCAAAGCGTTTTTCCCTCCGCCTCCACCTACACTTTTAAATCTTTTGTCACCTCGAAAAAGCCGACGTTAGGAGGCGACTGAGAGGTCTCCGTTGGGTTGCAGTCATCTTTGCATTTATACCTAGCCCACTTTATTGGGAATAATTCATAACCATTTTACAATCAGCACCCAATAAAAACTTATCATTGGTTAGGCTCGCCTTAGGCGAGGCGAGCGAGCCCGCCTGCCTCGCCTCAGGCGAGGGCAGGAAATCTCCCTGATTTTTCCAGACACCAATGATAAGATATTATAAGAAAACAATACGACATTTTATTTTGCGAGACACATGGCTCAAATGCTTGATTTTCAATAAGAGGGTTAGGAGTTCTGAATTTAAGTAACGATCAGATAGTGGTAGTTGTCTGAAAAGCCTATTAAATTTTTAACGCTGTCAGGTCTGCTCATGGGCTTGCCTGCTGGCAAACAGGTCTCAGTCGCCTCCATGTTAGATGCAATTTCGCCGGGCACCAGTAATTTTTCATATTTATTTCGCATTCATATCCTTAAAATTACAAAGAAATAAACTATCTTTGAATGACATAAGCTTATACCGCTATTAACAAACTATTAACACTAAAATCCGATTTTCGATGCCCTAAATAAAACCAATTACAAACCAAAAACTGCTGTGTTATGAAAAGGATTTTTTTACTGTTTACATTCATGAGTTTTGCGATGTGGGGGATGTCGCAGACGACGATTTGGAGTGAAGACTTCAGTACCGGGACCCAATATTCAGTAACCTTAGGAGGTGAAGGAGAAAATGGAACAAGTGATTATTTCATCAGAACAGATGATAATACAGGACACAACATTGGCCCTTCTTATTCAGGAAACACAGGTTACTTTTTCGCAGGCCAAGACATTGATGATGGAGGCTGGACTGGTAGTGCAAGCCCCTCTGAATTGACTTGGACGGGTATAGATATTTCAGGCTATATTAATCTTGAATTTGATGGTAAATTTGCTTCAGAAGCAACTAGTAAAATAGATGATAACGATTACATTCATGTACAATATAGAATAGATGGAGGCTCATGGACCAATATAATCTGGTTTGAGAATGATGGTACCACATATAATACTGCTTTTCTAGAGGATACAGATTTTGATGGAGATGGCGATGGGACTCAATTATCGGGCACATTTACAAATTATAACAAATCACTAAATTCTACTGGTAATAGCTTAGATTTGCGTATAACCGTTGCTGCTAATTCTGGAGGAGAGGATTTTGCGATAGAAGATTTTGAAATCAGTGGAAACTTAAGTAGTGTTACTCCCACCAAGCTAGCTATTACCTCAGTCAATCCAAGTTCTCCCGAAGTAAGTGAAAACTTTGAAGTAACTGTTCAAGCACAAGATGCTAGTGGTACGCCAGGTAATGTTGACCAAGATACTGAAGTTCAAATTAACAAACAATCTGGAACCGGTACTTTATCTGGTACACTTACAGGAACAATATCCAATGGGGCCAATTCTGTTACCATTTCAGGATTATCCTATGATGTAGTGGAAACTATGGAAATAAATGCTTCTGTTAATTCGGGCATGAGCTTATCTACATCTTCAAATCAAAGTATTACTTTTCAGGAGCAAACATTTGAACCATCTGCAGGAGACCTTATTATCACTGAAATCGCAGGTGATGGTGCTCAAAATGGTAGTGACAATGGGTTTATGGAAGTTTTCAATGCCTCATCAAACACTATTTCACTTGATAATATTGAAGCACGCTATTATAACTCAAACCCAGGATCACCGACTCAAACTGAAGCATTTTCAGGATTAGTGGCTCCAGGAGAATCTGTGGTGGTAACCCAAAATGCCTCTAATTTTAACACAGAGTATTCCCTATCAGCAGACTTCACAGGAAGTAATTTTTATTTCAATGGGGGAGATGATGGGATTGATATCTATCATACAACAAACGGTATCATTGATCAATTCAACGATAACGGTTTAGGACAGTCACCCTGGACATGGAGTGATAATTCTGTATGGGAAAGAACAAATAACGGAGATGGATCAACCCAATCCAATTGGACAGAGTATTCAAGTGGAAATGGTTCACCAGGAAATCTTTTAGCTGTAACATGGAATGGTACAACAGATACTGATTGGAATACTACTGGGAATTGGAACGAAATTATCCCGGGAGCTTTCCAGAATGTTACAATTCCATTTGATGGACAGGTGATTATTGCCTTAGCAGAAACTGGATCAAGCTATGATATTACAATCGAATCCGGTGCTTCAGGTACCGGCTCCATAATTGATAACGGAACTTTGACGGTAAACGGAACCTCAACCGTTCAGCGTTATCTTACCCAAGGCAAATACCATTATGTTTCTTCCCCATTTAGTAATGAAACCTATGCCATCTTCCAAAGCGCCAATAATGACCAGGACGACTTTTTCCAATATAATACTTCAGAGAACTTGTGGGAGGATCTGAATGATGATGCCGCAGGTACAAACCTCGAAATAGGTAGGGGTTATGCCGTGCAATATGCCGGAAGCGGTTCGGTAACCAAATCCCTCACAGGCACCCTGAATACAGGCACCATTACTTATGATGTTACTTCCACAGGCGTTGGAAATAATGCAGGTGATAACCTGGTTGGTAATCCTTACCCCTCCGCTTTTGATGCCACTTCATTCCTTGGTGATGCGGATAACAGTGAGATACAGGGAGCTGTTTACCTCTGGGACGAAAGTGAAGGTGCTTATGACGGACAGGATTATGCCACCATCAATTCTGGAGGAACCACGGTTGCCGGTGGAAGCGGTGTAGCACCTGCCGATGCCCACATTGGCTCAGGACAGGGATTCTTTGTATTGGCCGATTCGGATGGTAATATTAGTTTTAAGAATTCCATGCGCTCCACCAATAATGATCAGTTTTACAAAAACAAGGCTGATATTCAAAGAGCCTGGTTTAATGTGGAAAATGAGCAGGCCGGCCTTAACCAAATTGCTTTTTCATTCCACAATGATGCCACGAAAGGCTATGACCGCCTGTATGATGCAATCAAGCTTCAGGGGAACAGCAAGCTTTCATTCTATAGCAGGATCAGTGATGATGCTTTTGTTATTCAGTCCTTACCATCGCTTACAGAAAGTATAATTGTGCCCTTAGGTATATATACAAGCGAATCAGGTGAGTTTACAATCAGCCTGGCGAATATGGAGAACATGGAAGAAGCCCCCATCACCCTCGAAGACCGCCACACCGGTATGCAGGTGAACCTTAAGGAAGAGCCGCAATACAGCTTTACCATTACGGAACCGGGAACCTATGATAAGCGTTTTGTGATCCATTTTAAATCGGCTGTGGGTATGGATAATGAAAAAGATGGTGATGATATTTCGATCTACGCATTTAACCGCTCCATCTATGTTAACCCTGTCAGTACAACTACCGGTGGTACTATTGGAGTTTACAATGTTATGGGACAACTCATCATGGAAGAGGCCCTTAATCCGGCTATGATCAATCGTATGGAGATAAAAGATGCCGGTGCCTATATTGTAAAGGTAAATACCGGCGAAGGTGTTACAACCCAAAAAGTGATCATTCAATAATCCAATCGATTTAAAACTTTAAAAACCATATAGAACATGAAAACACTGATCAACTATATTGCAATCGCGTTTATCACATTAATGCTCACATTTTCTTCGGCAAATGTAATGGCCGACGGCCCGGCGCCTCCCCCACCCGATCATGGCACTACCGGTAACACATCGGGGACAACTGCTCCCATTGGCGGTGGATTATTTATTCTGATGGGCCTGGGCGCCGCTTACGGAGCCAAAAAGCTGTATGATGCCCGCAAAAAGAAATTAATGGAATAACAGCAGTTTGCAGAAGAGACAGACACGTAAAGCCATCCTGATGGGTCTCGCCTGTCAGGGTGGCTGTTTGGTTGAATGGTTAATTGGTTAATTAGTGTCTGTCTACAAACTTCTTCTCGAACTTCGCCCCTTTAACTCTCTTGCCTGAAAACAAATCATCAAATGATGAGAAATTATTTTAATGGAACACATGGCCCCTGCTTCACTCCCGGTAAACCGCATGCAGCACCACTTCACCCACAGCCTTCAGGGTGGGCTTGCTGATGTTGCTCATGTCATCTTTCATGGTATGCCAGTATTCAAAAAAGCCGTTTTTGTTGGCCGGATCGTAATGAATTATGTCGATGGTGGGAATGCCGATGTATTCGTTAATGTACAAATGATCATCGGTGAGCGGGGAAGTGTGCTGGCGGCGAAAATAATTATCGTAACCCAGGCTTTGGGCAAGGTCCCATACCTTTTTCATAATGTCGGGTGCATAATACATAGAGGTTCCTTCCATGGGAAAAGTAGCATCGCCGGCACCAACCATATCGAGCAATATGCCAAAACGGGCATTATAGTTGACCTGATGTGGGTTTTTCGCCCAGTGCTGGGAACCCAGCGCCCAGCTATCTTCCTGCCGGGTTTGCTCACCCTCGGGCTCACCGTAGTCTTCGGCATCAAAAAAGATAATATCCACCCCAACATCCGGGGGCTGATCTTTCATTTGCCGGGCTATTTCCAGTAACACACCCACACCGCTGGCGCCATCATTGGCGCCGGGGATGGCCTTGTTGGAATTATCGGGATTGGGATCAAAGTCGGCAAAGGGCCTGCTGTCCCAATGGGCGCAAAGCAATATCCGGCTGTTTGCCTCCGGTTTAATAGCACCGATTATATTTTTAATGTTGAGGATGGTGCCATCAAAAGCTCTCACCTGTGCGCTTTGTACAAAAACCGTATCGGTAAACCGGCTTAACTTCTCTTCCAGCCACAAGGCCGTCTTGTGGTGGGCTTCGGTATTTGGCACCCTGGGGCCGAATGAAACCTGCTTTTCAATATAATGATAAGCCGAATCGGCATTGAAGGCGGGCACATGAATTTTCTTTTTTTCCACCGTTTTATCTTCGGTTTTCTTTTTCTTCCCGCCGGTTCCGCATGAGGAAAACGTTAAGGCCACGATCAAAGGAGTAATCAGGAAAAGATTAAGCTTCATAGTTGTTTTGTTAAGATTATCTCGCACAAATTTCTAAAAAAATACGCATACGGGGGGAAGATATTTTACTTCGCAGTAGCCAACTGCACATTCACTCCTCCAAACACAGTAACGCCCGGCATGGGGTATCCGTAATTGATCATATAATCCTCATCAATCAGATTTTCTCCCTTCAGGAAGAACTTCAAATAGCGGTTCATCCGGTAAGAAGCTTTGGCATTAAGCAAGGTGTATGATTCAACAGGCACAGCATCCAAGCCTAATTGACGATAATTGGCATAGGTTACAAGATTGGAAATATGTTCAATTTCAAGGTTAAAGCTCCATCTGCCGCTGCGATAGGTGGATGATACATATGCCTGGTGCTCCGGTGTGGCGATGCGGGGTTCGTCGGTATGCGTGTAGGCATAATTTCCATCGAGGTTAAATTTGCTGCTGATGGTATAGCTAAAATCGAATTCAAGGCCGTAATGGGTGAATTCCCCGGTGTTTTCGTTACGCACATTGGGAAATTGACCAAGCACGGCAATAAGGTTATTTCCCTGTGAATAGAATCCGGTAAGGCCAACATTGATTTTATTGTCAAAAAGGTCGCGGCTCACGCCCAGTTCTATATTGTTCATCCGTTCAGGTTCAAGGTCTTCATTGGCCGGGGGAAACAGATAAAGCTCACGCATGGTAGGGCTGCGAAATCCTTTGGAATAAGAACCTTTAACAGTCATTTCACCCCCGGGATGCCAGGCGAAACCGAATTGTGGGATAAGCTCACTGCCAAATACACTGTTGTTTTCAAGGCGAAGGCCGCCATTCAACATCAGCGAATTACCAACGGCTTGCTGCAAAAACGCGTAAGAGCCAAATTCATTCAGGGTGGTATCGCCAAAAGTCATCCCTTCACCGTTCATGGCCAGCTCATTTTCAGCCCTGCCCCCGTAGTTTTTATACTCGGCGCCTACTGTTAGCGTATTCCCGCTAAAGAGGCTAAAGCTTTCATGAGCCATAATCCCCGTCATATGATCGATGGAATGGAATCCATCACTGATAAAATGTTCACCAAAATTGTGATAAAAACGCACGGCGCCATCCATGTTGGTAAAGTTGTTCTCGATAGCCACGGAAGCCTTTCCACGATCCATGTCCAATACATAACCGGCATCTGTTCCCACCCGGCCCGGGTCATGCGATTCGGCGGTGGAAAGGTTTATGTCTGCTGTAACATCCACATGATTCGATAATGTATAGCGGCCTTTCAGATAACCATTGGTAATGTTAAAAGCGGCGCTATCCCTGTGCCCGTCTGTTCCGCTACGATTCACCGAGGCGAACAATTCCAGTTTATCATTTTTGTAACCCCCGTTTGCCATGTATTTCCGGGTGTTGAATGACCCGTACATGGCCCTTGCATTGGCCCGCCATCCATTGTAATGTTGTTTCCGGGTGATCAGGTTGATCACACCACCCATCGCATTGGTGCCATAGAGAATGGATGCCGGTCCGCGGATGACCTCCACCTTCTCAATATCGGAAGCCACATAGTTATCCGGCAAGGGATGCCCGAATATGCCCATAAACTGCGGCGCACCGTCAATCAGTACCAAAACCTGGTTATTGGGGAAGCCTCCCACCCCCCTGATGTTGATCTGCCCGGCAGAGCCTTCGGATACACCGAAACCTGTCACCCCTCTTTCGGTCACAAACATGCCGGGGACTTTCTTTCCGATCACCGGCAGAATAGATGTTTCATTGTCCTGTTGAATTTCTTCGGCAGTGATCACACTTACGGTAAGAGGAATATTTTCTTTGGCCACTTCAACGCGGGTTCCGGTTACCACCACTTCTTTCATGGTGATGGTATCGGTTCCCGGCGACTGAGCCAAAACAAAATTCACCTGAAGTGCAACAAGTACAATGACAATAAGATTTCGCATAGTTTCTATTCAATCAAAAATTTAAGGATGCAAATATATGAATGTTTGGGGGTTAATAAGTTCCAAGTTTTAAGTTCCAAGTTTTAAGTTTCAAGTTTTTAAATAATATGTAATTCCCTAACAAGCTATTAGTCAGGAATTAGCCAACAATTAAAATTCAAATCAAAAAGCACAGGTTAAAACGCAATAAGTCCAAGCTTTGATCTATGTCACGATTCTCAGGTCTTCCTTAATCCGGCGGTTTTCATCTTTCCTCAGGCGGCTTTTAAATATTTTATTGGACGAATACTTTTCTACCATCGCTTTGCGGATTCTGTATTGTTCTTCATCAGGCAGTTCAATAATGTATAACGAATTATAATAGTGCAAATCTATAAAAATGTAGATGTGTTGATCGGTAGCTCGTATTAAAGTCAAAACATTCATCAATACAAAACAAAAACTTGTCATTGGTAGAAGCCGACGTTAGGAGGCGACTGAGAGGTCTCCGTCGGGTTGCAGTCTAATTTGAACGAGGAGTACCAATAGATTAGAGTCTCTGCTTCCATCTTTAATATAGTGCACTGCAATTCGAAGGAGATTTCCTGTCCGCCGGCAGGCGGGCTCCCTCAGAAATTGAGCGATACACATTAATACTTTGTAGACAAGACATTGGCGCTCAATTTC
>JAIPAP010000022.1 GCA_021740045.1 Bacteroidales bacterium
GAATACCGGTTCCATGTTGGCATTGGTGATGCGCACATGTTTCATACGGTCTTCTTCTTTGGCCTTACGGGTCAACTCATGCTTTTTAATAACATCATTCAGGTAATCGTCAACCGATGCACAACCAACAATACCATATTGGGTTTTTTCCCCCATGGTTTGGGCATAAACATAGAGATGCTCCTTATTATCCGGTACCAGCCAGCCCTGGGCCTGGAACTTTTCAAAATTCTCTTTGGCCTTATCATAAACAGGCTGGGAATGAACATCGATATCTTCGGGCAGATCGATTTCGGGCTTAATAATGTGCAACAACGAGTATGGATTACCCTCTGCCTCTTCTCGCGCTTCCTGCGAATTAAGCACGTCATAAGGACGTGAAGCAACTTTGCTTGCCAATTCCTTTGGCGGCCTTATGCCTTTAAATGGTTTTAATACAGCCATATTCTTCTTTTTTGAGATGGTTTAATGATTCCGGCTGCAAATTTAACCGTTTGTAACAGAACTTGCAGAAAAAAACATGATAGAAATAAAATGAACTCCCAATTTTCACCTGTGGGTTTAGTCAGCATCCATATTCTGATGATTTTGGTGGCTTCGTTGCAGCGAGCCAATCAAAGCCCCTATCATCTTGGTCATTTCCATTAGTTGATTACGTGAAATTTCTTCATCCTCCTCATTGATATAATCCCTTTTTGCTGCCAGGTAAGTTAGCACAACACATTCACGTATGGCACTTTTGGCCATCTTCAAATAATAGATAAACTGGCTTTTGTTTCTAGCTGAACCCTCGGCCACGTTAATGGATATGTCCCGGGCAACAGTGGAAAAGCGTTCGGCCAATCCGTTCCGTTCATTTTTGGGAAATTTCTCGATAATGGTGTTAATCCAATCAGCATAATCGATGGACTTGTGATAGATCCTTAGATCTTCAAAACGAAAAAAGGTTACCGACCTGTCAAGTTCCTGTTCCATATTAGTGCAGTGTTTTGGTGTAACATAACAATTAGTTTATATGTTAATAGACTGAAAGTGACCATTTTCTTGTAATTCTCTGAAATATTTTCCCTAACTTCTTGACGTAAATGTAAGAAAATATAATTTACTAATCAATAGTACCAGAAAATTTTTTGTGGTTATTTAAGATTTTGATGTGGAAATTTATGTTTTGTTTAACTTAATCGGTTAATATTCAACAAACATAGCAATAAGATATTTTTATATAAATCACTTTATAAATAAAAAAAAAGCCTGCCGGGGAGACAGGCTTTAAAATCAAATTAATATTTAATTACTTATTGACCTGAAATGTATTGTCGCCTTTTTCAAAGTACCCGATAATTTGATTAATGGCAGCAATACCGGCATTAATATTGGCTTCGGAGGTTTGTGCTCCCATTTTCTTAGGTGTCCAGAAATACCGGCCATCATATTTCCCGGCTATTTCTTCTTTGCAATCCGGGGCTATGTCGGTGATATAGTGAAAATCATCGCGTTCAGCGAAAACCTTCTTTAACCCTTCCTCATCAATTACTTCTTTCCGGGCTGTATTCACCAGGGTAGCCCCCTTGGGCATTTTGTTCAGCATATCGAAATTGATGGATCTTTTGGTTTTTTCATTAGCCGGAATGTGCAGGGAAATATACTGGCATGTGCTGTATAGTTCCTCGGCCGTATTCAAGGCCTCTACGCCATCTTTTTCAATAATTGACTTATCGATGAAGGGATCAAAAGCATAAACCGCCATGCCGAATCCCCGGGCAATTTCGGCAACCAATTTACCTACATTGCCATAGGCATGAATACCCAGGGTTTTGCCACGGAGTTCCGTTCCGGCCTTTCCGTTGAAATGATTCCGGGCATGATAAACCATCATTCCCAATGCCAGTTCGGCTACTGCATTGGAATTCTGGCCGGGGGTATTCATAACCACCACACCTTTTTCCGAGGCTGCTTCCAAGTCGACATTATCATAACCGGCACCACCGCGTACTACGATTTTAAGGTTTTTACCTGCCTCGATCACTTCCCGTGTCACCTTATCACTTCGGATGATCAAAGCATCTGCGTCTTTAACAGCATCAATCAGTTCCGACTGATCGCCGTATTTTTCCAGCAACTGGAATTCATATCCCTGATTGGCTGCCTTTTCCTTGATGTTTTCCACCGCTTCAGGGTGAAAAGGCTTAACCGTTGCAACTAATATCTTTTTCATAAGCTTTTGGTTTTTTGGTTCTGAAGAAGAAGCCAGGACAATTTTTATCCTGGCTTATTATCAATTTAGTATCGATTAATGTTTCTTTTCAAAATCCTGCATAATAGCTATCAATGCCTCAACACTTTCTTTAGGCATAGCATTGTAAATGGATGCCCTGAAACCGCCTACCGACCGGTGACCTTTAACGCCCACCATGTTATGCTCAGTTGCAAAGTTGAGGAATTCCTTCTCGAGTTCCTGGTATTCATCATTCATCACAAAGGTTACATTCATAATCGAACGATCTTCCTTGTTTGGTACCGTGCCCTGGAATAACTTATTACGCTCGATTTCCTCATACAGCATGTTAGCCTTTTCGAGATTGATCTTTTCCATCTCCTTAACACCACCCATATTTTTTAGCCAGCGTAAAGTGTGTAGTGCAGCATAAATGGGAAGCACAGGAGGCGTATTAAACAAGGATTCCTTTTTGATATGGGTGTTGTAATCGAGCATGGTAGGAATTTGACGATCAACATTGCCCAGAATATCATTTTTAATGATCACGAACGTAACCCCCGCAGGAGCAAGGTTTTTTTGTGCACCACCATAAATGATCGCATACTTGGATACATCTACCGGGCGGCTGAAGATATCTGATGACATATCGGCTACCAGGGGAATATTTACATCATAGTCTTCCCTGATTTCGGTACCATAAATAGTGTTGTTGGTCGTAATATGGAAATAATCGGCATCGGCGGGTACGGTATATCCCCTGGGGATGTAGTTGAAGTTCTTATCTTTTGAAGACCCCACTTCATCTACTTCACCAAATAAATGGGCTTCTTTGATGGCCTTGGTGGCCCATGAGCCCGTATTCAGATACGCAGACTTTTTGTTCATCAGGTTGTAAGGAACCATGCAAAACTGCAAGCTGGCGCCTCCACCCAAAAACAGCACCGAATAACCATCGGGAATGTTCAGCAATTCCTTAAACAATTGCTGGGCTTCCTGGATAATCGCTGTGAATTCCTTGCTGCGGTGGGATATCTCCATAACCGACAGCCCGATGTTATCGAGGTTTTTTACACCTTTTGCGGTTTCTTCAATAGTGAAATCAGGAAGAATTGAAGGCCCTGCATAAAAATTATGTTTCTTCATAGTTATAAAGTTTTATGGTTTGATTAATGTTTTTGATATACATTAACTGTTGTGATTACCGTAACAAAAGTAAAATAATTTGAATGATTAATGGAAATATAGCCGATAATTTTAGATGTTTGAGTACACGGGGAATCATTCGGGTGGGAGCAAACCTTCTTCAGGTTCTCCTTCCTTTTGGGGGGCTTTTTGCTGACGGTCAGACGTTTTTACAGGAATATCGGCATGATAGACCCAAAAGCCATTTTTAAGCAAAAAAGCGTTATACTGCGATGATTCCGGTACATAATAGCGATAATCGTTTTTCAGATTGGGGTTGAGCGGAACCAGATGGTCGAATACAATGGCTTTGAAGGGTTTGGTTTTGGGTCCGAATAAGCCTTTTTTGGCTACCGGTAAGTCTAGCGAAGGTTCATATTTTACGCCCATAGTAGCCTGGCCTGAGTAATTGAATACAATTCGAAGCGGCCCACGGTTTTCCGGATATTGCCTGAAAACCGGAGCACCAAAAATAGCCTTACCCTGTTCATCGAACCATAACACATCAATCACCTTACGGGTGATGCGTGGGGTATAACCATCCCAACCCAGCAAGGTGTAGTAGTTTTTATCACCGGCCCGGTGTTCGATCAATGCATAATAATGTGCTCCATACCATTTGCCGGCATGCAGTTGTTCTTCTTCGGGCTGGGTGATGCTGGAGGAGTGGTCTTTTAACAGGATCAGCCTGGTGGAATCGCGGTTGATTTTTTGCTGGATGAAACCGTAATATTGGAACTTCCCGTTATCCAGGGGCATATTCCAGTTGAAAATACGAAAACTGCCGTCGGGCGAAGCTATGCGTGCAATGGTTTCCAGGCTGTCAAAAGCATAGCTGAACGATCCGGGTGTTTGCAGGTTTTCTTTAAGGTAACGCATAAACAACTGGTTAGCTTCTTTCCGAAGACTATCCGACGGAGCATTCAAAATGAGGGGTGCCACTTTGGCAAGGGAATCTTCTGCCTGTTGAAATGACTGTCCGTAATTTGTATATGGAATAACCGTTAATAAAGATGCAATAATGATAAGCTTGGTAAACCTACATAACATTTCCATATCTGTGTCCGGGTTTGCTTTTAGTAGTAATTAAACGTACCTGCCAGGGCTTTATTTTAGCAGCTCGGCTGTCTGCTTGTCTTGAGAACGCTTTTGGAGCCGGGCAACAAAGTGGCTTCAAATATGTTTTGAATAAAAGATATGATGCCTATGAGCAGATTGAGGAAAACCATATCGACACTGGCGACCACCGGGATGCTTTTTCACCACCTGGCAAAGGAGCAAGCCCCAGAGGGCGATCCGCGAATGGCTGAATACTTTTCCCGCATCAACCGGCAAATTAATGAGGAATACCTCTTCAATGCTTGGTTTACCCCTTATCAAATCCGCATTGCTCTGCAATCATTAGCCATGAGTCTCCAACAGCGTCATATTGAAAATTGGATTACTCCCTATCTTCATAAAATAGCATCTTCGAGTCCCAGGCGCGTGGCGCTTATCCCCAAACCCACTGCACCCATGGAGGAATTCAGAGAAATGGCAACCATATTGCTTACCGGAAACACCTTATTGCTTCGGCTGGTGCCTGAAAATAAGCGGATCATAAAAACAGTGGTTGAATTCATGCAGGCTGTCGACCCTGATATGGGTTATATGATCAACCTTTACGAAGAAAAGCTTCCTGACTTCGATGCCGTAATTGCCACCCGAGCACACAATGACAAAGGTTATTTTAAGGCATACCTGCAAAAATACCCCCATTGGCTCCGTCATAAGCTTCCCGGAATAGCTGTTTTAAGTGGTAATGAAACCGATGAACAAGTACAAAAACTGGGGATGGATGTACTCCTGTATTTTGGTCTGGCCGAGCATAGCATCTCCAAAATATTCATACCCAATGATCTTAAGCCGGATCGTATTGTTAATAACTGGCAGGTTTATAGCTACCTCGGCGATCATGATAAATATCGTAACAACTATGATTATCATAAATCGATCTACCTGGTAAACCGCATCCCTTTTTATGACAATGGTTTTGTGATGCTTAAAGAGGATAAGGCAAACATTTCGCCCACTGGGGTGGTATACTTTGAGTACTATGATAATCAGGAACAGCTTCAACATAGAATTCGGAAAATGGAGGAAGCGATCAGTTGCGTGGTTTCGGAAACGAATAGTTATGAAAATGCCTTACCAATTGGTAAGTCTCACTTTCCCCGGTGGGACCAATGGCGATTGGGGTATAAACTGCTTGAATTCCTTTTGGAACAGGCGAAGGCATAGAATAATTTTGAATGATGATCGTTTTTAACAAAAATTTGTTAAAGAAATCCAATGAGGTTTTTGTATAATAGGGAAAAACATTTAATTTTGCACCCTCAAAAATAAAGGGAATCAAAATGAAAAAAGACATTCATCCGAAGGATTACAGATTGGTTGTTTTTAAAGATATGTCAAACGACTATAGCTTTGTCACGCGTTCAACTGTGGAAACCAAAGATAAGATTACGTGGGAAGATGGTAAGGAATATCCGCTGGTTAAGTTGGAGATATCCCATACTTCACATCCTTATTTTACCGGTAAGATGAAGCTTGTCGATACCGCAGGGCGTGTGGATAAGTTTAAGAATCGTTACAAAAAGCACTACGAGAAACGGTCGCAACAAGACAGTAAATAAGGACTGGATCAATACTTTATATAAATTCAAATCCCGGATATATTCGGGATTTTTTTGTTTGTACATGCCTGTGAAGTTTGCTTTATAAGTTAATTTCCAATAAATTAAGGAATAATGCAGCTTAGTATTTCAGCAATTTATACTTTTGAACTGAATATGTAAAACAAAAACCATTAGTAATGAATTACATCCTGTTCGACGATTCAACACGTGATAATTTTCTTCCGCTGGTATTTATGCGGCCAATGGCCGATATGCGTTTTGGCATTCTCACTTTTCGCGAGAAATGGGAATATATGCTCAAAACCAAAACATCCACGCTTACCGAAAGCTATCTTTCCAAGAAATTCCCCATTGTTAAGGAAGAAACGAACATCCTAATAAACGGGACTGTAGCGCCCAGCCGTGAGCTTATTGATGAGATCCATAAATTGGATTCCAACCAGGCGCTTATTTACAACGAATGTATAATTGCCATGAACCTTTCGGGGCAAGACCTGGAGAAGGGGGCCAGCCGGGATGCAGGGCGTATTGAGGAGTTCAACCTGAATATGGACCTGTTGATCATAAACAACTCATGGGACCTGTTTGCATTGAATAAAAAGGCCATTGAGCATGATTTTGCTATGTTGACCGGCGGAAGGAAATCGCAAACAATTAGTCCGAGTAATAATGTAACCGGTATTGATAAGATATTTCTGGAAGAAGGGGCCCGGGTAGAGTTTGCCACTCTAAATGCTTCCAATGGCCCCATCTATATTGGTAAAGATGCCGAAATTATGGAAGGATCAATGATCAGGGGGCCACTGGCCATGAATGAGCACTCGGTAACGAAAATGGGAGCAAAAATTTATGGACCGACTACCCTGGGTCCTCATGTGAAGGTAGGTGGCGAGGTGAATAACTGTGTTTTCTTTGGCTATTCCAATAAAGCACATGACGGATTCCTGGGCAACTCAGTGATCGCTGAATGGTGTAACCTGGGAGCCGACACCAACAACTCCAACCTTAAAAACACCTATGATGATGTTAAGCTTTGGAGTTACAAGGATAAAACTTTTGTTAATACCGGTTTGCAGTTTTGTGGCTTGATCATGGGCGATCATTCCAAATGTGGCATCAATACCATGTTTAACACCGGAACAGTGGTTGGGGTGAATGCCAATATTTTCGGAGCCGGATTTCAGCGTAATTTCATTTCCTCGTTTTCATGGGGCGGAACAAGCGGGTTTAAGCCTTATCGCCTCGAAAAAGCTTATCAGGTGGCCGAGGCCGTTTATGAACGCAGGCACAAAGATTTTGATGATATTGAAAAAGAAATTATGCGAGCCGTTTATGATATGACTATTGCCAATAAACAAATCTAAGGAATGATGCTGCTTTTGATGGCAAGCAATTATGGCAGAATATTTGAACAAGCCGGGTTCAATTACGCGTTTCTAAATAAATTGACAAACTGACACAAAAGACGAAATGGGAAATCCGATGGATCCAAATAACAATTTCAAATCACTATCCGACTTAATTGAAGGCGAAGCCGAATTTGTACCTTTATTATCGCAGGAAGATGAGGACCGTATTAATGCGGAGAAGATACCAGATAGCTTACCTATACTGCCGTTGCGAAATACGGTTTTATTTCCGGGAGTGGTCATCCCCTTGACGGTTGGGCGCGATAAATCCATCAACCTGATACGCGAGGCTTACCAGGGCAATAAAACCATAGGGGTAGTGGCCCAGCGAGATGCCAAAATAGAGAACCCCAAACCCGAAGACTTACACGAGGTAGGCACTGTAGCCCAGATCATGAAACTCCTCCACATGCCCGACGGGAGCAATACTGCCATTATCCAGGGAAAAAAGCGTTTTAAGATCGAGGAGATCGTGCAGGAAAAACCCTATTTTGCTGCGCAGGTATCCGAATATGATTCACCAAAATCCGTGGAAAGGGATAAAAAGTTTTATGCCCTCATCGATTCCATAAAAGACCTCTCCAATCAAATCATCAAGTTATCTCCTAATATCCCTTCTGAAGCTTCGGTAGCGATCAAGAGCATCGAAAGCCCGGTGTTCTTGATCAATTTTGTAGCTTCCAACCTCAATACCGAGATATTTGAAAAGCAGAAGCTGTTGGAAATATCCGATATCAACGAGCGGGCCAACCTTGTATTATCGCTTCTTACCAAGGAGCTTCAAATGCTCGAATTGAAAAACCAGATCCAGGACAAGGTTAAAACCGATATCGATAAACAGCAACGAAACTATCTGCTCAACCAGCAACTCAAGACCATCCAGGAAGAACTAGGTGAAAGTCCTTCCCAGCAGGAAACAGATGAGTTGAAGAAAAAAGCCGAAAAGAAAAAATGGAGTAAGGAGGTTAAGGAAACCTTCGATAAGGAGCTGGCTAAACTGGAACGTATGAATCCGGCGGCTGTTGAATATTCCATTCAGCTTAATTATCTCAATGTATTGGTAGACCTTCCCTGGAATGAATACACCGAAGATAATTTCGATATCAAGAAAGCCGAGGAAGTCCTCGATCAGGATCACTACGGGCTGGAAAAGGTGAAAGAACGTATTGTGGAGTATTTGGCCGTGCTCAAGCTGAAAGGCGATATGCGTTCTCCTATTTTATGCCTGATGGGCCCGCCCGGTGTGGGTAAAACATCTCTTGGAAAATCTGTGGCCAAAGCTGTTGGCAGAAATTACATCCGAATGTCTTTGGGTGGCTTGCGGGATGAAGCTGAAATACGGGGGCATCGCAAAACTTATATCGGCGCCATGCCCGGCCGCATAATCCAGAGTATCCGGAGGGCCAAATCGGCCAACCCGGTTTTTGTACTCGATGAAATCGATAAAGTGATCGGCGGCAATATTAATGGCGATCCGGCATCGGCCTTATTGGAGGTACTCGACCCGGAGCAAAACAAATCATTTTATGACAACTTTCTCGAAACTGAATTCGATCTTTCCAAAGTCATGTTTATTGCCACGGCCAATACCCTTAACACGGTGCATCCGGCCTTGCGCGACAGGATGGAGGTGATTAATATCAGCGGTTACCTGGTGGAGGAAAAAATTGAAATTGCCCGCCGCCATCTAGTACCCAAGCAACTTCGTGAGCATGGAGTAAAACAGAACCAGCTTACTTTTACCAAAAAACTCCTCGATAAGCTCATCGACGATTACACCCGCGAATCCGGGGTGCGTATGCTGGATAAGTATTTGGCCAAGATCATCCGGAATAAGGCCCGGTACATTGTTACCAATGATTCTTACAAGAAAAGCGTGGATGAAGAAGACCTCAAAAAGATACTTGGCCCGCCCCGGTATCAGCAGGAACGAGATACTACACACTTGGTTCCCGGTGTAGCGGTTGGTTTGGCCTGGACAGCCGTGGGAGGGGAGATCCTTTTTGTGGAGGCCAGCCTGAGTAAAGGCAAAGGCAACCTCTCTATGACCGGTAACCTGGGCGATGTAATGAAAGAATCGGCTACCATTGCCTTTGAATATCTTAAGTCGCATTCGGGTATTTTGGAGATCGATCCGGATACCTTCTCCAAATGGAATGTCCACATTCACATTCCAGAAGGGGCCACACCTAAGGATGGTCCTTCGGCTGGGATTACCATTTTTACGGCACTGGCATCGCTGTTTACCCAGCGGAAGGTGAAGGCCAAGCTGGCTATGACCGGCGAGATCACCTTGCGTGGAAAGGTGCTGCCGGTAGGGGGGATCAAGGAAAAGATATTGGCAGCCCGCCGGGCTAAGGCAAAGAATATCATCATGTCGGAAGACAATGAAAAAGACCTGGAAGACATTAAGCCTGAATACCTCGAAGGCCTGCATTTCCATTACGTCAATCAAATGATTGATGTAATCGATCTTGCACTTACCAGCGAAAAAGTTAAAGAACCGCTGAAGGTCGATAAATAGCCGGGAATTTTCTTTATAAGATTATTATGAGCCTATACCGCCGGCAGCTCATGTTTTCCTATCTTTGACCCATGATCAACCGCTTGTTTATATGCTTGATAGCGGCGGCTTTGTTATGGCTTGGTGCCTGTAATACCGGTGACGAAAAGGATGATGATCGCAAGGTTTTCCGGTATAATGATGAAGCAGGCATTTCCTCGCTCGATCCGGCTTATGCCGTGAATCAGCCCAACATATGGGGCTGCATCCAGCTATTTAATGGTTTGGTCCAACTGGACGAAAACCTGGTAGTTCAGCCTTGCATTGCCAAAAGGTGGGATATTTCGGAGGATGGTACTGAATATACCTTTCATTTGCGCAATGATGTTTATTTCCATAAGGATAAAAACGTTTTTCATTCAAAAACAGAGCGAAAAGTTACCGCCGCGGATTTTGTATACAGCTTCAACCGTATTCTTTCTCCAGAGGTAGCATCACCGGGAACCTGGATTTTCTCGAATATCAGGAAAGAGCAAGGAGAATATGCGTTCGAAGATTTGAACGACAGCACTTTAAGAATAAGCTTGAAAGAGCCGTTTCCGCCTTTTCTGGGGTTACTTAGCATGCAATACTGTTCGGTGGTACCTAAGGAAGCTGTAAGGTATTACGGTGAAGATTTTCGCAGCCACCCGGTTGGGACGGGGCCGTATTATTTTAAACTATGGAAAGAGGGCATAAAGCTGGTGCTGAGAAAAAACCCCGATTATTTCGAAACCCTTAATGGACAACAACTTCCTTTTCTCGATGCCGTTTCTGTGACCTTCATTATCGATAAGCAATCGGTTTTCCTGGAATTTGTAAAAGGCAATATTGATTTTATGTCGGGGTTGGACCCCAGTTATAAAGATGAGATCCTTACCCGCGATGGCCGGTTGAATCCCAAATATTCCGACCGCTTCCACATGATTACACAACCATACTTAAATACCGAGTATTTGGGTATTTTGATGGATACAGCCCAACAATCCGTTCGGCTAAGTCCGCTGAGCAATCGCAAAGTGCGCCAGGCCATTAATTTCGGTTTTGACCGGAAGAAAATGATGCGCTACCTGCGCAATAACATTGGAACCCCGGCCAACAATGGAATGGTTCCTCAAGGACTTCCGGCATTTGATCCTTCCGCATCATACGGTTATTATTATGATCCCGATACTGCCCGCAAGCTGCTTGGCGAGGCCGGTTACCCCGGAGGGGATGGGTTGCCCCCAATCACCCTCACCACAACCAACGAATACCTTGATTTGTGCAAGTTTATTCAGCATGAAGTATCGGATATTGGAATTGACCTGGAGATTAATGTTACTCCACCGGCCACCCTTAAGGAAATGAAGGCCAATGCCAAGCTCAGCTTTTTCCGTGCCTCCTGGATAGCCGATTATCCCGATGCGGAAAATTACCTTTCCCTTTTTTACAGCAAGAATTTCACGCCCCAAGGCCCTAATTACACCCGTTTTGCTGATAATGAATTCGACCGCCTTTATGAAAAAGCCCGGAATGAAATCAATGACAGCATCCGCCGCCGCTTGTACAGGAAGATGGACAGCCTGGTGATGGCCCATTCACCCGTGGTGGTCTTATATTACGACCAGGTAGTCCGTTTTGTGCAAAACAACATTACCGGTTTGGGCAGCAATGCTATGAATCTGTTGAATTTAAAAACGGTGCGGAAAGAGCGGAGGCCGGATAGATAGAGAGGGGGATAGTTTCGTGTTTCATTTAGGGGGTACAGGTTTGTTGCTATCACTTGCCAGCCGGCTTTTTGCATAACCATAAGTGCACTTTCATCCTTGATCCCGCTCTCCATGCATCATGCACCTTGCACCATGCTTTATGCTCTTTGTTCACTGGCTTCGGTTAGCTCTCCACCCTGCCGTCTCAATGCTCCAATCGCCATTCTGAATTCTCCTCCCACTAGTCCCGGGAAACTTCGGCTTCAAAACGCCAATCTCTCCGTCTCTCAGTCTCTTAGTCTCTCAGTCTCCCAGTCTCCCAGTCCCAGTCTCTCCCTCTCAATCAACACCTTCGCCATTATAGCATCCCAAATATAGTTCGAGGGGCAGTTGAGCACTTCATTATCGGCGCTGTATGATTCCCAGAAGTTATGATTTTTTGAAAGCTGCGTTTTCACGGCCAGCATCATTTTGCCGGCAAGTTCTTCAGCCACCTTATCATATCCATAATTCTTCAGTCCTTTAAACACCATATAATCCCACAGCAGCCAAACCGGCCCGTTCCACTTGCAACAGTAATCCACATAAGGACTGTACCAGGGATCGGTGGCCGATAGGGTAGGGACTCCATATTTCCGCCAAAAAGTGGCGGTGTCGGTTAACTTATCAATAAGGATGGCGGCACGCTCTTCGGAAATGGCATTGGCCCATAAAGGCAAAAAGCCAATGATCTCGGGGCGTTTTAGGTCACGCTCCATAAACCGGAATGTATGGTTCTTTTTATCAACATGATAAAAGAACTGCGTTTCTTCATCCCACATACGTTCATTGATCAGCTTGATGATGTTTTGGGCCTTAGCATTCCAGTTTTGCTTTTCCTTATCTTTCCCCAATTCATCAGCCATGTAGGCCAGGTGATGTAATTCATTGACCACCATCAGGGAAAGATCCAAGCATTCCAATTCATTCGAAATATCTTCCTTATCAATATCCAGGTGCCGTTCTTCGGATACCTGGAAAATCACGTTGTACCAGTCACGCACGTTCTCGATCAAGCCATAAGGGCCCCATTCGAAAGTACCGTCTTTGTCGTCATCACGGTTTTCATATAGCCAATTCACATAGTTTGTCCCGGAGGCATAAGCATCTTTCAGAAATCCCTTATCCTTGCTAACCTCATAAACTTCCCAGTTAATCCAGGAATAAAATGGCGCCGATGTAGTGGGTTCACCTTTATGGGGATAGGCTTGTGTTCCGCGTGGCCCATGGCGATAAGCAATAAGTCCGTCATCGCCCTGTTGTTCCATATAAACCCGTTGTGAACCTTGCGCTGATTCCCTGTCAAGATAAGCATAAGCCAGCATGCTGAGTGATTCATGCAAGACTTGATGACCATGCCCCCAGCCCCATTTGGGCTCACGGGAAAATACATAGAAATTATGGCCGGTTTGACCTGTGGGTGGGAGCATGCAACCCCGGGCCAGGTTGAACGCACTAAGGTAAACGAGCTTATCTTCGGGATTCGTAAAATCAATCCGTGGGATGGAAGCAAATAATTCGATATTCTTATCAACAAAGGGTTGAAGATCGACCTGACTAAGCGTAGTGATATCATTTAAAACTGGAGTTATATCACGTTCGCGGCTTTGCCAGCCCCGGGAAAAACGGATGGTTTTTGATTCGCCTGTTGCTAATGTCATTCGGGAGTGAAGGGCGACAAAATCATATAGACCGGTGCTTTGCATATTTAGAGAGTCGCTGCGGTCATCGGAATAGTAATCGGTTTTAATAATGTTATAGAAATTTTCCCGATTACCCTTATAAGCTCCGTAGGAATATGGCTTTTCATCCAGGGCAAAAATATCGCGGACATCGGCAGGGTAGGGCGCACCGGCGTATAGGTTACTAATCAGCCGCTTACGCGATTCGAAGTGATGGGTGATATATGCGTTGTGTTTTTTATTAAATCCCTTTACTTCCAGGGAATCATTACCCAATTCATAAACCGGGTACAACTCGATGATGTGTTTCATATCGGAGAGATTGGATATTTTCATGCTTACCAGGGCCATCGATGAGCTATAAACCAGAAAAGTTTGATGGACTTTCACTCCTTTCCAAATTTCATAATCAATAACGGCCATATCGGGGAACGAAGCCTTTACAACCGGTTGTTTGTGATAATCTTCCGTATTTTCAACCACCACATCATTAACTTCCCAAATAGTATATAAGCGCCCGGATTGATCGCTTGAAAAGCTGAGTGGTTCATCCGGGCGGTCATAATGCATTTTGTAGCCTTTATCCGCATATAACCGGGATCGCTCCATTGCTGCTGTGTAGGTGGTATAGAGTGGTGCACCTGCTCCGGCATCGACTTTTAAAAAATCATCATAAATTTTAACTTCTTGTCCGTGTGAACTAATGAATTGAAAAACAATTGCTAAGACAAAAAGAATAAACAACTTTTTCATATTCCGTGCTTTTGGCTTCATTAACATGTTGCTAAGATATGAATATCTTTCTATCTTTGGTTACCATAAAACGATAGAACCATGAGAAAGAAACATCTTAACCGGTTTTTGCTGTTGCTGCTTGTTCCGATTTTATTTTCCTGCAATTCGGCGCCATTGACTATGGTTGACAATGGCTCGGCCATCGATATTGCAAAAGGGGAAACCTTCGACCTGGTGCTGGAGAGTACCAAAAAATCTGAAAAGGTGTGGGAACTCAGGGAAATGGATACTTCGGTGGTATCACTGGTGAATGGGCCCATATTCAATACCAAAAAGCATCTCGACAGCGAGATCATGGAGTATTTATACACCTTTAAGGGAGAACGACCGGGTACCACCACAATTCATTTGGTCCTGCATGATCCTGAAAATCCGGATAAACCGGCAAAAAAGGACTTTCGACTCACCGTGAAGGTTACGGAATAAGTTACCAATAGGGGCTTAATCCAGAATTATGTTATCCTGCTGCATATCCACCAGCATGCGGGCTACTATACCTGTCCAGATGTAAGCATGGTTCCAGCCGGCCTGTAAGTCGTCGGCACTGTAGAATTCCCAAAAAGTATGATCTTTTTTCAGGTGATAGATCACATTTTTCATGACTCGTTCCGAAAGATCATCAGCCCTTTTGTCATAACCATAATCACGCAATCCGCGAGCAAGCAAGTACTGCCATTGTACCCAAATGGGCCCGTTCCAATAGCCAATGGGGTTGTAATAGGCATCGGCAGCCGAGAGGGTAGGAACACCGTAAGGCCTGTTAAATTCAAACTGATTATCGAAATGCTCCAATAATTTTTTAACCTGAACATCCCTGGCCACGCCGGCCCACATCGGCAGAAAACCGATGATCTCCTTGCGCTTGAGGTCATTGGGGTTTTCAAAGGTGAAATCCTGGTCTTTCCGGTCCACATTGTAATAAAAGCCGTCCTTTGAATCCCAGCAGTATTGGTTGATTAATTCACTACGCTTTCGAGCGGCATTATTCCACTTATCAGCCTCGGCGCCTTTATTCAAAAGATCAGCCATTGCGGCAAGAGAGCGGGCTTCTTTAACCATCATGGCGTTAATATCCGGTCCTTCGAAATTAGCCGGCCAACCAACTTTATCCCAGACTGCTACCCTGGCATCCCGCACACTTTCCAGCACTGCATGGGCGCCCCATTCCAGCAAACCATCCCCATCCTTATCGCGGGTGGAATTCATGTACCGGTAATAAGCTTTTCCCGAGCGATAGGCCTCTTCCAGGAATGCTCTGTTCCCGCTTATTTTGTAGACTTCCAGGTTTTGATAGTTGAACCACGGCGCCGAACTGGTCATTAGCGAATCGCGCGGAATGTTCTCATTTAAATAAGGCCCAGTGCGGTAATTGATATACCCGTTTTCATGCTGCCGCTCCATAAAAACCCGCTGTGAATTCATAGCCCCTTCAGGATCCATCAAGGCGTAGGCCACCATCGCCAGGCTTTCGTGAAAGACTTGCCCACCATAACCCCATCCCCATTTGGGCTCACGCGAAAAAACATAATAATTGTAGCTACATTCTCCTTGGGGTGGCATCATGCATTGATGCATCAGGGTGAAGGCGCTCCAGTACATCAATTCTTTTTCGGGATCATTAAACTCGATTACAGGGATGCGTTTGTAGCGTTCTTCGGCTGCACTTACGATCTCAGCGGGATCAACCTTTGCCAATTGATCAAGTGTCTTTTGTAGCCGGCTTTCACTAAGATCTTCTTCCGACCAGCCATGCATCATCCTGAGGGTAACAGATGTTCCGGGCTTAAGGGTAATATTCCCTGAATACGCCATTATCTCTGATGAAGCCTCACCGGAAACCTGTTCCTTTAACAACTGAAAAATATAGGACTTTTTGTTCCTTAATGGCGCAAGGTGTGTCAAAGCTTCTTTATGCAAGCTAAAGAAACCATACATATCTTCCACCAGGGGAATATCATGTTTTTTCATCCATCCGTCGCGTGGTTTGTGATGTTTGAACAGATAAGTCCTGCTGGATCCATCCAATGTGACCGGATTTCTTTTTTGATTGTACCGGTATAGGTATGGGATCAACTGAAGATTTAATATTTTACAATGGTCATTAGTGATGGTGAGTTCATACCAAGCCCCCCGGGAGCTATACGTATTGAAAACTGCTTCCACCTTAACGTGCTTAAAAGGACGATAATGAAAGCGTACAATGTCGTTGTAGGATGTGGTGATGACAGGTTCGCCATAAAACTCACCCGGTTGCAGGCGAAAAATGCTGTCAACACCTATTCCCATACCCAAATTAACCCCACGTTGTGAGATAAACTCCAGCGGATGCTTTTCATCGAACCACATCATCCGGTAACCCTGATCCAATTTATAATCAGAGCGGCTCATGGGGGCTGCATAGGTGGTGTATAGCGGATCATTTGCAGTAAGCTGAAGATCAGACAAAAACTGACCTTTTACACTTGTAAACAGGCTGGCTATAATGCCCATGATAACTAGTATTCGTCTCATTATTCACGGTGATTTTTCAGGTGTACAACTATGGTTTTACGAATGTATTGGCCTTCCTCACCGCATGCTTCAACCTTCAGCAGATCAACATTGCCTTCTTTTTGCATATATTCGGCCTTTTCCACTTTTGTTACAAGCTCCCCGGGATCATATAGCCGGAGCTGATCTTTTTCCGCGGCCAGCATTTCTGTTTCAATGATGTATTGAGCTCCATCCAGGTAAGCATCGATAATGCGGATCCCTTTTGATTGATAACCCGGCTTGGGATCGGATAAAGCAGGCAAAACGCTGATCCCCGGCTTATAGCTGATCTCCAGTTTATGCGATTGCTTCACCTCCAGGTTGACGCTAACCTCTTCTAATTGCCGTTTTTGGTTGATTTGATATTCAAGGGGTTTTCCGTCGAATAAAACATGCTCAACCACAACACCTGGCTCCAGTGCAGGTTGAAAGTGAACTACAAGCGGATTATCCCCGGAATGATTCAGGGAATAAATTGCCTGTCCGTTTGTTTTGGTCAGCACCAGATGCATGCGGTGATCACCAACTGCAATATTCTTCACCGTTACCGTATCCCAATCAAAAGGAAAACGGGGCGATAAGGACAAGGCATCTTCCGGGGCATCGGGTTGCAGGCCCAGCATACCTTCGAGGGCAGGCTGCAATACCATGGTTTCCGACCAGCATTGATGGCGGCATACGCCTGAGGGTTTGTATTCCTTTCCATGCAATACCTCTTCCACAAAGCCTTTGGCCCAGTGGCGGTAGACTTTCAGGTTATTCATTACATGGGCATGACCTTGTAACCAGCGATCCTGTTGATATTCAGCAAGAGCGGTCCAACCGGTATACAAAGGCCAGACACTTCCGGTATGATAACCCCTCGGATTAAAGTCAGGACTTGCTTCACTGATAATACGCACACCCCAATCGGCAGTGTAGTAATTGGAAGCCAGGTTATTTAAAACCTTTTGGGCTTTTCCGGGTTCGGCATCGGAAAAATAGGTGGGTATGGCCGGCATAATGGTTTGTGCCTGGTGGTAACTGCCGTCTTTGTACTTTCCATGATAATAGAACCCATGTTCTTCATCCCAGAATTCAGTATTGATGATGGCTATAACCTTTTCCGAATCGTTTCTGTATTTTTCAGCCAAAGCGGTTTTACCCAGTTTTGTTGCCATATATTCAGCTTGCTCCAGGGCTTCGGCCCAGCACCCTGCAAGATAAAGGGATGTGTGTGATCCGAATAAGCTGCCACCTTCCACCCAGCCATGCCCAACGTTGGTATTCTCTATCAAATGGTCACCGTCGGTATCGGTGGAATAGCAGAAATCAATGGCTTTTTCAATATGTGGCCAGCTGTTGCGGATAAACTCCAAATCACCGGAATGATGAAGGTATTTTCCGGCCAATACGATATAAAGCGGGGTGGCATCCGAGGCATCGTAATGCACTACACCGGAGGTGGTCAGTTCATGGTATATCTTACCCGACAGATCCTGGTAATCCTGGTAAGTTTCCAAAATTCGTTTAACTTTATGAAAGTCCCCGTAATCAAGCAAGGCATAACCGCTCCATTGCCCATCGCGGCCAAAATACCAGGCATAGCCCGGGCGTCCATTCACTTTATGCTCACCGTCCCAGCCACTGGCCGTTGTAGCATAGCCTGCAACAAGCGATGAAGCCACACCCGGAGTATTAACAAAAAAGCGATCCGAACCAACCACTGACCAGGCATAGCCTTCATTAAACACTGCATCAGGACTTTCAATCATTAAGTGCTTGTTCAGCAGCTTTTTGCTATAGGATGCCATTGCTTTCAAAGGGTTTAGTGGATCAACCATCAATGCTTTAAAAGCATTATGGGCATCATTTAAACTTTGGGTTGAAGTGGAAATCATAACATCCATGTTATCATTCATTTCCAGGTTAAATGACGCAAGAGCATATAATTGAAATTTGTCCGTTTTTGTGGTTACCACATGATCATCAAACGGCATTAATGAATCATATCGACCTATCCGGGTATCATAAGGTCGCTTATTCATACCCAACACGCACACCTGATCTTCCAGCTTGTTCTTCCAGATAAACGCATTGAAAGCCGAATCCCAGGCATAGTCAATACCTTGAAGCACCTTTCCGGAGTATGGCCACATCAGCCTTAAGTTGCTTTTAAACCGGATAAATAATTCAGCCGGATATACTCCACGGTATTCGTAATGTACTGTCGATTTGGCATCAACAGGACATACCGAAACTATTTCTTTAAGGTATGCCCGACGAAAACGATAAAGCCTGGAGAAAGCCTCCGGCATAATTTCTACCTGCGGCTTTTCCTGATCAAGCCAAAAAATGGTATCGGCATAGGAAAAGCGGATACCCACTTCATAATCGCGCAAAGCCATAAAAGGATGTGCCCATATTTCCTCGATACCGCCCTTTTCGCGTCCCATGATCAACATCTGTTGCCCGGCTACGTCCCAAAAATTATCGGTAGCAAAGCGACGTTCCAGCTTTAATGCGGGTTTAGCTGTATTCCAGGTTTTGGCTGGAACAAGAGGAATTTTATCAAGGGACGGAGTAAATGATTGCACCTTTTGCTCTCCAAAATGCCAGTAATGCTCCCTTTTGTCTTTTTCCCTCCCGCCAAGGTATTGAAAAACATTCTGCATAAAGGTTTCAAGGTGAGGCCGGTTGTGATTACCGGCTGAAAAAGCCGTATAGGCACCAACAGCCAGTACCTTTCCTTTACCGTATTTATATTCCACCATCAGTTTAGTCGATTCCCTGAGAAATATATAATCCCAATCAACGGCAATCACATTTCCGCTGGCAGGCATTTGGTCTTCGAAGAATCCATGTTGCCTTACTGTAGTATCACTGGTTGGTTTCCAAACATAAGCGCCTCCATAAAGCCCTTTAAACACAGGATGTGACTTAAAGGCATGCAATCCCAGCTTGCGGCCGTAACCCGAATCCCTGGCTTCTTTTTGCCGGGTTTCAGGCTTGTTTTTTTCCAAGTCCAAATCCATCAGAAAGGGAAAGGCTTCAAGGGTAAGTAAAATATTCCCGCCTTTTCCGACATATTCTTTCAAGCGGTTAATATGCTCCTGTTTCCGGAAAACCGGCGGCATACCGGTGGTATCATTCCAATGAAACCAAATTAGATCTTGATTTTGAAGTCTTTTAGGAGCAGTAGTCAACTCATTCAGGGTGTATTTTTCAAAGGCGACCTCATCCAATTGTTTCAGATAATCAACGGCAGCCCTTAATTCCTTCTCAGCCTGGGGAGAAACATCTTCCGGATAGATCAAAGCAAGAGTTATTGTTTCATTACCGGCAAAAATATGTTGATTCAACCCCGACAATAACAAGCTTAAAATTATGGATTTCAGTAAAGTAAATCGATTGTTCATGTAACAAAGCCTTTATAATTTCGTATTATAAATATAGGGGATTTTCAGCATACTCCACTCAAATTACTGCCACCACTCAAAATTACTTGAATTTCTCGTTGAAAATCATTACCTTAATTGCTTAGTAATCACCCAAAAAACTTGTTGTTATGAAACCTTTAAACATGCTAAACGTTCTGCTTTTCCTGTTGATACCCCCATTAATGGGGTACAGCCAGGTACAGCAACAATCGAATGTCCGCAAGGGACAACGTCCCCAAAATCCCATTGTCATTCATGATGAAGATCAACCAATTGGTGGAGGAGGCGGTTATTTTAAACCGGATATTTGCCTTGAAGGTGAAGCCGGGAGTATCTACCTGAATGATGAATTTATCGAGGGCGCACTTACCCTGGAAAATGGCTCACAAATAGATGACTTAAGCTACCGTTACAACCTGTATACCCAGCAAATGGAGTTCATTAAAGGAGAAGATTCACTAGCCCTGGCCAAGCCATCGGAAATAAGTGAATTACATTTTGATGATCATGTTTTTGTGTGGGAAAGATTTCTCACCAGGAAAGGGGAAATCAAATGTGGCTATTTTGAACTTCTTAGTGAAGGCAAAATCAACTTATTATTGCGGCGTCAAATTGCCTACCATGTGAGTGCCGAATGTGATGGATTGGAACGGTTTACTCCTGATACCTATGTAAGGGTTAACTCGTTTTATTATCAACACGATGATCAGCCTGCACAAATGCTTAAGCCAAGGGAGCGCCGTTTAATGAAGCTTTTTTCCGATGAAAAGGAAACCATCAGGGGTTTTATGGTTAATAAAGCTATAGATGTTAACCGTAAAGAAGACCTAATGAGGTTGTTTAGCTATTATAATGAGATTTGCGAATGATCAGGCATCATTTTAATACATCTTGTATGAGAGTTGACATACTTTGGCGTTTTTGGTGCTGGGTATATGAAGAAATCTATTTGAGCGTTATCACCATAGATTCAATAAGAGCGGAACACTATGCCACAATTAACTCTTCGCAGAGATGCCTATAAAAGATGTACCCTTTGTGCCCGACGATGCAAAGCTGACCGTACCCATACGGGCAGCGGTTATTGCCGCAGCACCGATACAGCCGGAATTGCTTCCGTTTGCCTGCATAGGGGCGAAGAACCCGTTTTAGGTGGTCAACAGGGTGTGTGTAATGTGTTTTTTGCGCACTGCAATCTGCAATGCGTCTATTGCCAAAATCACCAAATCAGTAGCAACGATATTGAACCGGTCATCTACCACCGAAACAATGAGCAGATCTTTACGGAAATAAAATCAATTCTCAACCAAGGTGTAACGGCTTTAGGATTTGTTTCTCCCACCCATTTTCTACCGCATGTTAAATACATCATCGAACAATTACGGCAGTCGGGTTATGAGCCGGTGACCATATGGAATACCAATGCCTATGAGCCAGTTGATACCCTTAGGAGTCTCGAGGATTATATCGATATTTATTTACCCGATTTGAAATACATGGATTCGCACATAGCCTATCGGTATTCGGGTGCAAAGGATTACCCTGTAGTTGCAACAGCTGCCCTTAAGGAAATGTACCGGCAAAAAGGAGCCAATATCCGGTTTGATGACCGGGATGTGGCGACCGGTGGATTGATCATCAGGCATTTGATTCTGCCCAACAATATCCAAAACAGCCTTGAGGTTTTGCGCTTTATTGCTTTTGACCTCTCGCCCCGGACCCATATTTCCTTAATGGCTCAATACCATCCAATTGCCGGGCTGGAGAACTATCCCGAACTGCAAAGAACCATCAATCAAAAAGAATGGCAAACAGTAGTGGCCGAAATGGAGGCCCTTGGAATGACACGGGGTTGGATACAATCATTCGACAGTGCCGGTTATTACAATCCCGATTTTGACAAGCATCATCCTTTTGAGTATGAATAATCGATAACACTGGCAAAAAGTGTTTGATCCTGATTAAAAATAACGCCTTATTTAGTACTTTTACACCATAAGAAAGATTAAGCCACTATGAAACAAGGTATTCGAATAATATTATGTTTGTTGATATGTGGGATGCTTTATGTCGATCAACTATCAGGACAAACGGCCCGTATCGACAGCCTTAAGCAAGCCATTGAAAAGGCCCAAGGAAAAGAGCAAGTTGAAATTCTCAATGAGCTCTCCGATGCAATGGCTAATTACGACCCGAATAAGGCACTTGAATATGCTTCGAAAGCTGTGGATAAAGCAAAGCAAGTCGGCAACGAGCAGCTGGTTGCCGAATCGCATCAATCCGAGGCTTATGCTTATTATAAAATGGGTGATCTGAAAAATGCAATTCAAGCCAATGAGGCTGCTTTGAAAACTTACCGGGAACTGGATGATCAACAAAAAGTGGCTGAAGTCATCAATTCCATGGGAGCTTTATACACCATGAAAGGTGACCTGGTTAAGGCCAAAGCACAGTTTGATAAAGCTTTAGCCTTGAACCAGGAACTTGGAAATGATGACCGGATCCCGAGTATTTTAATGAATATCGGGGTGATTTATAAAAAGCAGAGCCGCTATGAGATGGCGCTGGAAAACTTCACAAAAGCCCTTGAGCAATTTGATGAGAATGACAGCCTTTCAATGGGCAATGCCTACGCCAATATAGGTAATGTGTATGGAAAGTTGGATGAACACACCAAAGCGATCAATATGTTTCAAATGGCTTCCGATATCTTTGATGCAATAGGCAATAAAAGGGCTTACGCCAAAACCATAAGCAATATTGGTACTACCTATATGGGCATGGATGAACATGACAGAGCCCGTGCCTACTTAAACGAAGCCAAAAGATTATATGAAGAAATGGGCGCCCAACGAGCCATGGGAAAGATCATATTCAACCTGGCTAACATCGAGAACACCCAGGATAATTATGAAAAAGCCCTCAAGCATTGTCAGAATGCCCTTTCACATTACCGCAATAATGATAACAAGCTGGGGCAAGTACAATCAAATGTATTGATCGGGATCATTTACCTTAGCCAGGATAAACTGCAAAAAGCCGAAAGCTCCTATAATAAAGCCATGCAGATAATGAAAGAAGCAAAGCAGGATTACCTGGAAGAGAAGGGACGTATCCACAATGGATTATCACAGATATATGAAAAACGCGAGCAATACCAAAAAGCACTTAATGAATATAAAGCTTATCATCATATAAGGGATAGTATTGATGAGCAAATGACGTCTGATAAGATAGCCGAGTTGCAATCGAAATTTCAGTATTCGGAACTGGAAAAAGAAAATGAACAGTTAAAAGCCGACAACCTGGCGAAAAACCTGTCATTGACCAAAAAGCGAAATGAACAAAACCGGTTACTGATTGCCCTGTTGGTAGTACTGCTCTTTGTTGTGTTACTTTTATACTGGTATTTCTCAAAACGAAAGGCTACCCATATACTTTCGAGGAAAAACAAAGAAATCGAACACCAGAAAAAGGAACTCGAAAAAGCTAATGCAACCAAGGATAAGTTCTTTTCCATCATTGCCCATGATCTTAAAACACCCTTCAATTCGATTATTGGCTTCGCCGAATTACTCGATGATGAATTTGAATCCCTAAGCGACAACGAAAAGAAAGAATATATCAAGAACATCCGACATTCTTCCGAGCTTATGCTTGACCTGCTTGAGAATCTCCTGGTATGGTCGCGCGATCAGCAAGGCCGCATCGAATGGGCGCCTGAGGATTTTCATTTAAAAGAATTGGTGGACTATACCCGGGAATTGCTGAAAAACCAGGCTAAAAACAAAGGCATCAAACTGAATACATCCCTACAGGATGATCTGATTGTTTATGCAGATAAAAGTATGATATCAACGGTTTTGCGCAACCTGGTGAGTAATGCCATCAAATTCACCGGCCGGGATGGAAAAGTGAACATCCAAGGACATATTATCGATAATCAAGCACAAGTAACTGTGTCGGATACCGGAATGGGTATGTCAGAAGACGTTAGAAAACATCTTTTCGACGAACACCAGGACATCCGAAGCAACGGTACCGAAAATGAAAAAGGCACCGGCTTGGGATTGATGCTGGCTAAAGAGTTTGTGGAGAAAAATGGGGGGACTATAAAGGTAGAAAGTAAAGAGGGAAATGGAAGCGATTTTATTTTCACGCTTCCCCTGGCTAATGGCTAGTATGGAATTTCTTTAACGGAATTTTTCCAGCGTTTGAATGCATCGCGGGCTTCCTCCTGCATTATTTGTATCCCTTTTATTGATCGCTCATGGGGTTGGCGGGGAAGTTCTTTATAAATATATGAATCATCAAATCCTGCATCAGCAGCATCATCGCGGGTGGCAGCATAATAATATTTGCCGGGACGAGCCCAATAAATAGCGCCCAGGCACATCGGACATGGTTCGCATGAAGCATATATCTCGCAATTTTCGAGCTGGTAGGTACCCAAAACTTCACAGGCTTTTCTTATGGCCACAATCTCCGCATGAGCAGTGGGGTCATTATCGGATAACACCCGGTTGCCGGCCTCGGCAATGATCTTTCCGTCTTTTACCACCACAGCACCAAACGGGCCGCCGTTCATTTTTTCAACATTGTTGGCGGCCAGTTCTATGGCTCTGCTCATAAACTTCTTCTGTTCTTCGCTCATTTCAATCTATTCATTAAAATTCCATGAACCCCGCTTGGTGGGGTAGCTCAAGGCTGTTTCCAGTTTTTGTAAAAATTGTCGCCTATCCATTAATTCGCCACCCATCCGTTTCATATGACCGGTTTCCACCTGTGAATCGATCAAGTGAAAATCCCATGATTTTAAGGCTTTGCAAAGGTAATACAAAGCCACCTTGGAGGCATCAGGCTTAAGATGAAACATCGATTCGCCAAAGAACATTTTTCCCAGTGATACCCCATACAAGCCACCCACCAATTCATGGTTAAAGTAAGTTTCTACCGAATGGGCATAGCCTTCCTTGTGAAAACGGTTGTAAGCTTGCTTCATATCTTCGGTTATCCAGGTTCCATGCTGCCACGGACGCGGTACCCTGGCACATTGGTTGATCACTTCCTTAAAGTTGTGGTCGAATTTCACAGTGATCTGGCTGTTGTTCAGGGAAGCCCGCAAGCTCTTACTAACTTTCATTTTTTCAGGATACAGAACCATCCTGGGTGCGGGGCTCCACCAAAGTAACGGAAATCCATCTTCATACCAGGGAAATATCCCCTTACGATAAGCTTCTAAGAGCCTTGGTATGGTCAGGTTTCCGCCAACAGCTACTAAACCCTCTTCATCCGCAGCATCTTCAACAGAAGGAAATTCCATTTGTTCATCCAGCAAATAAACAGGCCCACTCATCGCTTAATTATCATCTTTTTACAAATTGTTTTTTCGGAGCTTGAAAATTCAAGGATATATACGCCATCACCCATAAATGACGGTACATTAATTCTGTTACTTCCTGCTATACAGCTAAACACGGTTTGTCCGTGCAAGTCCTTAATTTTCATAATGCCTTCATGGGTAACGCCGGTTAAGGTAAATGTATTCTTTACCGGATTGGGAGTGATCTTAATTTGTGACAAGGAAGGTGATTGCAGACCGGTCAAGATTTCTTCCTGTTGATTATCAATTGAAAATGGATGAAACCAAAACTTGTGTGCTCCTTCGGCACCCGGGTAGGGCAGGGAAGTGGTATTGGTTGTAGATAGAGCCTTAATGTAGTAGTTAACTGTATCTTCTTTTTCGAGACCCTGCAATGTTGTTTGATAGATATTACCTGAGTTCGCCATCAGTTTTTCGGTAAACGGCAAATTTGGGTTTGTCCGGTAATACAGCTTCACATTATCAACCGGGTTATGGCTTGTGACAATGCATTTAAATTCTATCTCATCACAAAATGCAACGGGACCGGTTATCTTCGAATGCCTGATCAATAATTTGTCGGCTTCCGGGATTTCACGGGTAATACAATGAATAGCTCCGTATAAGGGTGTTAGCACTCTTGCATCAACCAACTCGATGCGATACCCGGGCATAGCTTCCTCATAAATATTCTCAGCAATCGTATCGAATGGCATGTCATAGGAAGGAACGATCACTGCATCATTGATGGTGAGGGAATTGGTATAAGTACGCATTTCATCATTCAGGGTAGTGGCATACGTTCCATCGTCCTTAGGAGGGGCCGGAACACGTATGATCTTGTAATTCCGTATACCGGTAGTATCCATGGGGGCAATACCAGGGTAATAAATGATCCATACTTTTGCCGATTCCTGAACAGCCCCGGCAATCGCAGCTGTAACCGGGTTGCGGCTATAACTGTAGTCCCATGTAAGAAATATCCCCTCACTAGGGTCAAATTCAGCGGGAGTTATGGGGATTGATTGGGCAAACAAACCTTTTTCCACGCTCAAGACCAGCATGCCTCCCAAAATCAAGAGCAAGAGTTTTTGCATCATCTTAAATGCGTTAGTTATGTAATAGTACATAGATTATCTGTTATTCAAAAATAACAAATTAACCACACAGTCATGGACCTTGAAGGTTATATTTCAGTTGTGAAAATTCCATTAATATTGCATCAAATATCCAGCTATGAAAGACAAGGTGATCATAATAACAGGAGCCAGCTCAGGGATAGGTAAAGCCTTGGCCACCGAAGCGGTGGGAGGGAGCAACAAGATTGTAATGGCTGCCCGAAATCCCGAAAAACTATCGCAAGCCGCTAAAGATATTGAAAACCAAGGGGCTGAAGTGCTGGTTTTACCCACGGATGTGAGCAAAGAGGAAGACTGTAAAAACCTTATTGATAAGGCCGTTGAAAAATTCGGCCGTATCGATGTATTGATCAATAATGCCGGAATTTCCATGCGGGGGCTTTTTGAGGAAACTTCGCTGGAAGTGATCAGGCGGCTGATGGACATTAATTTCTGGGGCGCGGTATATTGCACCAAGTTTGCTTTGCCTTATCTTCTCGAAACAAAAGGCTCGCTGGTAGGTGTTTCATCTATCGCCGGCTATAAAGGTTTACCGGGGCGTACCGGTTATTCGTCCTCCAAGTTTGCCTTGCAGGGTTTTTTAGAAGTCCTGCGCATCGAAAATCTCAAAAAAGGCTTACATGTGCTCATTGCTTGCCCGGGATTCACCGCTTCCAACATCCGTAAAACCGCCCTGGCTTCAGATGGAAGCCAGCAAGGAGAATCGCCAAGGGATGAAGGAAAAATGATGTCGGCCCAAGAAACTGCCCGGCGAATTATACGGGCCATCGATAAACGGAATGACAGACTTACGTTAACATCACAGGGAAAACTTACGGTATGGCTCAATAAGTTTTTCCCAAAAATGATGGACAAAATGGTATACAACCACATGGCCAAAGAGCCGGATTCGCCTTTTAAATAGCCACCAACTAGGAACTACGACCTATTATATCAATCTAACCCAAATTGAGCGATTCTCGCTCAACGCCTGCCCCGAAACATCGGGGATTAAGAAATTGTAAGCTTTTCACCTCACCCAGTCGGTGAAAAGCCACAATTTCTATCCCGAAAACCTTCGGGACGGGATTATACCTAAGTAATGCGATTTTTCACTGCGTTCAAATCGCTCAACTTAGGTCTAACTCAATCTCACTTCAATCTTCTTAAATGAACAACAGAAGTCTCTTATAGCTCAGAATTCGAATGAACAATCATACCCCCTCACGCTCTTGGATGATAATTCAAAATCTCGCTGCGTAAGTAATCCCGGTCGAGGTGAGTATATATTTCGGTGGTAGTGATGGATTCATGGCCCAGCATTTCCTGGACAGCCCTGAGATCGGCGCCACCATCCACCAAATGGGAAGCAAAGGAATGGCGAAAGGTGTGTGGGCTGATGTTTTTCTTGATGCCTGCCCTTTCAGCCAGGCGGTGAGTAATGGTATATACCATCACCCGGGAGATTTTTGAACCTCTGTTATTCAGAAATACAAAATCATCGTTGCCGGGTTTGATTTCAAGATGAGAACGAACTTCATCGATGTATGTCTTGAGTTGCCTGGCTGCCGCTTTTCCCAATGGGACCAGCCGTTCCTTATCGCCTTTTCCAATAATTTTAATAAAACCATCGCGAAAATATATATTCGAAATTTGTAAATTGATCAGTTCGGTTACACGTAAGCCGCAACCATAAAGCGTTTCAATAATAGCTTTATTCCGCTCACCCTCAGGCTTCGACAGATCAATGGCTTTCACCAAAGCTGATATTTCGTTAATGGATAATGTTGTTGGCAATTTACGTCCGATTTTCGGCGACTCCAATAGCTCTGTAGGATCGGCCTGTATGATATCCTCCATCAGCAAATACTTATAAAATGCTTTAACGGAAGAAATCGCCCGGGCCTGGGTGCGGGCACTGATCTCAAATTCATTGAGCCAGCTTAAAAATTCCCGCAGATGAGTTGTTTCAACTTTCATGGGCGAGAGGCCATTATGGCGGATCTCAATAAACGTAGTCAGCTTATATAAATCGCGCTGGTAGGCTTCCACCGTATTTTTTGAAAGCGATTTCTCAAATTGCAAGAATGCTTTAAATCCATTTATATAGGCATTCCAATTCATTGCTACGAATTTCGCAATTTTACCGTTAAGAACGGCAGGTTCAATAAAACATTTGACATCAATCTTCGTTAACATCGGTGAAATTAACACTAAGCAGTTAATAATTTTACACAAATAATTGGTTTTTTCGGGTCAAAGCGCTAATTTTGCACCCTCAAAATAAAACCATCGGAAAAGTTATGGCTAAAAAACAAAAAGAAGCAAGGGTACAGGTTATACTGGAATGTACCGAGCATAAGAAAACAGGGCTTCCGGGGACGTCGCGTTACGTAACGACCAAGAATAAAAAGAACACCCCGGATCGCATGGAATTGAAGAAGTATAACCCGATTTTGAAAAAGAAAACTGTTCATCGCGAAATAAAATAAATGAATTATGGCTAAGAAAGTTGTTGCTTCACTTCGTACACAAACCGGTAAGGATTTTGCAAAGGTAATTCGCATGGTCAAATCAAAAAAGACCGGTGCTTATGCCTTTAAGGAAAAAATCATGCCCAATGATGAAGTAAAGGATTATTTGTCGAAGAAATAAATCCGGCAGATGATTCGTAGGATATTTAAGCTTTTTTCTCCCCGAGAAAGAAGCTTTTTTTATGGTCAGGGCCTCGGTTGAAATTTTCATGTATTCAATACGTAAGGTGTTCATATTTGATAAAGCATTATCTTTGAACCCTGTTTTTAAGCCCTTTAATCAAGTAAAAAACGAACAACATGGGTATATTTTCCGCATTTTCGAAAGATAAGAAGAAAGACCTCGACCAAGGGCTTTCCAAAACCAAGAATAGTGTTTTCTCAAAGCTATCAAAAGCTGTTGCCGGTAAGTCAAAGGTCGACGATGCTGTTCTTGATGATCTGGAAGAAATCCTAATTACCTCCGATGTAGGGGTGAATACTACTATTAAGATCATCGAACGCATCGAAAACCGGGTTGCACGCGATAAATATGTAGGCGCCTCGGAGCTGAACAAGATCTTAAAAGAGGAGATTGCTGCTTTGCTTGAGGAAAGCGAAGATGTAAAAATTGAAACCGGATTTGATTTCCCCAAGCGGAAATATCCTTACGTTATCATGGTAGTGGGCGTTAATGGCGTGGGCAAGACTACCACCATCGGGAAGTTAGCTTATAAATTCAAGGAAGCCGGAAAATCGGTGCTGTTGGGTGCTGCCGACACTTTTCGGGCGGCTGCTATCGACCAGCTAACCATATGGTCCGAACGAGTTGATGTGCCATTGGTGAAAAGGAGCATGGATTCCGACCCGGCGGCTGTGGCCTATGATACGTTACAATCGGCTGTTTCAAAAGATTATGACGTGGTTATTATTGATACGGCGGGTCGCTTGCACAACCGGGTAAATTTGATGAATGAATTGGGGAAGATTAAAAATGTGATGAAAAAGGTGATCCCGGATGCACCGCATGAAGTATTGCTCATCCTTGATGCCTCCACTGGCCAAAATGCCATAGAGCAAGCCAAACAGTTTACCAATGTTACCGAAGTAAATGCCCTGGCTCTGACTAAACTCGACGGAACTGCCAAGGGTGGTGTGGTTATCGGGGTTTCGGAGCAGTTTAAAGTGCCTGTGAAATACATTGGCATTGGCGAAAAGAAAGAACATTTGCAGCTATTTAATAAATATGAATTTGTTGATTCACTATTCAGCAAAAACGAATAAGAACTATTAATTGAAAGAAAAGAACCTTCCCCGGCGTATCAATTTTATAACTCTTGGATGTTCCAAAAACTTGGTCGATTCCGAAAAGATAATGGGTCAGTTTAGGGCTGCCGGCCTTAATGTGGTGCACGAAGATAAGCCCGAAAGGGGTGATGTTGTTATTATTAACACCTGCGGTTTCATCCACGATGCCAAAGAAGAATCAGTGAGTACTATATTGGAGTATTCAAGTGAAAGAGAAGCGGGAAATCTTAGCGGGCTTTATGTTATGGGATGCTTGTCGCAACGCTATAAGCAAGAATTGCAGGAGAACATTCCCGAAGTGGATGGATTTTTCGGGGTGAATGATCACCGGCAAATAATCGAGACCCTGGGCGTGGATTATAAGAAAGAGCTTATCGGTGAACGCTTCTTGATCACACCTGCTCATTATGCCTATCTGAAAGTTGCCGAAGGATGTAATCACCATTGTTCTTTTTGCGCCATTCCACTCATCCGCGGTAAGCATCATTCAAAGCCTATAGAGGAATTAATAAACGAAGCTAAAGCCCTTGCCGGCAAAGGGGTTAAGGAATTGATCCTGATTGCCCAGGATCTTACTTATTATGGATTGGATCTCTACAAGAAAAGGGCTTTGGCCAATTTGCTCCGGGAATTATCCAAAATAACACAATTCCGGTGGATACGGCTACATTATGCTTACCCTGCCCAGTTTCCATTTGATGTATTGGAAGTCATGAATGAACACCCCAACATCTGTAAATACCTGGATATCCCATTGCAGCACATTAGCGGAGATTTACTCAAATCTATGCGCCGCGGGATTGGGCAGAATAACACTGAAGAACTCATTCATACAATTCGCCGGAAGGTGCCGGGGATAAATCTACGGACCACCTTTATGGTAGGCTATCCCGGTGAAACGGAAAAGGATTTTAATGCGCTTAAAGATTTCATACAACGGATGCGCTTTGAGCGTATGGGAGTTTTTGCCTATTCCCATGAAGAGAATACCGCAGCCTACCAATTGGAAGAAACCGTTGCCGATGAAGTGAAACAAGCCAGGGTGGATGAACTCATGGCTTTGCAACAGCAAATCTCCGCTGAAATCAACCGAAATAAAACCGGAACTATTCTCCCCGTTGTTATCGATCGCCGGGAAGGGGAATATTTAATCGGGCGCACCGAAGTCGATTCCCCGGAAGTTGACAATGAAGTGTTGATCAAAACTTCCGGTCATGATGAAAAGATTGGTGAATTTGTTGATGTTCGGATTACCGCTGCCTCCGACTTTGACCTTTACGGAGAATTTTCCCAGCCGGGCCTATAAGCCTCATTTTGATTTCACAAAGAAGCTTTGTAGCTTTGAAGATATAATCTTAATAAGAAAACCATGAGAATGATTACTTTTTTGCTTCCGGCTATTGTGCTATTGTTTGCATCATGCGATGCCCAAACCGATAAATCGTCCAGTAAAAAAACTGTTACCACCGATACCATGAATGTTAAAGATGATAGTGGATTAAAGCAGGGTTACTGGGAAGAAAAGCGGGGACAATATATCTATAAAGGCGATTATATCGATGGAAAAAAAACAGGCAATTGGGTTGCCTATCACCCTTATGGTTTAATACATACCGTGTCGCATTATAAAAAAGGAGAGAAACAAGGCCTCGATTTGCGCTTTAACCGCGATGGATACCTTGAACTGGAAAGGCATTTTAAAAACGGCCGTATCCATGGTACTGTCAGGGAGTTTTTTGAAGGAGGGAAGGTAGCTGAGATCAGGAATTATAATGATGGGCAACTGCATGGTTTGGTGAAGAAATATTATGAAAAAAGCCGGGGCATCACCATGGAAGAATCTCATTATAAAAAAGGGAAAAAGCATGGTGTATCGAAATGGTGGGACCGGCATGGGAATCTGATCGCACAGTACAATTATGAAGAAGGCGAGTTTGAAGGCCTGCAGCGCACTTTTCATAACAACGGCCGCACCATGACCAGTGAACACTACAAGGATAACATTCTTCATGGAGAATATAAGGAATTCTACCCCAGGGGGAATGTAAAGGTTGAAGGGCAGTATAAAAACGGTGAAAAAGACGGTGACTGGATAAAGTATGATCAGCGTGGTAAAAAGGTTCATACTGCTGTATACGAAAATGGGGAAATTGTGAAGAAAACCAGGCATTAAATGTTTTGTATGATCTTTTCAAAGATTTTTTAAACAACTCATAGCAATCATTATCAATTACCTGCAAGCTTTGTTCCGGCATTGTTTAACATTGCCGGTTTTTCGGCTTCATTATAATTTATACATTTGCACCTGTTAATGGTGCGCTTGATTGATAAACTGATGATCAAGCCATAATAGGGAACCGGGTTAGAATCCCGGACAGTTCCCGCTGCTGTGAACTCCATTAGCGTTTCGGTAACCGCTTGCCACTGTATCGCCTCAGGCGATATGGGAAGGCCACCGGAACAGGAGTAAGTCAGAAGACCTGCCATTAGTAACTATCAAAGCTTTCGGGATAAAAGCTGAGAGATAATGACACTCCTATTCATTACTTCTCCTTTTTTTCCTGATGGTTTTGTGGTTTTACAATTGAATGTATGTTAAACCAAAAAACCATTATCATGAAGAAATTTTCCATCGCAACAGGAATTATTATCCTGATTTTAACAACAATTCAGTTAGCTGCCCAAAACAAAGTACTACTGGTTAATGGCGGGCAATATGGTAATCCCGATGAAAACCCCAATGCTTTAGTCATCGATCCTGAAACCGGTAATTACTCAGTGATAGACACACTTGCTTCCCCCTCGGTACAGGATGTTTTGGTTGAAGAGAATACAGCGTACATTGCCGCGCAGGATTCAATTTACAAATATGCTGTTGAAAACGGTGAGCAGCTTGCTGCAGTTAGCTTTGGCTCCATCAGCACAGTATCATTGAAGATTTATGGCGATTATTTGCTGGTAGGCAACTGGTATGGTTCAACGGATAACAATTTAAGGGTGTTCCAAAAAGATGATTTGAGTTTTGTAAAAAGCATCGAAGGGGTAACAAAAGGGGCCAAAGATATGGTGATTGCCGGAGATAGCGCTTTTGTGACACAGAATTACACCTCAACCAGTTGGACAGACTCGGCCGGCTATTTTGCAGTGGTCGATCTTAAAGACCTTGAATTTACAAGAAACATCTATATTGATAACGATGATGAAGACCTTGGCAGGCTTACCATTTATAACAATATGATCACCGCCTTAAATCCATACAGCAATACGATAACTACTTATAATATCAACAGCGGCGAAGCGGAAACAAATAGCTTTCCATATTCGGTTGATGTTAATGATTACGGCTCACAAATGGTTAGAGAGGGGAATATGCTTTATTTCGCTTTCAACAGTGGCTTGGGATCCTTTAACCTGGAAACCCAGGAAGTTGTCAATGAACAGATTATTGATACCATGATTACGGCCTTTACCATGGATACGGTTGCCGGCAGGTTTTTTGTTACCCAAACCGATTATGCCAGTTATCGGCGGGGCCTGGTTTATTCACAAGACGGAAGTTTTATAAAGGAATTCCCCGTGGGCTATTCCCCCGAGGTTTTAACGCTGCTTTATGAAGAGGAACTATTCACTTTTGATGACATTGAATTCTGGATTGGTGAGGGATCAAAAAAGGCTTGTTTTGTAATTGACTGGAATGACAACCTTGATCCGGTTTCGCTGGCGTGGGGTTACCGCTGGGATGGCGAAGCCAATGCAGAAGCCATGATGCAGGCTATTAATGAAACCGACCCCTATCTCCAAATTGCCATGGGGGGTGGTTTTTTGAATGATATCCTGTATGACCTCCATCAAGATGGATCATGGTCGCATAGCGGAATTGGCGGTGATCCTGATTATTGGAGCACCTGGAGCAAGGGCCCCTCATCCGAATGGGAAATGAATACCGGCCTGGGAACAAGCCTGAACAACGGCGCCTGGTTTGGCTGCTCCTATGGCTTTGAACCGGAAGCCACACCTCCCGATCATCCTGAAGCCGCTCCCAATACTTTAACCGGCCTGGATGAAAGCAATGATCAGCTTCTGATTGATATAAATACCTTGAGTGATCAAATTTCTGTCAAATCCCATAAAACGACCGTTAAAAGCTGGCGTATCGTCAATTTGTCGGGAAAGACTACCCTGAAGCAGGATTCATTAGCAGACAAAGCATTGCAAATTGGCATTCAGGGCCTGCCCAGTGGCGTATATTTGCTGAAACTGGAAACTGGGGAAGGAAATTTTTCACATAAATTCTACAAGAATTAATCATGAATAAGAAATCAATTATAATACTCGAACTTCTTCTGTTTATTTGTTCATTGAGTATGGCTCAGTTTCCTCCTGCCGCAGGGCAGGAGGGGACCACTGCCATCCATGCCGAAAGTGCGGCTTTTATTGAATGGGCCGTATCGTGTGAGATCGATCGGGGTTGGATCAATGTTGATGATCAGGAGCAGGGAAAAGCTACCCACGGAACTAATGCAGAGGGCATTGGCAAACCCGATAATAGCGTAGTTAGCCTGGGCGATGGTGGAAAAGCCACCTTAAGTTTTGATATCCCCATCATTGATGGCGAAAACTGGGATTTTGCTGTTTTTGAAAACAGTTTTTCCGATTATTTTCTGGAACTGGCCTTTGTTGAAGTAAGTTCCGATGGGGAGCATTTCTTTCGCTTCCCTGCCATTTCCTTAACTCAAACCGAAACTCAAATCGGGGGCTTTGATTCCCTGTATCCAACCAATCTCCACAACCTTGCTGGAAAATACCGGGGCTATTATGGAGTGCCCTTCGATATAGCCGAATTACCAGATACATCCCTTCTGGATAAAGATAGCATAGTCGCCGTAAGGCTGGTTGATGTGATAGGAAGCATTCACCCCGATTATGCTACTTATGACAGTGAAAGCAACATTGTAAATGATCCGTGGCCCACGGTTTTTGAATCGTCGGGATTTGACCTCGATGCCGTTGGTGTGATCCATAACCGGAACTCTTTAGGCCTGAGTGATCCGCATGATGAGGAAAATATGAGGGTATATCCCAATCCAGCACACAATTATTTAAAACTGGAAACAGGAAATAATAACATTGATGAAATCAGGATAGTTAATCTTGAAGGGCGGCCCATTAAATATTTCAAGGCAATGGATTCAAAAGCACGAATCGATATTAGTGATCTTGAAAGGGGGACATACCTGCTAAGGATAACTGCCGGGGAAAACCGTTATAACAAATTGGTCATCTGCAAATAGGGGAGATAAGGTGTTTAAGATTCAAAGCGTTTTAGGTTTATTTATTTTGCTTTTAACTACGCACTTCGGCATGGCTCAAAACGATACGTTGAGCCTGAAAGCGGTGGAAATTAAAAGTACGGTGATCGAAAAGATCAGCGGTTTTAAAAAGACCGAGATCGATTCGGCCACGCACAGTCTGAACCGGGCTGAGGATTTATCGGACATTCTGGCCCGTCATACACCTGTATTTATTAAAAGCTATGGACAGGGGATGTTGGCTACATCCTCGTTCAGGGGTACCGGAGCTTCACATACGCAGGTGCTATGGAATGGCATGACCATTAATTCCCCCATGCTGGGCCAGGTTGATTTCTCAACCATTCCGGTGTTTTTCACCGATCGCATTTCGCTTTATCATGGTGGCAGCTCGTTGGCATTGAATTCGGGGGCCCTTGGCGGGAGCATTAACCTGGAAAATGTGGCCAATTGGAAAGCCAATTCAGGATTAGCTATTTCGCACCGGCAAGGCAGTTTTAATACGCAATCATCATTTATGGAAATCAGGGTGAAGGAGAACAATATTCTAACAACCACCCGCTTGCTTCATAAGTCGTCTGAAAATGATTTTCCGTTTAAAAATAATGCCATTTCAAGGGAACATCCCCCGGTTGATCACCGTAAGAATGCCTCCTTTGATCAATATGGTATTATGCAGGAGGTTTACCATCAAACCGAAAAAAGTGGTATTTTTAGTGTAAAAGCCTGGTGGCAGGATCATTTTCGCGAGATCCCAACTCCCCTGCTTGTTCCTGTATTTAAGCAACACCAGGAAAGCAAGGCCTTAAGGAGTGCTGCGCAATGGGACTTGAAGAAAAACAAAACGGAATACATGGCCAGGGCCGGTTACCAAAACGAACGCCTGGATTATTATAACGGCCTTTCAGGGCTAAACAACACCAACTGGGTGAGTAGCTTTTTCGGTGATTTTAAGATCAAACAGCAATTTGAAAAATTCAGGATGAATGCAGCCATCCGGCATGAACATCATAGCGTGGAAGCTGATAATTATGCTTCGGATAAAACCAGGGATAAAACCTCGCTGGTGGGGGGAGCAAGGTATTTGTCAGGGAACCGGTTTTCGGCATTCATTCAGATAAGACAGGATTATGCCGATGATGAATTTTTGCCGATCATTCCTTCACTAGGATTCGACCTGCTGATAGCCAGGGATTATAACCTTTTTCTCAAAGCCAATGCTTCCCGTAATTATCATTTGCCTTCATTAAACGATCTTTACTGGAGCCCTAACGGCAATCCAAACCTGGAACCTGAGGAAGGATATTCGGTGGAAACCGGCTTTATGATCAAGGAATTGAAAATGAAGAAGACACGCTTCAATGCGGAGATCACCGGATTTTATTCCCACATTAATAATTGGATTCATTGGAAGCCCGATGAGATATATAGTTATTGGAGGCCATCCAATTTGCGGAAGGTAAGGTCACATGGCTTGGAATCATCGGTCGATATAGGGTTTTACCTTGGAAATTTCCGTTTGACCTATAAGGGCGGATATACCTTCACTGTTACGGAGAATGGAGCAGCCATTGTGGATAATGATGCCTCCGTTAACAAACAACTAATTTATATTCCACGTCATATGCTCCATTCCATCATAAGGATGAATTACCGGAAATGGTATGTTTCATATGGCACGCATTACACGGGAAAGCGTTTTACCACAAGCGATAATTCACGATATATGCCCTCATACTGGATAGCCGATTTTTCAGTTGGATGGCAGCCGCAAGTGCGCGGAAACCGCTTTGTTATCCAACTGGATGTGAATAACCTGTGGAATAACGATTACCAGTCGGTTGCCTGGCATCCGATGCCTGGCAGAAACATTCATCTTAAAATAGGTTTAAGGATCGATAATACCGAATAAAGTCATGAAGTTTATCTTAAACAGCTTAACATACGTTCTTATTTCTACACTGGTCTTCACAACAGCCTGTTCCGATGATGATTTCGGGGAAGTGAGTGTGGAGAATTCTCTTATTGATATTGAGGAAGGTGTATTTATTGTGAATGAAGGGAATTTTGGTCAGAATTCAAGTTCCATTTCATTCTTTAGTTATGATTCACTATCCGTGACCAATAATGTATTTTTTAATGCCAATAACCGCCCCCTGGGCGATGTAACCCAGTCAATGACCATCATTGACACCCTTGGATTTGTAGTGGTTAACAATTCGGGCAAAATCGAGGTGATGGATCTTGATAACGGCAATTCCGTTTCTACCATCAGCGGGCTCCCTTCACCCCGTGCAATTATTCAAATAAACCGGGCTAAGGCTTATGTAAGTGATTTTAGGTCCGATTCCATCGCAATTATTGATGTGAATAACTTTTCAATCACCGGTTATATTAATTTGGGCAGAACTTCGGAGTGTTTTATGAAGTTCGCCGGGGTTGTTTTTGTATGTAATTGGTCGGAATTTTATCAACCGGATAAGAAAAATGACCAGGTTGTGGTAATTGACGCTGTCACCAATCAGGTTATCGATTCCATAAGGGTTGTTAAAGAGCCCAACAGCATGGTTATTGATAATAACGGAAAACTTTGGGTGCTCAGCAGCGGGGGATTTCAAAACGATGAAACACCGGCTTTGCAATGCATCGATCCAATTGAGCGGAAGATTGATAAAAAGTTCCTTTTTCCCGATGTCAATTCCTCTCCTGAGGACTTGGTTATTAATAAATCGGGCGATACCTTATTATTTGTAAATAACGACATCTATAAAATGCCCGTATCAGCTGCTGCATTGCCATCAACACCTCTGGTTCAGGCTAATGAGCGTAATTTCAAAGCCATGGATGTCGACCCTGAAACTTCCCGGATATTTACGGCCGACGCTCTTGATTACCAGCAAAAAGGAATTGTGTATGAATATACCTTTCAAGGTGATGAAGTACGTTCATTCCGGGCAGGCATTATTCCGGGCGATTTCGCATTTTATCACCGGCACAAGGAATAGCAGCCTGTAAACAAGTCTATTATGGCCCGATTCGATAGGGAAACAAAAAAATAAATGAAACATAAACTTAAGTTAATCATTTATTCACCATATTTTTCGTTATTGCAGTAAAAAGATTTTGTTATGGAACACGAGAAACTGCAAGTTCGTCAAAGCCTTATCAATCTTTTCGAATCGGCCAGTGATATTTTTGTCGATCCGGCTACCAAGGAATGTGAGGTAAAGGTATCGGTTGATGAGTACCAGGGCGAAATTTCCGGTTTACTATATGATAATAACGTGAAACTGGAAATGATTGATTATTGGGATACCTATCCCTACAAATATGTATTCAGCTACAAAACAGTTTAACAAACTGAAATGTAGCTGAGTAAGAAACTTTTTTTTATGGTATGCCCCATTAAAGATGTGGGCATATCAGCACATTTTGACCAAGCGTTCACCCCAGGAATCTCTTTTCTTCATTTTGAATTTCAGCTCATTGCCATGGCTGGTTATCAGGTTAAGTCCATTGGAAGCAAACAGTCCTGTTTTAAAATACATGATTTCCTTAAGTTCACCGGGCATTAGCTCCAGGTCATGATCTTTCGGTTCTTGATCGCTTGATTTGAAGTACAAGCGCTGGTTGGTCAGAATAAGTTTGCCTTTTATTTGCTCTTCTTTGTTAACAAGCCGATTGGTATCGCCGGCTTTAACAACAACTTCGTTAGGTTTCAGATCTATCTTCATCACAATCGGTTTTAATGATTCACCGGAAGATATGCCACTATTATGCCAATTGCTTTAAGCGATTAAATACCAGTATTTAACACGTTGATTTGTCCGGGATCGTTCAATGCGATTCGTTCGCTGGTGAACAGTGTAATGTTCGATTAGGTACAGCTCAAAGCTATTAATACTAATTTCAGGGCCGGAAAATCAACCGGCTAACAAAAAAGCCGGTTTCATAAACCGGCTTTGTTTCACCCTACTGATAAAGATGTTTTATTCAACAACCAAATGTACATTTGTTGCTATAGGCCCTCTTTTTCCTTCGGTAATTTCATACGAAACCGTATCGCCCTCTTGCAGTTCTCTTGTATTGCCATCTCTGACCACACCTGTGCGATGAACAAATAGATCGTTTTGGCCTTCACGTTCAATAAAGCCATAACCCTTTTGGATGTTGAACCATTTAACTCTGCCTGTAAATTCCATGATAATAACAATTTAATATGTAATCTGATAAATTAATTAAAACCCCTGTTCAACAGGAGTTCTACCCCTTCGATTTAATAAAAGCCTTAACAACATAAAATCAACATATTGTTAATCAAGTGGTTAAATCTCTTCTCATTAAATCTAATTCACAAATATAGGTTATTTTTAATACATTCACTATTTTCATCCAAATTTTTTACTTTACTTACCCTCAAATAAACTTTATTGAGGGGAAATTGTTCTAAAACCGATAATTTTCAATATTAAAAAACCGGAATTTTTTATGAGCACAAAAGTAGATGTTACCTGGAAAGAAGAGATGTCATTTGAAGCAGAAGTGAATAATCATAAGTTGACTATCGATGCCGACGAAAAGGTTGGTGGAAAGGATAAGGGGCCGCGTCCCAAGCCGCTATCGTTAGCCTCGCTTGGTGGATGCACTGGTATGGATGTGATTTCAATCCTTAAAAAAATGCGGGTAGAAGTGGATTCTTTCCGAATTTCAGTAGATGCGGAACAAAACGATGAACATCCAAAGCATTACAATAAAATTCATATAACCTATAGTTTTAAAGGCAAAGACCTTCCTTTTGATAAATTGGAAAAGGCGGTAAATCTTTCACAGGAAAGGTACTGCGGGGTTTCCTATATGCTGGGCAAAGCCGCAGAAATTACACACGAAATTAAGGTTGAAGAATAGTGTTTTACTAAGATAATGGATTAAATGTTTTGTTTGGCCAGTATGTATTTCGTGCTGGCCAATTTTTTGATCAATTCCAACAATTCACTCATGATCATAGCTGTAGCGCCCCAGATAAGGTATTCATTAATTTTGTAACAAGGCGCTTTTATGACGATATCACGAACCATGAGTTCTTCAAGAAACACCGAATCTTCATGCAACAAATCATCCAATGGGATTTCAAGAATTTCTTCCACTTCCACAGGATCTTTAGTCATTGGCGGGCGTTGTTGTGCATAACCGACTACCGGGGTAACCAAAAAATCGCTCGGGGGAATGTATAAGGGCGATAATTCGCCCAATATCCTGACGTTTTCGGGATCAATTCCAAGTTCTTCCCTGGTTTCCCTAAGGGCGGTGGCTATATCACTTTGATCTGCGGCTTCCCGCTTACCTCCCGGAAAACTGACCTGTCCACTGTGAACACCGCCATAATCGGGGCGAAGCATCAAAACAGTGTATACTTTGTTATTGTAAGGATATAGTAAAATTAACACGCTTCCTTTCTTGGTTACACCAGTGGGCTTATAGTCTTTCAATAATTCCATCCTGTTCGATGGAGCCATGATTCGCTGGGCTTCCATACCGGGAAGCGAATCTTGAATGGCTATTTTTAATTCATCTATAAGTTGATTGAACACTATTATCATCATCTTGTCCGTTCCTTGTTAGCTTTCCCTTAATATAAATAAAAGG
>JAIPAP010000023.1 GCA_021740045.1 Bacteroidales bacterium
GCAACAATTTCTACATCGGGATTATACCTAAGTAAAGCGATTTTTCACTGCGTTTAAATCGCTCAATTTGGGTTTCGATCAATTCACGGTATAATTGATGTTAATCCGCTACAGCCCGGAGCATTCACTCCGTTTTGCGGGCCCAATACTTTACGAGTATTGTTTTTCCACAATGTTTTCGGCGAGATAATTATGTATCTCATTCCATTTTTCCATATTCATTTTAGCACCGGTTACCTCTATCACCTTTCCGGCCAACAGGGAGCCGATTTTGCCACTGGTCTCAAGGTCATAGTTACTGATCAAACCATAGAGGAAGCCCGATGCATAAACATCCCCGGCACCGGTCGTATCAACCGGTTGTGCTTCAATGGGTTTGATACGGTATACCTGATCACCCTGTTTGATGAGAGAACCTTCGCTACCTATCTTCACAATAGCGATTCCGGCTTTTGTTGCCAGAATATTCAGCGCCTCTTCAGGCTCTTTGCCGGTAAGAGACCGGGCCTCTTCTTCGTTAGCAAAAAGTATGTCTACATAATCGCTGATGAACTCATCAAGGAAGTCCAGGTTCATCTCCACTATATTATAGCTGGCCAGATCAATCGATATCTTCATATTATTCGATTGAGCAATAGTGGCTGCTTTAGTGAGCAATTCATGACTCTGAACCAGGTAGCCTTCCACATGGAAATAATCATATCCTTTAAACAGCTCATCGTCCAGGTCCTCAGGGCTTAGTTCCACGGCTGCTCCAAGATATGTGGCAAAAGTTCGTTCGGAATCTTCCGAAACCAATGCAACCGCCCGTCCACTTGGAGTGTTGCTTCTTAAGAGCGAAGGCTTGATCCTGCTTTGCTTCAGGTCATCGGCAAAGAAATTGCCCAGTTTGTCATTTCCAACCTTACCAATGAATCCGGTATCCACACTTAAATGCGCCAATCCATGAATAGTGTTGGCAGCCGAACCCCCGCTCGAAAGTGATTTCTTCAAGCCTTCGGTAGCCTTACCGATCTTTTTAACCACGTCAGCCTCTACTAGCTGCATGCTTCCTTTGGGCAATTCAAATTGCTCCAGAAGCTTGTCGCTTTCCAGGCGGGTCATTACATCAACCAGCGCATTTCCCATTCCAAGTACCTTCTTCATAAACTTTGCTGTTTTATATATTCAAATTTTGCGTTTTTCAACCTGTTCCGCTTCATCCCCATGCGGTCAGCACCTTTGATACTGGACCGCAGGAGAAGAGCAGAATTAACAGGATGAATGTTTATCTTTCTGTTTTACACCACGTTGGCTTTGGCCTTACTTTTTTCTTCCAGGCCGAACTTCTCTTTAACGCGCTCAACATAATCGAGCTTTTCCCACCCGAAGGTTTCCACTTCTTTCTTGTCGCCGTTCACATATACCACTTTTTTACCCGGGCGACGGCCCATGTGGCCATATGCGGCTGTTTCCTGGAATATGGGGTTCTTCAGGCCAAAGCGTCTTACAATTGCACTTAGCCTGAGGTCAAACAGCTCTTTCACTTTTTCGGCAATTTCTTCATTGGTCATATCAACCCTGGGATTGTGGGTACCCACATAAACGCTTACCGGGTCGGCAATGCCGATGGCATAAGCCAACTGCACCTCCACCTCATCAGCAAGGCCTGCCGCAACAAGGTTTTTGGCAATATGGCGCGCCGCGTATGATGCTGAGCGGTCGACCTTTGAGGAATCTTTTCCTGAAAAGGCGCCACCGCCATGGGCACCACGACCGCCGTAAGTATCAACAATGATCTTTCGGCCTGTAACTCCGGTATCGCCATGTGGTCCACCGATCACAAATTTGCCGGTTGGGTTTACATACAGGGTGAAATCCGTTTCGAAATATTTTTGGATTTCTTTGGGGTAAGTCTTCATTACCCGCGGTATCAAGATATTCCGTACATCGGTTTCGATACGGCCAAGCATATCTTTTTCAGCCTTTTCACGTGCTTTTGGTGTATCATCAACCGGTTTAACAAATTCGTCATGCTGGGTTGAAACCACTATGGTATCAATGCCCAGCGGGGTGTGATCATCATCGTACTTAAAGGTAACCTGTGCTTTTGAATCGGGGCGCAGGTATGGCATTTCGCCTTCTACTTTCCGCACCTCCGACAACTCCTTCATTAAACGATGTGAAATATCTACCGGCAATGGCATGTAATTTTCGGTTTGGTTGGTGGCAAAACCGAACATCATACCCTGGTCGCCGGCTCCCTGCTCTTCTTCCTTTTCACGGTTAACACCCATGCTAATGTCGGGCGATTGTTCGTGAATGGTGGTTAATACACCACAGGAATCGGCATCGAAGCGGTAATCGGGCTTGATATAGCCAATGCGACGGATCACATCGCGGGCGATTTCCTGCACGTCTACATAAGCTTCGGTTTTTATCTCACCACCAACCACAACAAGTCCTGTGGTTACAAAAGTCTCAGCCGCGCATTTTGAATTGGGATCCTGGATGAGGATCTCATCCAAAATAGCATCTGATATCTGGTCGGATATCTTGTCGGGATGTCCTTCCGAAACTGATTCTGAACTGAATAAATATGGCATATAATTTAAGTTTTTAGTTTTAAATTATTCTCTATCTTCTATTTTCTACCTTCTACCTTCTATTCTCTAATATCTATAATGATCTGACTTATAAGGGCCTTTAACCGGAACACCAAAATAATCGGATTGATCCTTGGTCATTTCGGTCAGGTCGATGTCCAGATGACTCAGGTGTGCACGGGCAACCTCCTCATCGAGGTGTTTGGGCAGCCGGTAAACGCCGATCTTGCGATCGTTTTGCCACAAGTCGAGCTGCGCCATCACCTGGTTGGCAAATGAGTTACTCATTACAAATGACGGGTGACCGGTAGCACAACCCAGGTTTACCAGGCGGCCTTCAGCCAACAGGATAATGGAATGGCCGTCCTTAAACTTAAATTCATCCACCTGGGGCTTAATGGTTTCCTTTTCAACATTGGGATCTTCTTCCATCTTTTCCACTTCAATCTCATTATCAAAGTGGCCGATGTTACATACAATGGCTTTATCTTTCATTTTAGCCATATGATCCACCGTGATCACTCCTTTGTTTCCGGTAGCGGTTACGAAAATGTCGGCCTTGCCAACAATGTCATCAAGGCGACGAACTTCATAACCTTCCATGGAAGCTTGCAGGGCACAAATGGGATCGATTTCGGTAACAACCACCTTGGCACCGTATGCACTTAAACCTTGTCCACATCCTTTACCAACGCCGCCAAAACCGCAAACCACCGCAGTTTTCCCGGCAATCATAATATCGGTTGCACGTTTAATGCCGTCGATAAGAGATTCGCGGTTTCCATAGTTGTTATCGAATTTCGACTTGGTTACCGAATCGTTCACATTAATAACGGGGAACAATAGTGTTCCGTCATTTTCACGCTGATATAGACGGTTAACACCGGTAGTGGTTTCTTCCGAAGCGCCACGCAATTCTTTTACCGTACGATGCCATTTATCTTTATCATCTTCCAGGATCATCTTCAAACGGTTGAGCAGGGCTTCCTCATCCCATGCTTCAGGCTTCTTCTCAAGGATAGATGTGTCGTCCTCGGCCTGATGACCAAGCGTAACCATTAATGAAGCATCACCACCGTCATCCACAATAATGTTCGGGCCTTTTCCGCCCGGGAATGATAAAGCCTGCGCTGTGCACCACCAGTATTCATCAAGGGTTTCGCCTTTCCAGGCAAACACCGGAATACCTTCTTTGGCAATGGCCGCAGCCGCTTCATCCTGGGTGGAAAATATATTACAACTGGCCCAACGTACATTGGCGCCAAGTTCGGTTAAGGTTTCTATGAGCACAGCCGTTTGAACCGTCATATGAAGCGAACCGGTAATCCGGGCGCCCTTCAAAGGCTTTTCCTTCCCGTATTTTTTTCTCAACTCAATGAGACCCGGCATTTCATGCTCCGCCAGCTCAATTTCTTTACGGCCTGCAGCTGCAAGCTCTATATCCCTAACCCGGTAATCGAGTTGTTCTTCTACTTTTTCCAAAGTCTCCATGTTTTAATCCTATTTTCGTTTTTAATGGTTAATAATTTATCTTTTAGTTGTTTGCACCGTTTTTCTTAAAGTGGAAGATCCCCCAGGTGAGGTTTCCTTCTTTTCCACCTCTAACCCAGTGCACCAATCCATTTTTCATCTTTTCGATGTATTCATTGGATATGTAGTTTTTCAAGTAATCTTCCTTTTTGATAGTTTCTTCCCGCACACGACTATAATGATTGGCCAACTGGTGGGGCATCTCTTCAAATGCCTGCTCTTCCAGTCCAACCTTTTCACAGATTTTACGGTAAAACTGCGGGGAACCCAATGATGAAAGGTTGATGCGATCATAGATCGGTTGCAACACGCTTTCATTACAATTATCGGCTTGCATGGGGTCCGAAAGGATGAAATCACCGCCGGGTTTCAGCACCCTTGCCGTTTCCTCAATAACCTTTTTGCGATTATCGCTATGGAGTATAGCATCCTGCGACCACGCTATGTCGAAGGTCTCATCCGGATAAGGAATTTCATCATAACTGCCATCGATGATATCGATCAAATGATCGAGGCCCTGTTCACGGTTTTTCTGACGTCCGCGTTCATTTTCAGCCTCACTCAGGTTGATCACTGTAACATGGCAGCCAAATCTTTCGGCAAGGCGGCGGGCCGTACCACCGAAACCACCACCCAGATCGACAATTTTGGTATTCTCATCGATCTTTTGGGCAAAATGGGCCATACGATCATTGGTACGGCGACTGGCGGTGTAAATATCTTCATCTTCCGACTTATATAAACCTATATGAAGGTCTTCACCACCCCATACCCGGTAATAAAAATTGTCAGCATCCTTGCTGTTATAATAACTTCTTGCCTTTTCAACTTCTGTGGAATACTTATAACTCATATTCATACTCCCTTAATATTTAAATTTTTGTTATATATAATTTAAATTTGTATATTATTTATGATAAATTTTCTACACCTTTTTATTTCATTTATTTATAATCGTATGTTATTGGCTCTTAGTCAAAATTTGCAATTATGTTTTTTGTAATATGGATTCATCATTATATTCTATAGAACATTTTACCTTACACGAAGCTCTTCAAAACTTCTATATTTTTAACTTTCAATCTTTTATACCTTTATTATTCGCTTAATTTACCAGTGCTTCTTCCTCTTATACGGAATAGTGTGCGATTTCCGTTGTATGCCTATCCCTTTATCCATTTTTCCAATGGACAAGGCCTAGATCAAGCGTTTTGGTCAACGCCTCAACCTAATGGTAAACTTTTTAATGTGTATGGACCTACTTCTCCACATTATCTTTTCTTCTTCTATACGAACAAATTTAACGTAAGATGTTTCAATAAAATCATGTGTAAAATCATTCGAAAGTTTATGTACTGTATTTCTGTGTTTTATAATACAATTTATAATGTTTTTTTCCATATTTTCAAATTTCATAAAAAACAATTTACATTTTCTTAACATTGAATCAAGCTCCATATCATATAATATTTGACATATAAATTTTAGATGGTTATATTTACTAAAAAGAATAATTTTAATTATGTTATCGCATTTTTCGTTAGCTTTGTTACATGCTGATCATTTTCGGCAAAACATGTAACAAAATCTAATCCCATGAGTAAGAAACAATTGTTGGTTATTGTAATTGTTATCATTGCAATAGCAGGACTTATTACCTGGTTTATGATCTTTCGCAGCCAAGCCAGGGGAAAACAATATGAATTTGCCTCGCATATTGCAGCATTTACTTCCGGGGTCATTTCCAACCAGGACAATATCCGTATTGTCTTTATGGAAGAGGTTCCTGGGGCCAAAAAGAATATGGCGATCGATCGGGACCTTTTTGATTTTAAACCCTCCATAAAAGGTTCAGCTTTTTGGGTTGACAAACGCACACTGGAATTCCGGACTGAGAACACACTCCCTTCCGGACAAGCGTATGAAACAGAATTCGAGCTGGATGAGGTTATAGATGTACCCAGGCAGTTGTCAACATTCCATTTCCGGTTTCAAACCAAAAAACAAGCTTTTGAAGCTAGCTTTAAGGGCCTGCAAACCTATGATCCCAATCAACTTCAATGGCAGCAACTTATAGGCAATCTGCATACAGCCGATTTTGTTCAAGATGCCCGGGTTGAAAAAATGTTACTGCCTACACAAAACAACCGGAAATTATCAGTTACCTGGCAACATTCGGCCGATGGCAAACGCCACCGCTTTACAGTTGACTCTATAAGGCGGAAAAAGGAAGCGGAAAAAGTGGTGGTGGTTCTGAACGGTAAACCGCTTGGCCTGGAGCAAAAGAAGGAAAAGACCTTTGAAATACCACCGCTGGGGGAGTTCAAACTCGTGAACCTAAGTGTGCATCATAAACCACAGTACATATCCCTTATGTTTTCCGACCCGCTTGATGAACAACAATACCTGCAGGGATTGGTACGCATGGAAACCGGGACGGGCTTGAATTTCACTATCAATGGAAATGAAATCAGGGCCTATCCTGAAACGCGACAAAAGGGGAAAATAAAAGTAACAGTTGATGGCGCGATCAAAAACAGCCAGGAATATAAACTCGGCAGTCCTTACACCACTTCCGTTAATTTCGAAAGCATTAAACCGGCCGTAAAACTGATAGGCGGAGGAAACCTCCTCCCCGATTCGGATGGATTGCTGCTGCCTTTTAAAGCGGTTAGCCTCAATGGTGTGCACGTAAGAATCATTAAAGTTTTCAGGAATAATATCCTGCAATTTTTCCAGGACAATGATTATGACGGCAAGCAACACCTAAAACATGTAGGACGAATTGTATATGAAGATGATATCAAGCTCCGGTCCGACCAGCCCATTGATTACGGTGAATGGAATACTTTTACCCTCGACCTGTCCGACATGATCACCACCGAACCCGGTGCCATATACAGGGTTCAGCTGAATATAAAAAAAGATCATTCACGCTACCCCTGTCCTGATGAAGAAGATGATGAGATACCCGATATACAAACCGATCTTTTCGAAGAAGAAGTGGATCAAAGTGATGTGAACTACTGGAGCTGGAGTGGATATAATCATTACAGTTATTATAACAACAACTACAACTGGCAGGAACGTAACAACCCCTGCAAGGAATCATATTACATGCATTACAACCGGGCTGTTGAAAAGAATGTACTGGCCTCAAACCTGGGCATCACAGCAAAAACAGGTGAAACCGGACGTATGATATTTGCCGTAACCGATCTTATCACTACCAAGCCTATTGATAATGTGGAGATTTCCATTTATAATTTTCAGCAGCAGCTTATCGACCGGGTAAAGACCGATTCCAAAGGCCTTGCTGATATCGACCTGGAGAAGAAACCTTTCATCCTTATTGCCAAAAAGGATGATCAATATGGTTACCTTCGGTTGGATGATGGCTCGGCGCTGTCGGTTAGCATGTTTAATGTATCAGGGCGCAAAACCAAAAAGGGTCTCAAGGGATACATCTACGGTGAACGCGGTGTATGGCGTCCCGGTGACTCCCTGTTTGTATCGTTCTTTTTGGAAGATCCTGAAAATGTGATCCCCGAAACTCACCCTATCCTGTTCGATCTTGTCAATCCCAAGGGACAGGTGGTCGAGCGCGAAATCAGGACGTCGGGGAAAAACGGATTGTTCACCTTTGCCACCCAAACTGACCCTGACGCCATTACCGGAAATTATAGAGCCCGCATCAAAGTTGGCGGGGCAACTTTTGAGAACCCCCTGAAAATTGAAGCAGTTAAGCCTAACCGGTTGAAAACAGAGCTTGATTTTGGTGTGGATAAAATTACCAGACAAAATCTTGACGATATAAAGGGGAAACTTTCTATAAATTGGCTGCATGGAGCGCCGGGACGTAACCTTAAGGCTAACATTAAAATGAAGTTCACCGAGGTTAAAACCACTTTTGACGGTTATCCGGGCTTTACCTTTAGCGATCCTTCCGAGGAATTCACCCCAAAAGAAACTGTGATTTTTGACGGAAAAGTAAATGATGATGGTAAAGTCAGCTTTGATCCCGGTTTTTCAACTCCCCGGAATGCCCCGGGCATGCTGAAAGCCCATTTTACATTAAGAGCATTTGAAACTTCAGGAAACTATAGTATCACCCGCAAATCAATGCCCTTTTCTCCCTTTTCATCTTATGTTGGGATTAAAGTTCCCAAAGGCTCTGGCTGGCATGGGGCATTGAATTCACAAAAAGCCCATCAAATTCCCGTGATTACGGTAAATGAGGATGGCGGCAAAGTTTCGCGCAACCGCATCCGTGTGGAGGTTTTTAAGATCAATTGGCGCTGGTGGTGGGAACATCGCGATGAGGATTATCTCTCGCGGTATGTCAGCAGCCGGAGTCGCGATTTAATTAGCAGTGATATTATTTCAACCGTAAACGGAGAAGGCCATTACAAACTAAAGCTGGATCAGAATTACTGGGGCCGGGTATTTATCAGGGTTACCGATATTGAAAGTGGCCACAGCACCGGTGAGGTAGCTTACATGGATTGGCCGGGCTGGCGCAGGCAAGGGTCAGAACTCCCTGATGGAGCTGCTATACTGAGTTTTACAACCAATAAAGAGGTCTATTCGACCGGAGAAGAAGTTCTTGTAAAGTTTCCTTCGGCCGATAGCAGCAGGGCATTGGTGAGTCTGGAATCAGGGAGCCGCATTGTAGATCATTTCTGGGTGAAAACCCAACAGGAACAAACGCAGTTCCAATTCAAGACGACCCCCGAAATGGCTCCCAATGTTTATGTGTATGTGTCACTCATCCAACCCCATAATCAAACAGCCAATGACAGGCCCATCAGGCTGTATGGCATTCAACCCATCAGGGTGGAAGACCCGGAAACCCACCTGGGACCTGTTATTAAAATGCCCGATGTTCTTGAACCCAACGAAAACTTCACCATCAATGTGAAAGAAAGCAATAATAAGGCTATGAACTATACCCTGGCTGTGGTGGATGAAGGATTACTGGATTTAACCGGATTTAATACACCGCACCCCTGGGATCATTTTTATGCCCGCGATGCTTTGGGTGTTAAAACCTGGGATATGTACGACTATGTGATGGGCGCATTTACCGGCGAATTTGCGGGCATGCTATCGCTGGGTGGCGGTATTGAAGTGGACCGCGAAGATGCCTCACGGGCAAACCGTTTTGAGCCGGTGGTTATGTTTGCCGGTCCTTTCCACCTGAAACCGGGCAGTAGTCGCAAACATCGTTTTAAAATGCCAAATTATGTCGGATCGGTGCGAACTATGCTGGTTGCCGGTGCGAACGGCGCTTACGGGTCGACTGAAAAGACCACTTCGGTGAAAAAACCGCTGATGGTACTGGGTACCATGCCACGGGTGTTGAGGCCGGAAGAAAAGATCAAGTTACCGGTTACGGTCTTTGCTATGGATAAAAGCGTTAAAGAAATCAAGGTTACCCTTGAAACTAATGAGTTTTTAACCACTCCCGACCGGAGCACCCGCTACATTATTATGGATAAACCCGGCACAAGGGTACTGAACTTCGACTACGAGGTTGCTGAACGGCTTGGTGTTGCCACGGTAAAGATAATAGCCGAAAGTAATGGCCGTGAGGCTATACATAATATTGTACTGGACGTGAAAGCACTCAATCCGGAGATCACCAAAGTGGATAAATATACTTTGAAAGCCGGTGGCTCAAAGACTTTTACATCTGATCCTATCGGATTGAAAGGAACGAATAACGCAACAGTGGAGCTTTCTTCTTTCCCGCCCCTTAATCTTGAGCAACGCCTCGATTACCTTATCCATTACCCATATGGTTGCATTGAACAGTTGATTTCATCGGTATTTCCCCAATTGTACCTGCACCGTTTTGTGGAGCTGGAAAAGGAGCGAAAACAGATAATACAGCAAAATATTGAGGAAGCAATCAGTCGCTTGATGAGCTTTCAAACGAGTGAAGGAGGTTTTGCTTATTGGCCCGGTAATGATTGGGTTTCGGGATGGGGAACCAACTATGCCGGCCACTTCCTGCTCGAGGCACAAGAGCAGGGTTATGATCTGCCGGTAGGTCTTTTGGACAACTGGAAAAAGTTCCAGGAAAAAGGCTCCCGTTATTATGCTTCCAATTTTCCACGGCGCAGGGGGGATGATCTTAAGCAAGCTTACCGGCTTTATACACTAGCCCTGGTCGGTGATCCGGCAATGGGCGATATGAACCGCATGCGAGAAGATGAAGATATTTCGCTGCAAGCTAAATGGCGGCTGGCAGCTGCTTATACCCTGGCCGGAAAAAAAGAAGTGGCATTAAACATGGTTGAGGACCTTACAACCGGGATTAATGAATATCGATCAACAGGCGGCACTTATGGCTCGCATGTAAGGGATCAGGCCATGATACTGGAAACACTGGTGTTGCTGAATAAAACCGGTGAAGCCGAATCACTGGTGCAGGACCTGGCCGGTCAGCTTGGGTCGGGACGGTGGTTAAGCACTCAAACCACCTCCTATTCCCTGCTGGCCATTTCCAAGTTTTTGGGCGATCAGGAAATAGATGCTGCAATTGATGTGGAATATACCATCGACAGGCGCAACCCGCAGCGAGCTTTCACCAAGCAACCCTTTATCCGGCTGGATGTCAGGGAGGCCGGCCGGGCCCATCGGATTAAGCTGGTAAATAACGGTGACTCGCGGGTATTTGCCAGGATGATACGCAGCGGAATACCGGCGGGTACTAAAGAAGAAGCTGCTTACAGTTACTTGCAAATGAACGTTAGATACCTCAATATGGATGAAATTGAAATCGATCCGGAAGAATTGGAACAAGGAACTGATTTCATGGCAGAAGTCACCATGAAACATCCCGGAACCCGTGATGATTATGAAGAGCTTGTGCTAACACAGATCTTTTCTTCAGGATGGGAAATCCATAATTCGCGTCTCGACAATGTAAGCGGTAAAAAAGACAATGGTTTCGATTATCGCGATATCCGTGATGACCGGGTTCATACCTTCTTCGACCTGCAATCGGGGAGCGCCAAAACCTTCCGGGTTAAGCTCAATGCAGCCTATATCGGGCGGTATTACCTGCCAATGGTTTCATGCCAGGCCATGTATGACAATGAGATTTATGCACAAAAACCGGGTCAATGGGTAGAAGTAGTCATGCCGGGAAAATAATGCACCGAAAACGGACAGCTTTATCACTCATAGTGTTGATAGTGGCTGCACTATGTGCATTTGTTTTTTGCCTTGCACAGCCCCTTTTTAATGATCCCACCAGCACGGTGCTCGAAGATCGCAATGGAGAGCTTCTGGCAGCCCGTATTGCAAAAGACGGTCAATGGCGCTTTCCGGAAACGGAACAAGTACCCGCTAAGTTTAAAAAATGTATCATTGCCTTTGAGGACCAATATTTTAACTATCATCCCGGTGTAAATTTACTTTCGCTGTTCCGGGCGGCCTGGCAAAACTGGCAGGCCGGTGAAATTGTAAGTGGCGGTAGCACGCTTACCATGCAAGTTATCCGTCTTTCGCGTAAAGGAAAATCGAGAACCATCAAGGAAAAGATCATCGAGTGCATTCTCGCTTTAAGGGCTGAGTTTTCATACAACAAAAAGGAAATACTGGCATTATATGCTTCTCATGCACCTTTCGGGGGGAATGTAGTGGGACTGGATGCTGCCGCATGGCGTTATTACAACCGGCCCCCGGAACAACTTTCATGGGGCGAAACCGCTGCATTGGCAGTACTTCCCAATGCACCCGCTTTGATTTTTCCCGGAACAAACAACCGGGAATTTACAAAAAAACGTAATCGCTTGTTGCGAAAACTTCACGAGGCCGGAACAATTAATTCAACCACCTATTCGCTTGCTATTGCCGAGTCGCTTCCCGGCGAACCACTTCCCCTGCCACAGGAAGCATTACACTTATTAAACCGCGCAATTAAAGAGGGTCATAAAGGTGAACGTATAAAAACCACCATCGACCGCGGATTGCAAAAACAGGCGGGGCAACTGGTTGAACAGCATCACCGGCAACTAAAACTGAATGAAATTCACAATGCTGCCGCGCTCATCCTGGATGTGCAAAGCGGTGATGCCTTAGCCTATGTGGGGAATGTATCTTCAACATTGAAAAAACATGGAGAATATGTTGACGTAATCGACGCCCCCAGAAGTTCGGGCAGTATATTAAAACCAATTCTCTACGCCACCATGCTAATGGATGGAAAGATCCTCCCTAAAACGCTGGTGGCCGATGTCCCCACACAAATTGCCGGCTATACGCCTATGAATTTCAGCCGCGATTTTAACGGGGCCGTGCATGCCGATGAAGCCCTGTACCGTTCGCTGAATGTGCCGGCTGTCCGTATGCTCAAAGATTACGGGCTTCCACGTTTCTATCATAAGCTTCAAAAACTTAAACTATCTACCTTAAAACAACCTGTTGATCATTATGGGCTTTCCATTATCCTGGGTGGCTCTGAAGTAACATTATGGGAGATTACCGGGATTTATGCCGGCATGGCCCGAACATTGAACCATTTTTATGATTTTAGTTCCCGCTATAATGTCAAAGACTTTCGTCAGCCGAATTTTTATTTTAATCAATCAAAACCGCCTTTAAAAAAAGGCCGGCAAAAAACAGGGATCTTATCGGCAGCCTCCATCTGGCATACCTTCGAAGCTATGAAGGAGGTGCACCGCCCCAGGGAAGAAAGCGGCTGGCAGCATTTTAAATCATCCAAGAATATTGCCTGGAAAACCGGGACCAGTTTTGGATTCCGCGATGCCTGGGCCATAGGTTTAACCACCGATTATGCCATAGGCGTTTGGGCCGGTAATGCCGACGGGGAAGGTCGTCCGGGGCTTACCGGGGTAACTGCAGCAGCTCCCCTCCTATTCAGGCTGTTTAAGCTGTTTCCGGCTTCCGGCGCTGACTTCGATGTACCTTTTGATGAAATGAAGAAAGCCGGCATTTGTCGCCTGAGCGGTCATTTAGCCGGACAAGATTGCCCGGATGTCGATACCATGTTTATTCCCATTGCCGGGCAAAGGACTTCCGGTTGCCCATATCATAAGCTCGTACATCTGGATAAGGATGAAAACTTCCGGGTTACCAGCCAATGCATGGATGTTTATGAGATGGAGCATAAATCCTGGTTTGTATTGCCCCCGGTTATGGAATGGTATTATAAGCAGGATCATCCTGAATATCGCTCTCTTCCACCGCTTGCCCCCGGATGCCGGAATTCAGGAGACCAGCATGCCATGGATATTGTTTACCCCCGAGAACTGACCCAAGTTTTTATTCCCACGGAATTAAACGGACAAAAGGGGAAAGTGGTTTTTCAGGTGGCCCATCGCGACCACCAAAGTACAGTTTACTGGCATCTTGATGAGCAATATGTTGGTAAAACCCAACGGGATCACCAAAAAGCCTTAAGCCCCGAACCCGGGAAGCATACCCTAACCTTAGTAGATAAGGAAGGTGCTATGCTGGAAAGGAAGTTTGTGGTGATGAGGGATTGATTGTCAACAACATTTTATACCCCAAATTAGAACTTTGTGGAATTGATAACGTTTAGTGATAAAAGGCCGGTACCATGAATTACTACTTTATTCCATTGTTCATTATCGTTATCCTGGCCGGTATAATCACGGTATCGGGGGTCATGTTGTTTTTAAGGGGCATTGGAAAGCGTTTCCGGTTTTTATACATGGGAGGTATTGTTTTATTTTTATTGGGGCTCTTTATTGGTATTAGCAGTTTATACCTTGGGGTCGGTAATATCACCCAAAACCTGAATTCGATGGAAGAAAGACCGTCTCACGACGATGATCCTCAAATCATTATTCCAAATCCCGGTAGTAGAAGCGGCTACCGGTTAAGAGCAGAAGATACCTTGTTTAAATATTCCTTCGGAGATGAATTGAAGGTTAAAAGCAATGTCCGCTCCATTAAGCTGCTTTTTCAAAACAAAACCAGGCTTCTCGGTGTGTATCCCAAGAAATTCGGGCTCGATAGCATTTCGTTTACCCAAGATCACACCGTTCCGGTATACACCTACTTTAGCAAGCCATATACGGGGTTGCTTGCACTAACTGCTTTTGCGCCCGATAGTAACAGGCTGGGCAAAAGCCAGGTTGAAATCAATCAAAAACGAGGCGGTGAAGGATATTACATCGATTTTCTATTCGATTCCATTGATGGAACTGACATTGACTACCTTAAATTGACTTCCGACAGTTTGTAAAAACAAATTCTTATTAAGTTTGCAGCCCAAATTGCGTAAAAAATGTTCTCAGCTGCAGAGGTAGAAAGTATATTTGAACGCTTCAGTCGACTGAAGATAATGATCATAGGTGATGTAATGATCGATTCCTATTTATGGGGTTATGTCAGCCGTATTTCCCCCGAGGCGCCCGTTCCCATTGTTACGGTAAAGAATCGCTCCAACCTGCTGGGTGGAGCTGCCAATGTTGCCCTGAATGTTAAAGCCCTGGGGGCCGAACCGGTTTTATGTACCGTTATTGGTAACGACCAGAAAGGTGATGATTTCATTGATTTAGTGGAAGAAGCAGGAATGAGCCGTGAAGGAATACTGCGAAGCGATAACCGGATCACCACGACCAAATTCCGTATTATCGGTAATAAATCACATATGTTACGAGTTGATGAGGAGACAGATACAGAACTAAATACGGATGAATGTCAGGCCTTTTTCGAAAAAATCGAGGGCCTGATCGATAATAACGGGATCGATGCCATCATTTTTCAGGATTATGACAAAGGCATCATTAATGCCAACTTAATCACCCGGATTTCTGAAAAAGCCTTAAGCAAAAATATTCCGGTAACGGCCGACCCCAAGAAACGGAATTTTAATTCATATAAAAACATTACCCTTTTTAAGCCCAATTTAAAGGAATTGAAAGAAGGCCTTCACCTGAACTTCAATTCCGGTGAACATTTCGAGCTCTCACAAGCCATTCGGATGATACAGGATAATCAGAACATTGTTACGGTGCTGACCACCCTTTCGGAAAACGGGGTTTTTATCCGCTCACGAAATGAGGATGAAAGCATTGAAGAATTCCATATTCCGGCTCATGTGAGGGATATTGCCGATGTTTCGGGCGCCGGTGACACGGTGATCAGCGTGGCGGCACTTTGTTTGGCACTTAAACTCAATTCACGGAGCATTGCTGAGTTATCGAATCTTGCGGGAGGCTTGGTATGTGAACACATCGGAGTGGTTCCCGTTAGCAAAGAAGCATTAAAGAAAGAAGCACTTCAATTGAAACCTCATGACGAATGAATTACTTTGGGTGGCGATGCTGCTGATTAACTTCGGTTTGATCATCGCATCCTACAAAATATTCGGTAAAAAAGGACTTTTCACCTGGATACCCATAGCCACTATAGTAGCCAATATTCAGGTAATACAAACCATCGAGCTGTTCGGATTTACAGCAACCTTGGGAAATATTGTTTATGCATCATCATTCCTGGTTACCGATCTGCTCTCGGAAAACTATGGGAAAAAAGAAGCCGAAAAGGCTGTTTGGATCGGATTTTTCAGCCTCATCGCTATGACCATCTTAATGAACCTGGCTTTGCTTTTTGTTCCATTAGCCGATGATTACTCCAGCTCAACGCATGAGCATTTGGATAGCATTTTTAGCTTGATGCCCCGTATTGCCACGGCCAGCCTGATAGCCTATATTGTTTCACAAAAACACGATGTTTGGGCCTATCACTTCTGGCGTAAACGCTTTAGCGGAAAAAAGAATATCTGGCTACGAAATAACCTGAGTACCATGGTAAGTCAGTTACTGGATAGTGTCATCTTCACGGTCATCGCTTTCTGGGGAATTTATGAATGGCCAATATTTCTCGAAATTATCGGTACAACCTATATTTTAAAATGGGTGATTGCTGCCAGTGACACGCCTTTTGTTTATTGGGGAAGCCATCTGAAAGCAAAAGGGAAAATACCTTCTGAAGAATGATTTTGAATATTACTTTTCAAAAGGAATGAGCCTCCAATCCTTTCATTCCAAAAGCAAGTTGGAAGTATGCTGAAATAAATGCTTGAGCCAAGCGTTATGAATAACAAATCAAAAAAAACAGGCATCATTGAAACGTACTACTGCTCTAGCAACCGGAATACTATTAGCATTATTTGCCGTTTCCAGTTTTTCATTTGCCCAGGCGCCTAAGGTCCAAAATATGCCGACCTACGACCAATCACCCTACCATTTCGGGTTTATTCTGGCGGGTAATACCATGTACTTTTCCATCGATCCCAAGGCCAACTTTCAGGATGATATCTATGCCGGTGATGCCGTTAGTAATCTTAACCTTGATGAAGCCTCGATATATGGAATAGAAGGTATCTCAACCTATGGCTTTTCAGTGGGCATTGTAGGTAATTTGCGCCTCGGTAAGTATAGCGATCTTCGCTTTGTCCCCTCGCTGGCTTTTGGTGAACGAAAATTGCAATACACCCTTAAAGGAACTAAAGGCGCCGACACTTCCCTGATCACCATCGATGATAACATCCAATCGACCTTTATCGATTTGCCACTCCACATCAAGTACAAATCCAAACGCATGCATAATATGCGAGCCTACGTATTTACAGGCCCTAAAGTGAGCATCGACCTGGCCACTCAGAAAGATGACGAACAGGATCAGAATCCACTCAACCTGGAGCTTAACCGCAATGATGTATACCTTGATATAGGCGTTGGGTTCGACTGGTATTTTTCATTTTTCAAATTCGGCACGGAACTAAAAATGTCATACGGGCTGATGAACATGATCAAGCGGGAAGATAATATATATACCCAAGGTATTGACAATCTGCGTTCTAAAATTTTTCAGCTTTCTTTTACTTTTGAATAAAACAAAACAAAAAGTCTTACGTTAGTTTACCCGTTCGTTCTTAAAAACGGCTTGAAAGCCGCATATAAAAGGAAAATTTTTCGAAATTTTTTAGCGCAATTTTGGTAATTAAAAAATAAGTTATACTTTTGCGCTCGCATTTAAGGGAAACACACGGTCCGTTCGTCTAACGGTTAGGACGCCAGGTTTTCATCCTGGTAATAGGGGTTCGATTCCCCTACGGACTGCAAATTTTTTAACCAGGTATTAAAAAAGATATATGGCAAATCATAAATCAGCATTAAAGCGGATAAGACAAAGCAGGAGCAGAAGTACGCATAATCATTATTATGCAAAAAGCACACGTACGGCAATAAAGCAATACCGTAGTCTTGAGAATAAAAACGAAGCCGAAGAAAAGCTACCCAAGCTTATGAGCCGTATCGATAGATTGGCAAAGAAAAATATCATTCATAAGAATAAAGCGGCCAATTTAAAATCTAGTCTTGTGCGCCAGTTGCAGGAGATGAGCTAAAAGCATATTACACCATTTAATAATTCCACCCCGTTGTTTTTGCAATGGGGTTTTTTATTTGCGGGAATTTTCATAAATTAGCTGGCAACCAATCTTTTCAACCATGAACACATATCCTGAAAAAGTCAGCATTAAGCAATGGGCCGAAAGTGACCGCCCACGCGAAAAACTTCTTTTAAAAGGCAAACATTCCCTTAGCGATGCCGAGCTTATTGCCATATTAATGGGCTCGGGCAATACCGAATTATCGGCCGTTGACCTGGCAAAGACCATTCTCAACAGTGTTGATAATAACCTTATTGGCCTCTCTAAACTCTCGGTACAGGACCTGATGAAATTCAAAGGTATTGGACAGGCCAAAGCTATTGGAATTGTTGCGGCTTTGGAACTGGGCAAGCGAAGACGCAGCTCGGAGATCATCGAACGTAAAAGGATAAACGGTAGCCGTGATGTGTACGAATATTTTCATGGATTACTCAGCGATAGCTCCTACGAGGAATTCTGGATATTGTTGCTCAACCGGGCCAATAAGATCATCAAACATATCAATATCAGTCAGGGAGGATTAACAGGCACCATAGCCGATCCGAAAAAGATATTTAAAATGGCCCTTGATGACCATGCTTCTTCTGTCATCCTTTGCCATAATCATCCATCGGGAAATCTAAAGCCCAGTGATGCTGACAATAAACTAACCAAAAAACTCAAACATGCCGGCGAGTTTCTCGACCTTCCCATACTTGATCATATTATCATAGGTGATGAGCAGTATTATAGTTATGCCGACGAAGGGCAATTGTAATGTGCCACCAAAATTGTTATTACTTTTGCCTGTGCTGTTAATCGGCAGCCTATAAGAACACTTAAAATTATATCGATCAATGCACAAGCTGGTAACCATTATTGGCGCCCGACCACAGATCATAAAAGCAGCAGCTATAAGCCGGGCCATTAAAAATCATTTTAAAACCGATATCGAAGAGATCATCGTACACACAGGTCAGCATTATGATGTGAATATGTCGGAAGTTTTTTTCGGTGAGCTCGATATACCTGAGCCCGACATCAACCTTAACGTTGGATCGGCCTCACATGGTTTACAAACAGCCCGGATGATCGAAGGTATTGAAAGCGTTTTAATGGAACATAAACCCGATGGCATCATCCTTTATGGCGATACGAATTCAACTCTTGCCGGTGCGGTGGCAGCTGCCAAGATACACGTGCCCGTCATCCATGTAGAAGCAGGCCTGCGATCATTCAATAAAAGCATGCCCGAGGAAATTAACCGCATTACTTGCGATCATGCCTCCACCCTCCTCTTCTCCCCAACCAAAACCGGATACAACAACCTGATAAAAGAAGGCTTCAATCCCGGTAATAAACCACCTTACACCATTGATAATCCGGGCATATTCCATTGCGGTGATGTAATGTATGATAACAGCTTCCATTTTGCGGCAGTGGCCGATCAGAAATCCGGTATTCTGAAGAAGCTGGAATTGCAGCCGGGAAGTTACATCCTCAGCACCATTCACCGGAATAACAACACTGATGATCCCGAACGATTACAAGCCATCTTTAGAGCATTGGATAAAATTGCCGTAAAGCATCATTTAAAAGTAATACTACCTTTGCATCCACGAACAAGAAAAATGCTCGACAGCAATCTGAACCGGGAACTCCTGAATGAAGTCAAGAAAAATCCCTTGCTGGTGATCATTCCACCGGTATCGTTCCTGGACATGATCGTGCTGGAAAAAGATGCCATGATGATCGCTACCGACTCGGGGGGTGTGCAAAAGGAAGCTTATTTTTTTAAAAAGCCTTGTCTTATCCTGCGTCCTGAAACCGAGTGGAAGGAAATTGTGGAACAGGGAGCCGGTATTGTTACCGATGCTCATGAAATTAACATAATTGAAGCCTACGAACACTTTGCCGGACAAGAAGAATTGGCATTTCCCCAAATATTTGGGAATGGTAATGCTGCTTCCTTCATTTGTGAAACTTTAATGAATGAAATATAAAATAGTTATATGGCCGGTACTTCGTATGCATTTTAAAAGGTGAAATAAGCTCATTTTTAGTATGGAATTTTCTCTATATGTTTATATTTGCATGCGAAAATAACTGGTTACACAAAAAAAGCTAAAAATGAACAATCAAGAAGATCCAAAGTACAGGGAAAAAAAAGAACCTATTGATGTAATTACCAAGCCTTTTCAGCGCTTTATTCAAACCGAAGCTTCGAGTGGTGTTATATTGATCATTGTAACAGTAATTGCCCTTGTTATGGCAAATTCAGTTTTCGGTGAAGCATTCCATCATTTTTGGAAAACCCATATTGCCTTAAGTATCGGGGATTTTTCAATTGATAAGTCATTTCATTTCTGGATCAACGATGCCTTAATGGTCATTTTCTTTTTTGTAGTGGGATTGGAGATCAAGCGCGAGATCATGATCGGAGAATTATCGTCGGCCAAGAATGCGGCCCTGCCCATTGTTGCCGCACTCGGAGGAATGGTTGTTCCGGCATTAATCTATACCTTTTTCAATCTTGGCGGCCCGGGTGAAGATGGTTGGGGTATCCCTATGGCCACCGATATTGCCTTCGCTATTGGTATTATGACATTATTAGGCAAGCGGGTCCCGCTATCGCTTAAGATTTTCCTTACGGCCCTCGCCATTGTGGATGACCTTGGTGCAGTGCTGGTGATTGCCTTTTTCTATACCGCCGATCTAAATCTTATTTCTTTGGGGATTGGCATTGCCATATTAGGTGTTATGGGATTGGCCAACATTGCAGGTGCAAGGCATCCCCTTGTTTTCGGATTGCTGGGTATAGCCTTGTGGTTCGCCTTCCTGTATTCGGGTGTACACACAACTGTGGCAGGGGTGCTGGCGGCGCTTACCATACCGGTTCGCACTAAAATTAAAGGGCAGACTTTCCTGTCGAGACTCGAATACTTGCTCAAGCGCTTCAAAACATATTGTTCCAATACAAACCGACTTTATGCCAATACGGAACAACAGGAGATTCTTGGTGGAATTCATGACGTCTCTTCCAAAGCCCAGTCGCCCATGCACCGGATGGAACATGATACAAGACCCTGGGCTATGTTTCTTATTATTCCGGTTTTCGCCCTTTCGAATGCCGGGGTGAAACTCGAAAGTGAGTTATTGGGCTCCATAACCGAACCGGTTGCATTAGGTGTTATTTTGGGACTTTTCCTTGGTAAACCCATCGGGATAGCGTTGTTTTCATGGGTTTCGGTTAAAATGAACATTGCATCAATGCCTACCAAGGCCAATTGGCGACAGCTCATCGGTATTGGGTTTTTAGCCGGTATCGGTTTTACCATGTCATTGTTTATCAATGGGCTGGCATTTGACACCCAATTGTTGAGTGAAATGGCTAAGATGGGAATTATCTTTGCCTCCCTGATTTCGGGTATTATCGGATGGATCATACTGAGCACGGGTAAAACAACAAAATGACCATACAACATTTAACCCTTTTTATACGATAATAAAGTCAAAGGTTTAGAAAATGAATTTGTCGTATTGGATATGAGCAAAAAGTTTTCTAATTTTGCCGTCCGATTTTCGAGCTGGATAGATTGAGCTGAAAATCAGTTGATAATTAAATTAATTAATAACAAACAGAAACAAACGATTATGAATCAGTACGAAACCGTTTTCATTATGACTCCCGTCTTGTCTGATGAACAGATGAGGGAAACGGTTAACAAGTTCAAAACGTTTCTGGATAAAAAAGGTGCAGAATTTGTGCACGAAGAAAATTGGGGTTTGCGTAAGCTGGCCTACCCAATCCAGAAAAAAACCACCGGATTTTATTACCTGTTCGAATACAAAGCCGAAGGTGATGCAATTCGTGATCTTGAAGTAACCTTCAAGCGTGATGAGCGTGTTATCCGATTTCTCACTGTAAAGCTCGACAAGCATGCGATCGAATACAATGAGAAAAAGCGCAACAAGAAGAAGGCTCAAGAGCAGGGAACTGAAACAAAATCCGAATCGTAAACCTTAAAATTCAATAAATATGGCACAACCATCAGGAAATTCAGATATTAAGTATCTAACTCCCATAAACATTGATACCAAAAAGAAAAAGTATTGCCGCTTTAAAAAGGCCGGTATCAAGTATATTGATTATAAGGATTCCGATTTTCTCATGAAGTTCGTTAATGAACAAGGCAAGATCTTGCCCAGGAGAATTACCGGAACATCGAACAAGTATCAGAAGAAAGTGGCTCAGGCCATCAAGCGTGCCCGTCACTTAGCTTTAATGCCTTATGTAACGGACTTATTAAAATAGGGAGGTTTGATCATGGAAGTTATTTTGAAAAAAGATGTACCCAACCTGGGTAATGCACATGAAATGTTAACGGTAAAGAACGGGTATGGACGTAATTACCTTATCCCTAAAGGATTGGCCGTTTTAGCTACACCAAGTCAAAAGAAGATGCATGCCGAAACCCAGAAACAACGGGCCTTTAAAGAAGAAAAAATAAAGAAGGAAGCCGAAACTCTGGCCAAAGCTATCGATGGTATTACCGTTAAGATTGGTGCCAAAGCAGCGGCTACCGGTAAAATATTCGGTTCTGTAAACAACATCCAGGTTGCCGATGCCATCCGCGATCAGTTCGGTTACGAAATAGACCGCAAAAAGATCCACGTTGATGGTGAAGCTATCAAGGAAACCGGAGCATACCAGGCCCAGATTAAATTGCACAAAGAAGTTACGGCTACCGTTAACTTTGAAGTATTTGCCGAATAAGCAAACGACGAATTATTACTATATTGGGACCTGTTCTTCGTTAAAGGACAGGTTTCTTTTTGCGCTATGATATCAAAAAATCAAATCAAACATATCAGGTCCCTGCGACAGCTTAAATTCCGAAGTCAATACAAGGAATTTACTGCTGAGGGCGATCGGCTGGTTCGCGATTTGATCGATAGCGATCTTCATGTTAAAATGATCATTGCAAGTTCAGCATGGTTACAGGCGAATAAATCACAAATCGATAGAAAAACCCGGATCGCTGAAGCTACAGAGAAGGAATTGTCACAGATAAGCACGCTAACCACCCCTCAACAGGTTGTTGCTGTTATCGGTATCCCCCAACCCACCCTCAATCCTTTCGAATTATCGGGTAAGTTGAGCCTGGCACTTGATGATATTAGTAATCCGGGTAACCTGGGCACTATCATTCGTACCGCCGACTGGTTTGGCATTGAGCATATTATTTGTTCAAATAACACAGCAGATGCCTTCAACCCCAAAGTAGTACAAGCCTCTATGGGGTCCATTGCGCGTGTAAGCTTGCATTATGTGGATCTGTATAGATTTTTGACGGAGAATGAGTTACCGGTCGAGTTAATCGCTACAACACTTGGTGGAGAAGATGTAAGAAAAACCGGTATACCAACCGGCACAATGCTTATAATAGGTAATGAAGCTCATGGGATAAATAAAAAAATACTTTTTCTTGCCAATAAAAAAATTTTTATTCCATCATTTACGTTGTCAAGTAAGAATAATGCGGCTGAATCATTAAATGTAGCTATCGCAACGGCGATATTCTGCTATGAATTCAGACGAAATATTCAAACATAAGGGGTTAATTTAGTTACTTTGCAAATATTTATTTTATCTTATGTTGAATATATTTATTATATTTGCAAAACAAATTTTGTGTTGAACCAATAAGAGGCGGAAAAGTGAAAAATCATAAGATTCCAATCAATTATCACATTGAAGAGTTGAAGACAAAGAATGATTTGTCGGAGCGCACAAAGAATATTTGTTTAAACGATTCTTTGAAAACCTTGTACGACATTTTGGTTTTTTATCTTAAGCATGGGGACTTCACGTCCATTAAAAATTGCGGTAAGAAATCAAACATGGAACTGTCATACCTGGCTCATAAATTTACCGAAGATTATGGGCTTACGTTAGAAAATCTAAAATTAAGTAAGGACGAACGAGCCTTTGAGGACTTCAAGCTGTATTGCTATAAGAACTTCAATGTTCCTTCGGAAGAATCGGAGCCTCACAAAAAAGCGTTCTTGCAAAAAGATTTTCCCTTCTTTAAGTACCTGATGATGTCGTTTACTTACATTTTAGACGAACGTGAGTATTTCATCTTTAAACAGAATTTTGGATATTTAAGAGGGAAATCCAAGCTTACGCTTCAGGCAATTGGTGATAAGTATAATATTACCAGGGAAAGGGTACGGCAGATCTCGCAAAAGGTACCGCTTAAACTGGAAAAGATACTTTCATTATACAACACCGATCTTGATTTTATCAAAGATTATTTCAATTATCAATTAAAGGTTAAACGCGATTTTATCCTCATCGACGGGGAAACCGCCGACCATATTAATGAAAAGGAAGAACTGGCGTTAACCCAGAAGTTTTATGCCTTGGCATTCGGCGTTCTGCACCGGGATAAATATCATTTATTCCAAAACAGGTTAAAAGATTACGAAAACTATTACCTGGTTAAAAAAGAACTGGCTAAACGCTTTGATTTCCGTGCTCTTTACGATACTATTGAAGAAAAGCTGGATTCCCGAATCGAAGCGGACTATAAGCTTCCCATCGATACATTGATCGAGGATTTCATACATCCCGATGCTTCGGAGAAGTATTATAACAAGGTGAAATCGGTAACCAAGCGTATAGTTACCGAAGGATTCGGCATTAAGCTTGACCGTGAAAATAATTTGCTGATCAAGCGTAATACCATTAAGAAATTATCGGAATACATCCTTGAGATCCTTCGTGATTACAAACGCCCCATGCACCTTGAAGAGATTTGCGAGGAGTTAAAGAAACGGGCCACCAAGATACCACCGAATATCGAATCATTACGGTCATCTATTTTAAGCATCGAAGAGATCATGGCCATCGGCAAAACTTCCACCTACTCACTTAAGGAGTGGGGTGAGGTAAAAACCGGCACCATTAAAAATATGGTTCGGGAATACCTCGAGCAAACCGATGAACCCAAGCATATCGCTGAGGTTAGTCGTTATGTGAGAAAATACCGTAAAACCAACGATAAAAACATTATGTCGAACTTGAAGCTTGATAAATCCGATACCTTTAGATTTTATAAAAAAGGATATGTCGGGCTCAGGTCGAAGGATTATTCGAATCTAAAAGGGGAACTTGCTAATTTAAAACCCCTTGGATAAGACGAGCTGTTAGTTTAAACAATGGTTCCGCCTTTGCTCCTAAACAAAGGCGGAATTTTTTTGTTCCGGTATTCACAAAAATGAAATGTTATTTGGAAGAGAATTATAAATAAGCAATTCCTCCTTATATATGAGATCCGGCAGTACAATAATTTGGTATTTTTGCCGTGTTTAATCAAACACTGGGGAATAACAACTCACCCGGTGATAAATTATACTTAAGTTGATGCTATGATATTAAAGCTGATATTAATAGGAACTGTTTTACTGGCGCTTGCCATGGCCGGCATTGGAATAAAGCTATTGGTCAAGAAAGACGGTGAATTTAAACACACCTGTGGAAGTGTTGATCCGATCACCGGCGAACGGGTTGGCTGCAGCTGCGGAAACTCAACACAGGAAGATAGTAGTTGTTCCACATCAAAATACACCAAACCGCTGGAGGTAGAATAATTTGAGCTTTGCGGCCTTATTCATATTCTTTTTTTAAAATTTCTTTCAATCCTTCCGTAGCATAGGTTTTCAAATTCCCGTTTTGATCGGAATAAATAAAGTAGCCAGCCATATCCTGGCGCTCTTGTAAAAATGATTTGGCTTCATCAAGCCCCATCACCATAAATGCTGTGGCAAATCCATCGGCCGTAGCGCAGTCATCAGCCACCACCGATGCACTCAGCAAAGAATGCTGCACCGGGTAACCGGTTTTGGGATTAATGGTATGAGAATATCGCACCCCCCCTTTTTCATAATACTTCCGGTAATTGCCCGAAGTAGCCATAGCCCTATCCTTGAGGTTGACAATAGCTTTCAAGGTCCGTTCATCCTCCTTCGACTCGGCCGGCTTTTCAATACCCACTTTCCAATGCTCTCCGGATGGTTTTTTTCCCTTTGCCAGCACTTCACCCCCAATATCCACAAGATATCTATTAATTCCTTTGGATTCAAGATATTTGCCGAGCAGATCTACGGAATAACCCTGGGCAATAGCATTAAAATCGATGCTGATACGCGGATCCTCCTTTACAATTTTTCCGTCTTTTAATTTCACAGCTTTATAGTTCACCAGTTGAAGGAGGCTATCAATTACAGCATCATTCACTTCCATGCGATCGGTAAAACCAAAACCCCAGGCGTTAACAAGTGGGCCAACGGTAATGTCGAAAGCGCCTCCTGTAGCTTTGGAAATTTCAGCAGATCGATGGAGCAATTCCCGGACGATAGGATCTGTTAAAGCTTGCAAATCATCGCTATTAATCTTTGAAATGGTGGAACTATCAACATACACCGAAGCCGATTGATCAAATGCCTTTAAAATGGAATCGACTTCATGTTGCAGGTTACGCTCCTGTTGATCAAAATACGTAACAGCATAATAAGTCCCCTGTGCCAGCCCCTGAAAATGAACTTTTCCGGGATTATTAAACGACTTACATCCTGAAAATAAGATAATTATACTAAGCAAAAAAATAGTTACTGTTCTCATCTTTGTTTGAAATATCGGTTCAACTAAAGGTTACTATTTTATAACCAGTTTAATGGAACAAATATGATACTTTTATAAGAGTATCCGAAATTTTTCCAATTTCCGGGACTAACAAAAATCTTAACGACCTGGAACGTGCTGTTGGCCTCATAAAACCGGTTTTTCAGCTGAAAAGGGCAAAATAAATTGATAAAACTGATAAATTGTAACATTGCATTTGTTACTTTTAAGGGATTAAATAAAAGATATGGTTACACTAGATGCAATTAAGGAATTTTTAGCACAAAGTGACATAGCAGTCGCCGGGGTTTCAAGAGACCCCAAAAAATTCGGAAATATGATTTTAAAAGAGCTTCGCGACAAAGGATTTAAGGTATATCCGATAAATCCTCATGCCGAAAAGCTGGAAGATGAAACATGCTACCACTCTGTGGCGGAATTACCAGCTCACATTAACGCTCTTATAATCAACACTCCCGGAGAAGTTACTACAAAGATAACCGAAGAAGCGATTAAAAAGGGCATCAATTACATATGGATACAGCAAGGTGCCGAAGACGAAAAAGCCATACAAGCAGCCAAAAGCGCTAAGGCTACCCTCGTCCATAATCAATGTATTTTGATGCATGCTGCACCGGTGAAATCCATTCATGCCGTACACCGGTTTTTTTATAAGTTGTTCGGAATTTTTCCAAAGCCTGCAAAACATGAAAAACCAATCTCTCTCAGTTAATGAAGAACAATGCATCAAGACAGGTGTGGTCCTGAAAAAACTGGATGTTAAGCAAAAGTTCTATGAACGCCGGTTTCTGAAACTGTCTCAGCAGGAAAATAACTGGTCTGATGCCTGTTATTTTGCTGTAGCCATCTGCCATCAAACCCATAAGCTTTATCATCCCATCCTTAACCTGCAGGGCTGGAATTATCTCGAAGAAGTATTTGCCGATTTTATTGAGGAGGAAAATGAGCTAATCAAGCCCACTTCATTAGCAGCGATGGCAGTTCGGGAGATCGAAGATAGTCTTTGTTCGGTTTTTAGTCATGACAGTTACCCCGATCATTGTGCCTTAGACAGGCTGGGTGAACGTGCAAAACTCATGCATGAAGCTGCCCTTTTCCTGACAGAAAATTTCAGCGGTTCGTTCTTAAATCTTTTAAAGCATAGCCAGGGGTATTTATTTAATCGCGGGCAGGGTTTATATGAGATTCTTGAGCAGATCAATCCCTATTCCGATCCTTTAAGGAAAAAGTCCTCATTTTTGATCAAATTAATACAGGACGCCGGTATAATTGATTTGCAAGATCCGGAAAACTATATCCCTATTGTTGATTACCATATGCAGCGTGTACTACTGCGCATGGGATGCATTGAAGTTGAAGATAATGATTTACGTAAAAAAATAATGCAACGGGTTCCAATGGAATCGGATAAGCCATTCCGTGAGGCAGCCATTGAAGCCTTTGGCATAATCGCTGAACACTCGGGGCACAGCCTTGCTGTAATGAATGATTTTTTCTGGCCCCTCGGAAGAAGCTGTTGCCATGAAACCACCTTATGTAAGACCGGATTTTGTTCGAAGAACCCCTGTACCTTTAAAAAGATGACAACGGTGGAAGATCATACCCAATGTTTTTTCAGCGAAGTGTGCAAGGGAGCCGGTTTATCGGCCTATCGCAAGCTTTGGCAACCTGTTGTGGAAACTCATTACTATTAATATGAAGGAAAAAGAGCAATGCCCGTTTTGTGCCCCGGAGATCAGGGAAAGTGTGTTTGATGAATCGGAGCATTTTATGGCCATATATAACCTTGCTCCCATCCTGCCCGGGCATTCGATGATAATACCCAAAACCCATTACTCGGGAATTTTGGAACTCCCAAAAGATCATTTTATTGAGATGATGCTGTTTAGCCGGGAAGTGGTTAAGCTGCTTACAAAGGCTTTTAACACTAGCTCATTCAACTGGACAGTGCAGGAAAAAGAACCTGCCGGGCAAACCTTAGAGCATCTCCATCTGCACATTATTCCCCGGAAAACAGGCGACCTGCAAAAGCCGGGGGACTGGTTTCCCGAGATGCAAAAATCGGAGGAGCAACTCATTGATAGTGAACTCCGGCCCAGGTTATCCGGTAAGGAAATGCAAAAGCGGGTAGCTTACATCAAACAGTTCAAATCATCCCATAAAGAAGATTGATACACCAATAACGGCAATCAATGCCCCGATAATCTCAGCCACTCTCAGCTTTTCCTTGAATAACAGAACAGCCGGAGCAATAATGATCACCGGGGTGATGCTCATTAAAGTGGAGGCAATACCGGTGGTTGTATATTTCACCGCCAGTAACGAAAAGGATACCCCGAGGAAAGGGCCGAAAAATGACCCGATGCTAATACCGGTCATGGCCTTGCCATTAGTTAGGGCCTTTCCAACACGTTTCCATCTTCTGATGAAGGTAAATATCAATGAAAATCCAACTGCACCCGCTATCACCCTGATTTGAGTAGCGGCAAAAGGATCGTAATCCTGCATGCCATATTTGCTCAATACAAGACCTACCCCCTGCCCGGCTGCACCTCCAAGCCCAAGCAATAAGCCTATTGGAGACAGATTAACGTTAAATCTGGGTCTTTTGCGCTTTTCGGGGGTTGAAATGCGTTCAATATTAGTCTCCCTTTTCAGGATCACCAGGATGATGCCGGTAAGGGTAAGAGTCATTCCTACAAAATTCATCAACGTAAAAACTTCTCCCATGATCAACCATCCGGCAAAAGCAGCAATGGGTGGAGTTAATGACATGATCACACTGGATATACGTGCCCCGATCACCACAAAAGCCTGGAACAGGCATAGATCGCCTATCACAAAACCTACCAACCCGGACAACGCCAGCCATGTCCAGTTGTGCATGGAAGCATCCGTGGGAAAGAATTTCCCTCTTGTAATAAAGGTATATAAGCTTAAGATGAATATCGCAATGATGAGTCGTATTAAGTTTACGGTGAGTGAGCCGACCTTTTTCCCTGCCGATTCAAACGCAATACCCGTTACAGCCCAGCACATGGCAGTGACCAGTGCGGCAAGTTCTCCATAGTGATCTTCAATCATTTATCATCCTTTTAGTTCATTCATCATAGCAGCGAAAATAAGATTTTATCCCTAATTCATTACCTTTGCCCATTAAATAGGTATACTTCGATGGAGCAGGAGCAGGATCAATACCAAACCATTAAGGTGGAATCGCAAGGCTATTATAAGGATAGGGGCAGCAAGTTCATATCCTGCGCAATACCCGTGCAATCGGAGGAAGAAGCCATGAACCGCCTCAATGAACTGAAAAGCAAGTATTACGATGCACGGCATCATTGCTTTGCTTATCAAATTGGTGTTGATGATCCCTTATGGCGGCAAAATGATGACGGCGAGCCCTCGGGAACAGCCGGCCGGCCCATTTATGGTCAAATTATGAGTTATGAACTCACCAATATCATCATCGTTGTGATTCGTTATTTCGGCGGTGTTAAGCTGGGTGTAAGGGGACTGATCAATGCTTATAAATATGCCGCCCAGGATGCCCTTGACAAGGCTCACATCATTACCAAAACCCGCAAAGACCTTTATAAAGTTACTTACGATTACCCGCTCATGAACGAGGTGATGCGTATTATTAAGGAGGAAAATCTCGATCAGCGAGTTACGGATTTTGGCTTGGACTGCAAAATAACATTTGCGGTGCGGCAAAAAGAATCAATAAAAGTAAAAAAGTACTTTGACAATATTAGAAAAGTAAAGCTCGAATATGTTGGCGAGGAATAGATATGCGCTTAACCCCTTACCTTAAGCGTTTTTCCAGCTTTTTTATAAACCAGGCCGGAGCTTCAACCGGGCGCATGCTTTGCTTATCGACAAAGACCAGCACCGTAGAGGCTTTACTTAGCAATTCCTTATCGCTGTTGTAAATCTCATAATCGAAGTGAATCCTGGTTTTTGGAATATCTTGGATAATGGTTCGAATGGTAAGCAAATCATCATAATAGGCAGGCCTAATGTATTTAATATTCATGGAGAGAACCGGCATAATTACCCCGCTTTCCTCCATAGCCCTGTAGCTGGTTTTGAGCTCACGCATGGCCTCTACACGACCAATCTCCAGGTATTGAGCGTAATTGCCGTAATACACGTAACCCATTTGATCGGTCTCAGCATAGCGCACTCGTAATTGCGTTTCGGAATTGAACATAAGTTTTCTTTTTAAATGCTTGGGCAAAAATAGAAAAATGAGATTTATACATGGTTCAGGGCTATTTTTGTTAAATGAAGTTTAACATTTAGACCCAATAAAAATTAATACGCCTGAACACATAGCGCTGATCTACTGACCGAAAACTTATTTAGATTTCTTGTGGAATTAACATTTAAATTAATATTATTTTATATCTTCGCTCCCGTGATTTTATCTGGTTCTAAACCAGCGGTCTTCAATTTAAGAATTCTTAAAATGATTGTTAATCAAGTGTTAAAGATATGAACGGCTTCTTTTATATTAATGAAAAATTTGATTAACATCAATAGTAGTTAATCTTTTTTTTTAACTTTTATTAAAACATCTTTGCTCATGCTTCTGATCGGGAATGATGATGGCTGGTAGCCTACACTCCAGTACTATAACTGACTAACTCGCAAGCTTTTAGACAAATAGAATCGAATGAATTGTTAATGCTTTAATCATTAAAGATTTTTAGATGAAGGAAATTAATCACAAGGAGGTTTGGGACAACTGTCTGCGAATAATAAAAGATAACATTAATCATCAAAGCTTTAAGACATGGTTTCTCCCGATAAAGCCAGTACGATTACAAAACAATGTTTTAACCATACAAGTACCGAGTCAGTTCTTTTACGAATGGCTCGAGGAACATTACATCAGTTTATTGAAAAAAACAATCAAAAAAGAACTTGGCGCTAATGGACGGCTTGAGTATAGCGTAGTAATGGATGGTTCTTCCCACAACAATAAGAATCCCTATACCATAAAGGTGCCGACCAGTAACCGGAAAGCTACTCAAAATCCGTCCGTATCCATGCCCATTGATATTAATCAGGGATCGTCGAAAGAGATACCCAATCCTTTTATTATACCTGGCTTAAAGAAGATCAAAGTACATTCGCAACTGATTGAGTCCTATTCATTCGAAAACTTTGTGGAAGGCGATTGTAACCGGTTGGCCCGCTCGGCCGGATACGCCGTAGCCAACAATCCCGGAAAAACTTCTTTCAATCCCTTATTTATATACAGTCAGGTTGGCTTGGGTAAAACCCACCTGGCACACGCCATCGGGATACAGGCCAAGAACACCCACCCTAACAAAACAGTACTGTATGTTTCGGCCGAACAGTTTATTCAGCAGTTCATCGAAGCTGTAAGAAATAATAACCAAAACGACTTTATCCATTTTTACCAGATGATCGATGTGCTGATCATCGATGATATTCAATTTTTATCGGGGAAGGAAAAAACCCAGGATGTTTTCTTTCACATTTTTAATTACCTGCATCAAAAGGGGAAGCAAATCATTATAACATCCGATAAGCCTCCGGTTGAAATGAAAGGAATCGAAACCCGCTTGCTTTCGAGGTTTAAATGGGGGCTTGCCGCCGACTTAACGGTACCTTCACTTGAGGTGCGAATTGCTATCCTGAATAAACGATTATATAATGATGGTATTGAAATTCCTTATGAAGTTATTGAATATTTAGCCTACAGCATTACCACCAATATCAGGGAACTCGAAGGTGCTCTTATCTCCATTATGGCGCAGGCCTCATTAAATAAAAAGGAGATCACCATCGATCTGGCCAAGCAGATGATCGATAAATTTGTGAAAAACACCTCCAAAGAGATTTCCATTGATTATATCCAAAAAATGGTAAGCGATTATTTTAACATACCTACCGAATTAATCAATTCTAAAACCCGCAAGCGCGAAGTAGTTCAGGCGCGGCAACTGGCTATGTTCTTTTCAAAAAAACATACCAAAGCCTCACTGGCTACCATTGGACTGCATTGCGGCAATAAAGATCATGCAACGGTACTGCATGCCTGCAAAACCGTGAATAACCTTATCGATACCGACAAGCAATTCCGTCATCACGTTGATGAATTGAGTAAGCGGATCAAAATTTAGCATAATTTGGAGGTGCATTTTACACCTTTTTAGTGTATATTTGTAGGAGCCTGAAGCTGCTTTTCGAAAAAATGGGGGTAGCCTAAGCATAGTGAGATTAACCATTAAATTTCAGATAAATGAAAATACTATTTGTATGTCTGGGCAATATTTGCAGGTCACCGCTGGCAGCGGGGATCCTTAGGAAAAAGATCGATGAGCGTAACCTTGATGTCGAAGTTGAATCGGCTGGGTTTGAACCTCATCATATCGGGCAAGAAGCCGAGCAAAGGACTATTGATATTGCGAAAGCACATGGGGTGGATATTATTAAACACGGTATGCGCATGTTTTCTGCTGAGGATTTCGACACCTTTGACCGGATTTATGTGATGGATCAGAAAAATTACCGAGACGTAACGGAAATGGCCCGTAATGAGGAAGATATGAAGAAGGTGGATTTTTTATTGAACGTTATCGAACCTGGCGTCAATAAAATTATTGCTGACCCCTATTATGGCACTAGTGCTGATTTTGAAAAGGTTTTCCTGAAACTGGATAAGGCGTGTGAAATAATAGCAAACTCAATTGAACAGCAAAAACGAGCAACAACTTAATGATCCCCGATCTTAACGCTATTGAAGAAGCGGCCCGACGAATTGACCCTTTTGCTCATAAAACCCCGGTATTAACCTCGGTAAACCTGGATGAACTTACCGGCGGACAGCTATTTTTTAAGTGTGAAAACTTCCAGAAAGCCGGGGCATTTAAATTTAGAGGGGCAACCAATACCATTCGCTCATTACCGGGCGATGCCCTAAAGAAGGGTGTGGCCACCCATTCATCGGGCAATCATGCCCAGGCCTTATCGCTGGCAGCTCAAATGATGGGCGTTGAGGCCCATATCGTAATGCCCGAAAATTCCCCCAAAGTAAAGGTGGCAGCAGTGAAGCATTATGGGGGGAACATCACTTTTTGTAAACCTACTTTGCAAGCCCGTGAAGACACCTTGAAGGATGTCATCGATAAAACCGGAGCTACCGAAATACATCCGTATAACAATCACACGATTATTGCAGGGCAGGCAACTGCTGCACGGGAACTTATTCATGATGTTCCGGGCCTGGATATTATAGTGGCACCTGTAGGTGGCGGAGGGCTGCTGAGTGGAACAGCGCTTTCCACGTATTACTTAAGTGCAAAAACCAAGGTTTTTGCGGCCGAACCCGAACAAGCCGACGACGCCTATCAATCGTTTTACCAGGGAAAATTCATCCCTTCGGTAAATCCCAACACCATTGCCGATGGGCTTAGGACTTCGCTGGGAAGCCTCACCTATCCTATCATAACAAAGTACGTAGACCAAATTGTGCGGGTTAGCGAAGAAGGGATCATTAAAGCCATGAAATTGATCTGGGAACGCATGAAGATCATTATTGAACCATCGGCAGCCGTACCCCTGGCCGCTATACTGGAAAACACTTTTGAGTGCAGGAAAAAACGAATCGGCATCATTCTTTCGGGTGGCAACCTTGACCTTGACAAGCTTCCATGGATCCAATAATATTCCTACAATGATACATATGCCCGGCAAACTATACCTCATTCCTAAGACTATTGGCAATACCGCTACCAACAAGGTATTGCCTCATTATAACCATGAGATCATTAACGCATTAAATGAATTTATTGTTGAAGATGCCCGTACAGCAAGGCGTTTCCTAAAAGCTTCGGGTTATGAAGGTTCCCTGGATAATTTAATGCTTCATGTATTAAACAAGCATACCTTACAGGAAGAAATTCCAGGATTTTTAGAAAACTGCCTGGCCGGAAAGGACATAGGTTTAATGTCGGAAGCCGGTCTTCCTTGCATAGCCGACCCTGGCAATGTTGTTGTAAGCCTTGCTCATCAAAAAGGAATACAGGTGATACCACTGGTAGGGCCTTCCTCAATTCTACTGGCACTGATGGCCTCGGGATTTAACGGGCAGCAATTTGCTTTTCATGGATATCTGCCCATTCCATTAAAAGACAAAGAAAAGAAAATCAGGGAAATGGAACGATCAATCTACCGACTTGATCAAACCCAGATTTTTATGGAAGCTCCCTACCGAAATAATAAACTGCTGGATAACTTGCTAAACACGTGCCAACCCGATACAGTGCTGTGTATAGCGGCCTCCCTTACTACCGAAGAAGAATATATTAAAACCCTGCCTATAAAAAACTGGGCAAAGAAAAAGCCGGATCTTCATAAGAAACCGGCTCTATTTCTTCTTTATAAATGATTTACTATTTACTGATGACCTTCCGGTCCATGAGCGTGGCCATGATTAATTTCCTCCTCTGAGGGTTCTCTTACTTCAACGATCTCACCGATAAAGTGAAGATTTTGACCGGCCATCGGGTGGTTGAAGTCCATTTTCACTTTATCATCACCTACTTCTTTCACTTGCCCGTCGAGGCGATTACCCTGCTGATCCTGCATTGGGATATAGTTACCAACTTGAAGCAGGTTCTCATCAATTTTACCCTCCACTTCAAATACATTTTTCGGAAGATCGATGATAGCTTCATCACTGGGATCGCCATAGGCCTCATCCTTGCTTAAGGTGAATTCAAATTTATCGCCTTCTTGCTTTCCTTTAAGCTTTTCCTCAAAGGCGGGCAACATATTACCGGCACCATGCAGGAATACAAAGGGTTTATCTTTATCGACCTGTTCCACAACATCTCCTTCTGCACTGTCCAGCTTTAATTCGTAAGTAAGTGTTACTACTTTGTTACTTGCTACTTCCATTTCTTAATATGTTTTGATTTCCAAAAAACAACTGAGGTGACTTGCAATACTCAAAGTCACCTCAGTTTATTCATTTATTATTTAAACTCACAACAATTTGAAAAATTGTATATAACTACCCAAAATTTCAAGCATTTACTGAATTTTCCGGTTGTTTTTAATGGTCCTTTAGGCAAGATGATCAAATCTTTATAATTTTACAGCCAAAAATTAATCATTGGATACAACGATATTATCGACCAATAAATTATCGAAAAAGTACGGACGCTTAACAGCTGTATCGGAACTCGACCTGGAAGTAAGACGCGGAAATGTGTATGGCATACTTGGTCCTAATGGCAGTGGTAAAACTACTACCCTGGGAATGATCTTGCAGGTGATTAATCCCTCGGGAGGAGAATACAGGTGGTTTGGGCAAATGCCCAACAAAGAAACCCGGAAACGTATCGGGGCTATCCTGGAAAACCCCTTGTTTTACCCTTATTTGAATGCCACTAAGAATCTTGAGTTAATTGCCCGGATGAAAGATGTTGATAATCCGCCGTTGGATGAACTGCTTGACAAAGTTGGATTGCTCAACCGCAAGCATAGTGCATTCAAGACCTTTTCCTTTGGCATGAAGCAAAGACTTGCCCTGGCTTCGGCATTACTGGGTAATCCTGAGGTCCTCATTCTCGATGAACCTACCAATGGTCTCGATCCCCAAGGCATTGCTGAGATCAGGGAGTTGATTCGCAAAATTGCCAATGAAGGGGTGACCATTATCCTGGCCAGCCACTTGCTGGACGAAGTGCAAAAAACCTGCTCCCACGTGGCTATTTTAAGGAACGGTAAAAAATTGCATTCGGGTAAAGTGAATCAAATCCTGGCCGACTCTACCATAATCGAACTGCAAGCAGAGGACATGGAAAAACTGGAAAATCTTATAAATGAAACTGAACAGCTTGCCTACTTTGGCCAAGAAAGTGGAAAAGCCCTGGTAAAATTAAAACAACAGATGAAACCCGATGAGATTAACCGGCTTTTTTATAATAAGGGAATCGTTTTGTCCCACCTCGCCACACAACAAAAAAGCCTTGAGAAACATTTTCTTGAACTATTAGCCGATAACAATGAATAAACTAATTTACCTGGAATACCGTAAGATAGCCTCATACAAGACCTTTTGGATAATGCTCGGGCTGTACGCCTTGTTATCAACTTTGGTATTTATGGGGGTTGAATCCTTTATTAATAATGTGACCACTGATGCCACCAAAAACAGTGACATGAAAATACCCAGTATCACGCTTTATGCTTTCCCCGATATCTGGCACAATATTACCTTCCTGGCCGGGTATTTTAAGATTTTCCTGGGTATTTTGATGCTCATCCTCATCACTAATGAATTTAATTACCGGACTGTACGGCAAAATGTGATCAATGGACTGAGCCGAACCGATGTTATTCTGGCAAAATTTCTGGTTGCCCTTGCTTTAAGCTTGATAGCTATGCTGTTGATCTTTTTCACCGGGCTTATACTGGGCCTGATTAATTCCCCAAGCTTATCATTCGGAAGCGTATTTACCGATTTTTCATTCATCCCGGCCTATTTCCTCGAAATTATAACCTACTTGTCCCTGGCACTTTTTATAGGGTTTATTGTTAAACGGCAGGGGCTTGCTATCCTCCTGCTATTGCTATATTCATTTATAGCTGAACCCATTCTGGCCTATAAATTACCCAATGTTGTTTCCAATCATCTTCCCCTTAAAGCAATGGGTAATTTGATACAGGTGCCCAACACCGCGCTAATGAAACTAGCCGGAATTGAATTCCAGGATTATGTTGGCATTGACGAGATAGCCTCCTGCGTAATCTATATAGGCTTGTTTGTGTCGTTGGCTTATTATTTTCTGAAAAAGATGGATTTATAAGAATTCAATCAATGATTAATTTTGAAAGTGAATGTAACATTTGATGCGGCTTTTACGTCAACTAAATTAGTATGTAAAAACCGCAAAAATCTTCACAGCTGTTATGATCAAGCTCTTACTTTCCATTAGTTGGATGATGATGTTGAATTTTATGCCGGTAATGAACCAAACATCACCGGAAGAATTCCTGAAGATTGCTATACAAAAAACCGAGCAGGGGAATTACAGCGAATCGATCAATTATTGCAGCAAAGCCATAGTCCTCGATAAAGACTATGAACTGGCCTATTATCAAAGAGGATACAATTATTACATGCTCGGAGAGTATGAACTGGCCAAAGAAGATTTCAACAAAACCCTCGAATTTAACCCCAATAATGCTCAAGCTTATATCATGCGGGCCGAGTGCCACAGTGAACTGGGAAACCGAATGAAATCCATTAAAGATTATAACCGGGCCCGGAAGATCGATTTTTTTCTTACTATGGGACATATTTCCAAGAATCTTTTCAACACCATCCTTCCTTCCGGTAAATGATCAAATGATAGCATTTATCCTTGAAACACCTTCCATTATCGGAGTTTGTCCTTTCTCATTTAAATTTGTCCCCATAACGGACTTGTTTTTATCAACATTAAATTGTAAATAACTGAATAACAAACACAATCTACTTGTGGCACAATTGTTATATATTTAAAGACGGCAAATGACATTGAAAAACCCTGAAATATGAAACGTTTAAACACTACTTCAATCTACGCTGCTATTGTAATCATTGGTTTTCTGCTAAGTATTACTGCTTGCCAGAAGACCAAGTCGCCCAATCAGAACAATGAAACTCCCGATAGCTTTGAAGAACTGGTGGTAGATAAGGATTTTAAATTCAAAACTACCCGAACTATTGATGTCAATATTAACATCATTTCCAATTACAATGTTCCCCATATTCTCACCATCTATGAAGGTGATCCCGAGGTGGAACTTCGCACCCTTAATAAAGGACTGGCTAATGAACAATTAGAATACTCGGCAACTGTTCGTATCCCAACATACAGGGAATTTATTTATGTTCAATGTGATGCTCCCGGAAGCACTAACGACCTGGCAAAAATAGATATAAAAGGTGCACAGGAAATCAACCATACTTTTGATGAAACTAAAAAAGCTGCCTTATACAAAAGTGTGGAGGCAACTATGGGAGATCCCGGCTGTGGCTCCAATTGTGATGAAACCCTGAGCGGTAATCACAATAACTTAGATATTAATAGTGGTAATACTTATTGTATTGACCAGGGAAGTTCCGTAACTGTCAACAACCTCAGGTTTAAAGGCGGCGTGCTTATTGTTTGTGGAAATCTTACCGCTAATAATATCAGCGGACAGGGACAAGGAGGTGGAGGTCTGCTCATAAGCGGTCCCGGAAATCTAACGGCGACAAATATTAATTTTAACAAAATAGATTCGCTGGTAAGCTACGGAACGGTTCAAAGTAACAACAACCTTACACTGAAAAATGGAAGCAGCTGGAAAAACTACGGTATTGTTAACATCATAGGAATGAACCTGGAATCGGATGAATTTTACAATGACGGCGATTTCAATATTGGCGGGAATTACAATAACAATAACGGAACACTTACCAACCAGAGTAACGGAATATTCTCGGTAGGCGGCAATTTTAATAATAATGAATCCGGGGTTAACTACGGAACCATAGAAGTAGGCGGATCATTCCATAATAACGGGAACGGTGAATTCGAAAACTATTGTAAACTGGACGTAGGTGGCGATTTCCATCAGAACGGAAGTATTCATAACCATGATTACATAAAAGTTGACGGACAATCATATATACAAGGGAACCAGCCTCTATACATGTATGCCGGAGCATTGATCGAAACCAACAATCTAACCTTAAACAGCGATATTATAGGATCTGAAAACGGTTGCGCCCGCATCAACATTGAACAAACCACCACAATTAACGGTGGAGCCGATGTTACCAACAACATGGACTTTTGCGATGCCGATGGTATAGAAACCAACAATGGCAATTTAGGCCCGGATGTAACCTTTTGCGAGTGCTTTGTTCCACAAACCGCCTGTAACCCGGGCGCCGGGCAACAGCAATTGCAGGATGACGATGGCGACGGCGTACCCAACGATCAGGACGAGTATCCGAACGACCCCGACAGGGCCTTTAATGCCTATGACTTCTCATCGGTTTCTTTCGAAGACCTCTGGCCATCATTGGGCGACTATGATTATAACGACCTGACCATGACATGCGATTACCAAATAGTTACTAATGCCGATAACGAAGTGGTCGACCTGATTTGCGATTTTAAAATCGAAGCTACAGGAGCCGGCTTAAATAATGGATTCGGATTCTCGTTACCGGTTGATCCCTCGAATGTAGCTTCCGTATCAGGGTATGAACACCAAAGCAACTGGATTGACCTGCACGAAAATGGCTACGAGAATGGTCATCCCGATAATACGGTTGTGATCGTTTATGACGAGATTAACAGCATGCTTGGCGGAGGAATGTATAACACAATTCCCGGTGGCAAAACCACCGAAACCGATACGACTACGGTTACCATCACTTTTAGCAATCCGCCGGAAAGTATTGGAACGGCTCCCTATAATCCATTTATGATCATTGATGAAGAACGCGGAAAAGAAGTACATCTCATCGATAATGAGCCCACGGCACTGGTTGATGAAACCTATTTCGGCACTTCACATGACGATTCGCAACCCGATGAGGGGAGGTATTATGTAACCGAGAACAACCTCCCCTGGGCCATAGAGATACCGGTTAAATTCGATTATCCCATCGAAAAAGCCGATATACTTCAAACTTATTTGAAATTCGCCGATTGGGCACTCTCCAACGGCCAGCAATACCCCGACTGGTACCTGGATGAAAACGGTTACCGGAACGAGGATAACATCTATGCAACCTATGAATAGGCTGTATTAATTTCAGGGTTTTAAGCAGGCTTTACGGCCTGCTTTTTTTATTTTCGTTCAAACTAAAATGCGATTGGCTTGTATTATTAGTTAATTTAAATACAGCTCCAAACAAAACTAAATGGGCATAAAAAAATCATTGGCAAAAGAAGCTTTAAAGGATAAGCAAAAGCCTTTACAACAAATGTACACCAAGGTCCCCAGGCACTACGACCTGATCAACCGCTTATTCACCTTACGAATGGATGAACTTTGGCGCAAGAAGGCAGTGAGGGAGTGTTTAAAGCATAATCCGTTGCATATTATGGACCTGGGAACCGGTACAGGTGATCTTGCATTACGCATAGCAAAACAAGCTCCTTCAATCCATATCACGGGATACGATTTTAGCCAGCCCATGCTTGATATTGCCCTTAAAAAGGCACGGGAAGAACGGGCAAAAAATGTGGAATTCATTGAAGGCGATGCGGCCCAAATGCCCTTCCGGGATAATAGCTTTGATGCCATTACCATTGCCTTTGCCTTCCGCAATATGACTTTTAATAATCCAAACCGCTCAAGTTACCTGACCGAAATGCATCGCACTTTAAAACCCGGAGGAAAGTTGGTGATCGTGGAAAGCAGCCAGCCCAAAAATCTCATTATCCGCAAGCTTCATCATCTTTACCTCGAGCATATTGTTTCCGGAATGGGAGGATGGATATCAGGAGAAAAAGGAGCTTATCACTACCTGGCTTATTCCTCTAAGCATTTCTATTCAAGGCCGGAATTGAAAAAACTACTTGAACACCACGGATTTCATAACGTTAAATCAAAACCGCTTTTCTTTGGGGCGGCGGCACTTACTGTTGCCTATAAATAAGGTATAAACTACCCGATCCTCCTATATACTTTCGCATTTTGTGTATTTGTCCCGCTACGCTTCACAAAGGAATGAAGGACAATGCTGCCGAGCTAATACTGATGATTTAACCTTGCGAAAAACTGGTGATTTACTATTGCGAAAAATTGATGATTGTTTATTGCTATTTACAAAAGAACAATATATTTTAAATTCTATCTATCCGCGTAGTTGCTGGTTAAAGCTCATTGTCATTAAATGAC
>JAIPAP010000024.1 GCA_021740045.1 Bacteroidales bacterium
GGCCGTTTCACCGCTTTGCGATATGGCAATAACCACATCATCTTCATAAATAACGGGGTTGCGATAGCGAAATTCGGATGCATACTCCACTTCAACCGGGAGGCGAGCCAATTCTTCAAAAAGGTATTCCCCTACCAACCCTGCGTGCCAGGAAGTTCCACAAGCCACAATAAGAATGCGCTTGGCGTTCACCATTTTGGGCAGGTAATCCACAATGCCTCCCAAGGACACAATGCCTTTATCGGAATGTAAACGCCCACGCATACTGTCGCGGATAGAGCGAGGCTGCTCATTAATCTCCTTAAGCATAAAATGATCGTAACCACCTTTCTCCAGCTCACTCAAATTAAGCTCAAGCTTGGTAACATAGGGTGTTTTTTCCTGATCCTCGATGGTTTTAATACGGAGCTTTTCACCCTTATTAATGATGGCAATTTCTTCATCGTTCAAGTAAACCACATCCTTAGTATGTTCTACTATGGGAGTGGCATCGGAAGCTACCAGAAATTCATCTTCACCCACCCCTACTACCAGTGGACTACTCTTACGGGCTGCGATCAAAGTATCAGGATCGCCTTTCGAAAGCAAAACAATAGCATATGCCCCAATAACCTGGCTAAGTGCAATCTGCACAGCTTCTACAAGGTCTACCTCCTCGTGAAGCTGAATATCTTCAATCAGGTGTATAAGCACCTCGGTATCGGTTTGGCTCACGAATTTGTAGCCCCGCTTGATCAATTCCTTTTTAAGTATATCATAATTCTCAATGATGCCATTGTGTATAATGGCAAGATTCCGGGAAGCTGAATAGTGAGGGTGAGCATTAATATTATCGGGTTCGCCGTGGGTTGCCCATCTGGTGTGCGCAATACCTACGGTACCGGTTACATCTTCATTTTCGACGTGAGCTTCCAGATCCGCTACTTTACCTTTGGTTTTAAAAAGTTTAATGCCACCGTCGAGCAGTGCAACTCCGGCACTGTCATAGCCTCTATACTCCAAACGATGTAAACCTTTCATTAAAATGGGGTAAGCTTGACGTGGGCCAATATAGCCAACTATTCCACACATATACGTTGATTTTTTACCTGGTTAGTTATTACAAAAGTAGATTATCTTTATCACAAACAAAAGAAATCCCATAGAGTTTAACAGGAATTCATTTGATATAAAATTCCTATTCAAATAAAAAAACACAAAAATGCCCGGTCTTTCGATGCGGGCATTTTTCATTTAGTCAAGTTTGGAATACGTTATTTCGAGTTTTATGGGATTTTCTTCACTTTCGGGGCCATTGATGATAGCCCGGTTTCCATAAATGGCTCCTCCCGATACCACCATACGCAATCCATTTGGTTTAATTGTATCTTGCTCGCCAATAAGTGATTGTATGTATCGGGTTATCCGGAAGTAATATTGGTTTTTCGATTCATTATAAGTGCCACCAAAATAGGTATCACCCTCTAGTTGGTCATCGAGTACATATTGGCCGTCATCCTCATCCAGGGCTACTAGGGCCATTTCCTCCGGTGGTTCGGGATCGCCCTCGCTGTATATGGGGCTAAATATCAGTTTCGCTTCATGTATGGCAATATTCCCTAACGAGCTCCAGTCACGAATAAATGGAAAATGAATCCTTGAAGCCACACCACCGGTACCCTGCAGATAAAATTTTTCCTGGCCAAGAGCGGTATCTCCATTCAACACCTGTTGTTTGAATTCTTGCGAAGCATCGTTATAACCAAAATGGTTGTAATGTGCAAAACGCGGGGTTGTCATTGAAATTTCGAAATCATACGATAAAGAGTCTTCTTCATCATTATGATAATAAAGCCTGATATAAGATTCGGCATTTGTTACATCCAGGTACAGGAGTGAACCATCGCCCTCACCGGCAATATCGGATGTCATATAAATTCCCTTAAACCATTCAGTAAAGCTATTATCGTCTGCCAACTGATCCTCCGTGGCATTAAGAAATTTGTTGCCGAGTTCGTCACTCAAATTTACAATGAGCCTGGGCGACAAGGAGGTTGTGGAGTCAACCCATATACTGTCATTAGGTGAAGGTTCAAAAGTATGATCTAAATATTGCTTATCCTCTTTTATCTCAATGGTTTGATTGGAATAATAAACCGAATCGATGTTAGAAGAGATCGCTTCCTTGAGTTCATAAATTTTCAGGGTTTGCTGTGTAGATTCATCCCCATAATTTCCTGCATAGATCATTTGTAAGGTTATGGAATCGAGTTCGGGGTTTTCTCCAAAGTCTACACCACTGGAACTCAATGATAACTGTGAGTACATGTCGGCATTGGTTTTACCAAAAACCGGGTCGATAAAAGCTCCTATCAGGCTATGAGAGGTAAAACTGGTCCTTACTGAATCTTGCATTTGCGAATATGCCACGATGCTGGTCGTATCAGCATAATCTGTTTGTAATTCCTCCGAATCGGGCTGCAAATCCAAACCGATCTCATCGGGTTCCTTTGTACAACTTACTATGAAGATTAACAAAAATGCCAACGGTATCAGGCGGGTAATTTTTCCCTTCAACATCAACTAAATTATTTAATATTCCTACTTCGTTTTGTTCCTATTCGTTTTCGAGTACTTTATCGTAAAACTCATTATAAGCATCAACGTAATCATCGGGTGATTGGTACTCGAGAAACGGCTTTTTCGAATCGAGTGCGTACTGCTCCACTTCTCCGTTAATATTTTCACTACCCTGAATAACGGCATCGGAAAAATCGATAGCACTCTTCATTAATTCAGCATAGCCGGGGTCTTTAAAATGCTTTAGGTCCTTTGCCGAAACGCCTTCCAGTTTTATCTTGTTTGCCGCGGATTTGCTCAGCCGTTCTTCAAAGCCATCATCATAAATGGAAGTAATTACCTTGGTTTCACTAAATAACGGATTATCCTTAAAGGCTTTTTTAATAAACAAGGGTACCAGGCTCGCCATCCAGCCATGACAGTGAACGATATTCGGCGCCCATCCAAGCTTTTTCACTGTTTCGAGAACCCCTCTCGAAAAGAAAATAGCACGCTCATCATTATCTTCGAAGAAATTCCCCTCCTTATCACGGAAAATGGCTTTTCGCTGGAAATATTCTTCGTTATCGATAAAATAGATCTGCATGCGTGCTGCTTGAATCGATGCTACTTTTATAATAAGCGGATGGTCGGTATCATCAATAATTAGGTTCATTCCAGAAAGTCTGATGACTTCATGCAGCTGATTACGGCGCTCGTTTATGCTACCGAACCGGGGCATGAACGTTCGTATCTCCTTCTTTCTTTCCTGTATTCCCTGGGGAAGATATCTCCCGATAGTTCCCATGTGGCTTTCTTTAAGATAAGGAGTTATTTCTTGTTCAATGAATAATACCTTGGTCTTTTCCATAAGTTCAACATTTATAAATCATAAAAAGAGGTGCAAAGATAATAAAAAAATACTGATTAATCTCCAAGAATAATCATAAATGATTTATAAACACCCACTTATATCGATAGAGATAGCATGTGCACTTATTAAAACTTTTCATCCGGCTGGCTTGAAGGTTAATTACAAGGTCCTGATAAGTCATAAAACAGGTAGGTCACGGTTTATTTTGAAGATTAAAGGCTTTTTGGTTCTTCCCCCTGAACCCTTGGTAAAACAGATCAAACTCGATCTATAGAATGGCTGTTTAAAATTTATAATCTGTAAAAATTACCTTCTAACACTTTGTTAGATTGTTTATTAACCTTACTTAACACTATCCTAACATCATTTTACAGGTATAGATTTTTTGGGACTGAAATAAAGCTTTGTTAATCAATTAACAAATTAATATAAATTTGCCTTGTTCATTAATATCCAAATTGAGCGATTCTCGCTCACTGCCTGCCCCGAAATATCGGGGATTTAGAAATTGTAAGCTTTTCACCTCACCCATTCGATGAAAAGCAACAATTTCTAAATCGGTCCCGATGCTTCGGGATAAGTAAAGCGATTTTTTCCCGATTAGTCGGGATTCAAATCACTCAACTTAGGTAATAAATAACTTGCAGCCACATGGTAGTGCAAGATTTACAAGCATATACATTACTAATGTTTAAGCGGTTGACTTATGTATAAGATCAAATCACATCCTATCCTCGAAATAGACCAACCTGAAAAGGTTACTTTTAGTTTTAACGGTGATCGGGTCACTGGCGAAAAGGGATTCACCATCGCAGCAGCACTTCATCAAGCCGGTTACCCGGTGCACAGCCATAGTTTACGAAATCGTGAACGCAGCCTCGAATGCGGCATTGGTAAATGCGGTGCATGCGAAATGCTGGTAGACGGACAAGTAAAACGTATTTGTATCACCAAGGTTGATGACATTAAGGAAGTACAGGAAATTCCCAAAGATTATACGCCCAATGTTATCGCCTATAAAAAGCGATCGCAAGAGCCTTACCGGGTATACAAAACCCAGGTGGCGATCATTGGGGCCGGTCCGGCCGGGCTTGCTGCCCGTGAAGAACTCAAGCAGCATAACATTGAAAACATCGTGATCGATAACAATGGGCAGATCGGTGGGCAGTTTATCATGCAAACCCACCAGTTTTTCTTCTTTGAAAAACAACAGAAATTTGGCGGCATGCGGGGCTTTGATATTGCTAAAACACTAGCCGGCGATGACCATTCCAACATTTTTCTGAATTCTACCGTATGGGATATCCTTGAAGGAAAGCGTATTGCCGTAAAAAACATCGAAACGGAAGAGATCTATTTTGTCGATGCCGATTTTCTGGTGGTGGCAACCGGTGCGGTTCCATTTATGCCTTCATTCGAGAATGACGATCTGCCGGGTGTATATACTGCCGCAGTAGTTCAAAAAATGATGAACACTGAATTTACCTTGCTGGGCAAAAATGTGTTAACCGTCGGTGCAGGCAATATCGGGTATTTAACATCATATCAATTGATGCAGGCCGGAGCAACAGTAAAGGCAATAATCGAAGCTATGCCACACGAAGGTGGTTTTCCGGTGCAGGCCAACCGTATTCGCCGGTTGGGCATTCCGGTCATGACGTCTCACATTCTGCTTAAAGCCATCCCGAATAAAAATCATGATGGAATAACCGGAGCTGTTATTGCCGAAAGTGAAAATTTCCGGCCCATTGCGGGTACCGAAAAGATATTTGAAGGCATCGATGCCATAAACATATGTACAGGCCTTGTCTCCGATGATCAATTACTGATCAAGGGGAATGAAGTTTTTGGCCGGTATTGTCATGGAGCTGGAGATGCCATTCGCATTGGCGAAGGCACAAGTGCGGTGCTGCGAGGCAAGCAGGTAGCATACGAAATCCTCAATCAGCTTCAGGAACCATACCATTATGAACAATATCTGGCCTTGTCAAAGGAATATATCGATTCGCAACAGGAACCTGTGCAGGTATTGGATAAGCCCTACCATCCGGATCCTGAACGTATGGAAAAAAAGCCCTTCGTACTCATCGACTGTCTGCACGGCTTTGCCTGCAATCCTTGCGAATTTGCCTGTCCGCATGGCGCTATCACCAAAACATCCACAAGTACTGCCCCGGATATTGATTTTGAAAAATGTACGGGCTGCATGCAGTGCGTCTATCAATGCCCTGGCTTGGCCATATTCGGATATAACTTGAAAAAAGACTGGCTATTTCTTCCTATTGAATATGAAACCAATGAAGATGAGGCAGTCTACCTGGTGGATAACCACGGGAAAAAACTGGGTGAAGGGGTTATCGAAAAAATCCTTCGCAAGAAAAACAAGACCCATGTAGCCCGTGTAAAATCGCATGATCTTCATGGTGAAGACCTTACAGAAGTGCGGGGCTTTATTGAGAAGGCCAAATACCCCGGCAATGTGAAGTTCGGTAGCAACGGCAAGGACGTTGAATCGGAATCCTACATTTGTCACTGCGATGATGTTTCCCTGGATGAAATTTTGAATGTGATCGGTGACCGGAAATTTATCTCGGTTGATGAAATTAAACACACTACAAGGCTTGGCATGGGGGCTTGTCGTGGTAAACGTTGTATAAAAAGGCTGAAACAGGTGTTGCGCGGAAAAGGAATTTCGGTTGTTGGTGAGCCCACTCCGCGGGGCCCGCTTTCGAACCAGATCGTAATGGGCGAGTTATATCCGCATGAAGTTCACGAAAAGGTGGTTACACCTGATCATGGTCATAAACCAAAAATAGTTAAGGTACAATCGCTGGTTGCCGGGGGTGGCATCGGTGGAAGTGCACTGTTCCGTTACCTGGCCGAGGCGGGACAGAAACCGGTCCTTATTAACTATGGCCGAGGCTCCTCATGGAGGAATATTGCCGGCGGCCGACCCAACTTTAGCCTACCCGAACTCTCGGATATTGCCTTTAATAACCTGGAGATCTTCAAATCACTGCAGAAAGTCGCAAATATCGACTTCCGGCCCATCAACTATGTGACCATGGCCCATGATGATGCCACCTATGACGCTTTGGAAAAATCAATGGAATGGTCCAATGCCCGCATGATAGAGCCAAAGGAATTCCCAAAATACATTTCACCGTTTTTTAATAAGAATATTAAGAAATATAAAGCTGCCCTTGTAACGGAAGACTGCTGGCAATCGACGCCCGGCCGTGTTATCGACCTGATCAGAAAGCTGGGCATTAAGAACGGCGGCGAGGTAAAAGAAGATTGCAAACTGCTCGATGTAACTAAAGCGGGCACTATTTATAAGATTTTGGTGCAGGATCATAACAAGGAATATATTGAATTCCATGCCGAGCATTTTGTAAATGCCTTAGGACCGGAAGGAGAAAATTTTGCTAACAAAGTTGGTGTTAAAACAGGCTTGTTCCCTGTAAAGCATCAGGCTTTTATCACTCGCCGATTACCCTATTTGGGCATCGATAATATCCCGTTTCCCATGGTAATCGATCGCCGGAAATACAAGGGATTTTCGGCTGTATACGGGCAGCAGCTAGCAGAAACCGGGCAGATCATCGGCTGTGCTTCTCCCACAGTGGAACCCACTGAAACCGATAAGAATCTTAAGATCAACTCCCAGGATTTTATGGAAATTGTTACCGAGGTGTTTGTCGACTGGTTACCCGAGCTATCATCGGTTGGATTTCAAGCGGTTTGGGCTGGTTATTACGTGGAACCCCGCATGGTGATCGATCCGGAACTTGGGCTTTTCCTCGGCCTGCGAGGACAGGGTTATATGCTTGGGCAATACCTGGCGAAGCTATATGTGGATAAGCTTACGGGAAAAACAGTCCCCGAGTACTTTGATCGCCTTAAACTCAATGGTGACGGCTTGCTTGAAAAAGCCTTCAAATAATCCATTTTTCCTGCAATTGTGGCATAAGGAAAATCCGCTTTCTTCGTTTATACCTTAGCGGAATTTTATTTGTGGGGGCAATTCCGCGATGCAAATAGCACGCTTTCATTTATAAATAAGATCGGATAAATTTAAATTATCCTCATGAATTGAACAGGGTGTCTTTTATGATAGGCATTTTGATTGTTTTGGCCTGATTTACTGTATAAACAAACAGTTTCGGCTAAAATAATTTGTTGTTATTCATAATATTAATTTATACTTTTGCCCCCCTTGAACTAAAAACGGTTTGGTTTTGGATTACTTCAGCGAATACGTAATCCCATTTGGTGGCTTAAAGATTGGGATTCACCAATATGAGTTCGAGATCAATGATACGTTCTTTGATGCATTCGATTATTCTGATTTGGCCAAGGGCAATGTTAAGGTAACACTTTCGTTGGAACGGCAGGCTCGTATGTTGGTTCTGAATTTTAACATACGGGGAACCGTTAAGGTAACCTGTGACCGGTGCCTTGATGAATATGACCAGGAAATTGATGGAAACAGACGCCTGATTGTAAAGTTTGGCGATGATTATAAGGAAGAAACCGAAGAAATTCTCATTATTCCTGAACAAGAGTCGCACTTAGACATCGGGCATTACATGTATGAATTCATCAGTTTGCTATTGCCCATTAAGCGGGTACATCCCGATGATGATGAGGGCAACAGCACCTGTGATCCGGTAATCCTGGAAAAGCTCCGGGAACATTCGGCCGAAAATCAGATTGATCCGCGATGGGAAAAGTTAAAGAATTTGAATTTTGATAATTAAACCATTAATCAAAACATACTAAACAGTAAAAGAAAATGGCGCATCCGAAGAGAAAAATATCGAAGACCAGAAGAGATAAACGGAGAACGCACTATAAAGCAAAAACGCCAACACTGATCGTTTGTACTAATTGCGGAGCTCCCGTTAGATATCACAGGGTATGTTCAGAGTGCGGCTATTACAAAGGCAATCCTGTTATTGAGAGGCCCGAGGCAGAGTAATAAATAGTGAATGGGCCATCTTACGATTCCAACAAAAAAATTGAATAGATGAGGGTTGGACTTGACGTGATGGGAGGAGATAATGCACCACAAGCTACTATTGATGGTGCTATTTTAATTAATAAAGAGCTTCCCAAAAACGATAGGCTTGTGCTTTTTGGTGATCGGGATTTGATTGCAGAAGAACTGAAGCAACGTGATGAAAATCCCGATGAATTTGATATAGTGCATGCACCCAAGGTTATTGGAATGGGCGAGCAACCTACCAGGGCTTTTGTTCAGAAACCTGATTCCAGCATAGCCAAAGGATTCGAATACCTGAAAAAGGGAGATATAGAAGCCTTCTCAAGTGCCGGTAATAGCGGCGCTATGATGGTTGGCTCAATATACAGTGTTAATAATATCCAGGGGGTAATTCGTCCTTGCACCACCGCAATTATTCCAAAGGAAAAAGAAGGTATTACCATTTTGCTGGATGTTGGCACAAATCCGGATGCCAAGCCGGATGTGATGTACCAGTTTGCATTGCTGGGATCATTATATGGAAAACATGTTTTTAACATTAAGGATCCAAAAGTTGGATTGCTTAACATTGGTGAAGAGGAAAAAAAGGGGAACCTGCTGGCTCAATCTACCTACCAATTAATGAAAGATTCACCTGACTTTAAATTTTATGGCAATGTGGAAAGCCGTGATCTGTTCAATGATAAAGTCGATATCATTGTTACCGATGGCTTTACCGGTAATGTTGTGCTCAAACAGATCGAAGCCATGTACCGCATCCTGTTAAAACGGGGCTTGACTGATGAATTTATTGATCGTATGAATTATGAAAATTTCGGGGGTACACCCATTTTGGGGATCAATTCAACGGTACTAGTCGGTCATGGGATATCGAATGACAAAGCCATAAAAAACATGGTGCTGCTGTCGAAGGAAATTGCTGAGGCACATCTTTCGCAAAAGATCACAGAAGCGCTAAATACTTATGTGGAAAACAAAAAGCAGGGGAACAATAACTGACTACGTTAATGATAAATCGACATTAAAATGAGAGCTGCTATAACTGGTATAGGGGGATATGTTCCTGATTATATCCTCACAAACGATGAGTTGAGCCGAATGGTCGATACCAATGATGATTGGATCATGACGCGCATTGGTATAAAAGAAAGAAGAATTCTTAAAGAAAAAGAAAAAGGTTCTTCTGACCTTGGAGTTGAAGCAGTAAAGGAACTTCTTGCAAAAACCAACACGACTCCTGATGAAATTGATTTCTTAATTTGTGCCACAGTAACCCCGGATATGCAGTTTCCAGCTACAGCCAATATTATCAGCGATAAGGCAGGCATCAAGAACGCCTTCAGTTTCGATCTGAATGCCGGTTGTTCAGGTTTTTTATATGCATTGAATACGGCTGCAAAATACATTGAAAGTGGCACCCATAAAAAAGTGATTGTAATAGGAGCTGAAAAGATGTCCTCCATAGTTGACTATACCGATCGCAGCACATGTCCCATTTTTGGGGATGGTGCCGGTGCCGTTTTGCTAGAGCCCACCAATGATGATACAGGTATTATCGATACCATTACCCAGGTTGACGGGATGGGGCGCAAGCATCTCCACCAGAAGGCCGGAGGCTCATTAAAACCGGCTTCCCATGAAACCGTTGACGCACGTGAACATTTCATTTACCAGGAAGGCCAACCTGTTTTCAAATATGCCGTTTCCAATATGGCCGATGCTTCGGTTAAAATGATGAAGCGCCACAACATAGCTCCCGAAGAGCTGGCTTGGCTGGTGCCCCATCAGGCCAACATGCGGATTATAGAAGCTACAGCACGCCGCATGGGAATTAATAGAGAACAGGTGATGATCAACATCCAGCGATACGGAAATACTACTGCTGCAACCCTTCCCCTTTGTTTATGGGAATGGGAAAAGCAACTAAACAAAGGTGATAATCTTATCCTTGCCACTTTCGGCGCCGGTTTTACCTGGGGTAGCATGTATGTGAAGTGGTCGTATGACGGGTAGGAAAACCGGTAGCAATTTTTTCACATATTGATAAACCGCTTAAAGGAAACTTCTTCTATTCAGGGCAAGTATTCAATCATGATCAGCGTTATATTGGAAAGAGATGTTGAACAAAATGAGCATCTTAAATACAAAAGGTATATCTTTGGATTATGAAAACTTTACCGGAAATAAAATCTATTTTACAAAGCCATAAAAAAGCACTGAGTATAAAATATCCCATAAAATCGCTTGCCGTTTTTGGCTCCTATGCACGTAATGAACAAACAAAAATTAGTGATGTGGACATCGTTGTTGAGTTCTACGATTCTGTTGGTATAGAGTTCATTGATTTGGCGGAGGAATTGGAAAATTTGCTCGGTGTTAAGGTTGACCTGGTGTCCAAGTCAGGTATCAGGAAAGGGTATTTTGATTCAATTAAGTCAGATTTGATCTATGTCTAAGCGGGATACACAACTTCTTATTCAAGATATGTATGAGGCCGCCCAAAAGATCAAAAAATACACGGTAAGACACGATTTTGAAGACTTTCTAAATGATGATAAATAGAATAAGTTTCAGCGATTCGGAATTCAAAAAACTTGCCCTCCCCATTCGAACTAAAGTTTTTGTCGATGAACAAAAGGTACCATCCGAACTGGAATATGACGGTGCAGATGAACAAGCCCGGCATTATATCCTCTACCTGGATGAGAAGCCCATTGGCACGGCAAGATGGCGTGAAACCAATGAAGGCATTAAGCTGGAGCGCTTTGCTGTGTTAAAGCAATACCGGAATAAAAATTATGGTTCCGGGTTGCTCAAGGCAGTCCTTCAGGATATTATTCCTTTGAATAAACCCATTTATCTCCATGCCCAGCTAAAAGCCGTTCCCTATTATGAAAGACAGGGTTTTGTGAAAGTAGGTGAAAAATTCGTGGAAGCCGGGATCGAGCATTATTTGATGCAATACGACAAAAAATGAGACTCCATCATGCTTTAAGCATCGGTTTGATATTGGTTATTAGGGTGATCGAATCCGAAAATTACATATTCAATTGATTATGAATTCGTTTTGTAGAGTTGTGTTGTTTCCAAAGAACCAACCCCTCCGCAATATTCTCCAATCATCCAATCTCCAATCTGCATTCTCCAATCCAATTAGCGCGTGGTCGGCAATGGGTGGTTCCATCATGCACCAATCCAATGAGGTAATCACCCAAATAACTAATTCATCTCTCCATCTCTCAGTCTCTCCGTCTCTTAGTCTCTAAGTCTCTCAGTCTCTCCGTCTCTAAGCCTCTCCCTCACAAAGCCTCTGCCTTCCATTCGCCATCAAAGACCATCAGTTCCTTAAACCCCAAATCTTGCAAATGCCGGCGGGTTTCTTCCATGTAACCGGTGAGGTCATCAGGTTTATGGGCGTCGGAATTGAGCATGATGGGCATGTGGCGTTGTTTGAGTTCCTTCAATATCCGGTTGCCGGGGAATAATTCATCGGAGCGGCCCTTGTAAATGCCCCGGGTGTTTACCTCGGTAATGGCACCGGTTTGCTTAATGACCTCAAGGGTTTCCAACACCAAATGCCGGTACCATTTTTCATCCTGCTCGAAATAGCGGTCTTTATTGTGCATCTTGATCTTATCCAAATGCCCCACCACATCTACCGGCTGGCTTTCGAGCATTTGATTGATCTGATGATAATAGGCTTTTACAGCTTTTTTAATATCACCTCCGAATACCCGGTTCAATCCTTCATCGTATATTTCAGCCTTGGGGCCGTCGATAAACCAAAGCTTATGCGGATCGCTGTTTCGAACCAAATGCACTGAACCGATTATATAATCCAGGCCGAGCTCCTTTTGGAATGCTGCAAAATCTTTGGTCACACCGGTAACAAAATCAATTTCCAGTGAAAGAAAAATGCGAAGTGTGTCTTTGTACTTTTCTGCCAATGATCTTACTTCATCCCGGTATACCGGGAGGTCTTCTTCGGCAATGGCAAAGTTATTCTTAAAAGGAACCGGCGCATGACTGGAAAAACCTAACGCATAAAAGCCCCCCTCGAGGGCCTTTTTCACAAAATTTTCCGGAACATCCTTTCCGTCGCAATAATGACTGTGTGTATGGTAGTTCGTTTTTTTCACCTTCTAGTTTCGCTTTGCCGTTCAACAATTTTATAGAGTTTATCGGAGCGGCGAACCATTCCGGGAACCTTGATAGAGCATAGTTCTCCTTTTGTTGTGGTTTCCACTTGCCTGTCATCTACCCGGATCTCCTCGACCTGATTCTCCATCACACCCGTGGCAGGGCCTATAATATGGATTTCATCCCCCTGGCTTAGGGAGTGGGTTTCCATTTTTACTTCAGCCACTTTCAATTTGGTGAAGTAATTGGTGATCTTACCCACATAAATTTTCTGTTTAGTGGCCTGTGAACCGTAGCGTTCGGTCCATTCGCCCATTTTACGGCCTAAATAATAACCATCCCAGAAACCACGGTTATAAACGGTTTTTAGCTGCTCATTCCATTTTTCAATGTTTTCGCGGGTGTATTCACCCTTATAATAAGCCTTAACCGCTTCCTTATAGGTTGCGGTAACCGTTTTAACATATTCCGGAGAGCGGCCCCTTCCCTCTATCTTTAATACCTTTACACCGGCATCCAGTATCTTATCCAGGAAATCAATCGTTTTCAGATCCTTGGGCGACATGATATATTCATTATCAACGGCCAGTTCCACTTCTCCATCCCTATCGGTTACCTTATAAGGGCGGCGGCAGGGTTGCAGGCAGGCGCCCCGGTTGGCCGAATAATTGAAATTATCGAGACTCAGGTAACATTTACCCGAAACCGCCATACACAAAGCCCCATGAGCAAACACTTCAATCTCCACCAAGCGTCCGGAAGGTCCGGTAATATTTTGTTCCCGTATTTGCCGGGTGATCTCCTTGACCTGATCAAGATTCAGCTCACGGGCGGTGACCATGACATCGGCAAAATGAGCAAAAAATTTCACCGCCTCGATGTTGGTGACATTGCTTTGGGTGGAAATATGCACTTCCATTCCAATGGAACGGGCATATTGGATTACCGAAATATCGGAGGCAATAATGGCCGTAATATCATTCGTTTTTGCAGCATCTATCACCCTGCGGAGCTCATCCAGTTCTTCGTTATAGATAACCGTATTTAAGGTGATATAGGAACGGATGTTGTTTTCATGGCAAATGCGGGTAATTTCCACCAAATCGTCCAGGGTGAAATTACTTGACGAGCGGGAACGCATATTCAGCTTCCCGATGCCGAAATAAACCGAACCGGCGCCGCCTTGAATGGCCGCTTGCAATGAGGCCCAAGAACCCACGGGCGCCATGATCTCTATGTGATTTCCGCTATTCTCCATAAAATCTATGCAAAGTAAACGGTTTTTAGGGTGAAAATTGCATAGAAGCTCGGGCATTGTTAATGCTCTTGTTTTTCGACAATTTGCAGACCAAAACGGAAGACATAAATGGGAAATAAGGATATAAGTGTCCCCCTCCTCTCCCGCACATTTATTAATTTTGAAGAAAATTTTAAGAAAATGAACCGGTTGGCAAAAAATGGCTATATCGCTTTTTTATTGATAGGAGTTTTGTTCTTGTTGAACGCATGCGGGTCTTCGGTGATCTATGAGGAAAATACCACCTTCGAAAATGATGTTTGGAAGCGTTTTAATAAGTTATCCTTCGAATATAACGCTACGGCCAAATCAGAACCTTGCGACATTTTCCTGACACTTGAACTTACCGATGATTTCAACTTAAAAGCATTGCCGGTTCATTTTACCATGGCAACCCCCTCGGGAGAAATACGTAACCTGGAACACACCATCGAAATAAAAAACAACAGCAATCAAATGAAAGGCAAGAAACAGGGCGGTGTATGGAAATTAAAATCGAGGGTTTATAATGGATTTACCTATAGGAATGAAGGACAGGGAAAGATCACCGTTGAAAATCTTAATTATAAATACCAAACCGAAGGTGTTCACTCCGTTGGTATCCTTATCGAAAAAAGCGGTGGACTGATGTTGCCGTAAATTGTTAGCCGTCAAAAATTTTCCGGGCGGCCTCCCTGTCCTGATGCAGTTGTTTTTTCAATAAATCCAGGTTACCAAATTTTTTCTCATCCCTGATGCGGTCAATAAAATACAGGGTAATGGATTCGTCATAAATATCCTGTTCGAAATCAAAAATATGGGCCTCGAGCGTCAAGTGGTTGGTGCTTATAGTCGGGCGGAAGCCAATGTTGCCCATACCGTTAAACACCTTTCCGTTCCATTCCACCTGCACGGCATAAACCCCTTTCCCGGGAATCAATTTATAAGAGTTTTCCACTTCTAAATTCACCGTTGGAAAACCGATGAGCTTACCAATCTGGTTGCCGCGCATCACCCTGCCGGAAACCATGTAGCGATAATCCAGCAAATGATTGGCTGTTTTAATATCGCCTTCGAATAAAGCATTGCGGATGCGGGTGGAACTAATGGTGTTGTTTTCAATATCTTCGGCGGGAATTTCCTCAACCGTAAAGCCATGCTTCTGACCATATTTTTCCAATACCTCAAAATTACCTTCGCGTCCCTTGCCAAAGGCATGATCATAACCCACCACCATGGTCTTCACCCCGATCTTGTCAATCAAAATCTGTTCGATGAATTCCTCGGAAGTCATTTCTGCAAATGCCTGGGTAAATCTTACCATCACCAAGTGATCGATGCCGGCCTTCTCAAATAGATTGGCACGTTCCCCAGGTGTACTTAGCAAACGAAGGCTTTCCTTATCCTTATTTAAAACAATGCGCGGATGCGGATGAAAGGTTATAATCACGGTTTCGCCACCGGTCTCACGGGCAATTTCTTTGAGGCGTTTTAATATTTTCCGATGGCCTTTATGAACGCCATCGAAAGTCCCCAGGGTCACTATGGGATTCGTAGCGTCGAATTTTTCTATGTCGTAATGCGTGATCACCTTTTACTTTAGTTCCCCCCTGTTAGTTTATGTTCAACCAGGTACTCGGCTATCTGAACGGCGTTGGTTGCCGCGCCTTTGCGCAGGTTATCCGAAACCACCCACATATTCAGGCTGTTTTCATTGGAAAAATCGCGCCGCAGCCGCCCGACAAATACCTCGTTTTTTCCGCGGGCAAAGATAGGCATAGGATAATGATTATTCAATGGAGCATCCTGAACCACCACGCCTTTGGTCTGTTCCAATAAGCCTCTTATGTCATTCAGGCGAAAATCACGGTCAAGCTCCACATTAACTGCTTCGGAATGCCCGCCGTATACCGGCACCCTCACCACTGTTGAGGTGATGCGCATTTGCGGCTCATCCAATATTTTCCTTGTCTCATTCACCAGCTTAACTTCTTCACTGGTATAACCATCCTTATCAAAACTTCCTCCGTGTGGTAAAACATTCAGGTCGATGGGATGCGGATAGGCTTTTTCCCCTTCGCTGCCCTTGCGCTCATGTTCGAGTTGCCTTACACCTTTCATGCCGCTTCCGGTTACCGATTGGTAGGTTGCCACCACCAGGCGCCTTATCCCGTAGGCCCGATGAAGCGGAGCCAGGGCTAAAACCATTTGTATGGTGGAGCAATTCGGATTGGCGATAATTTTATTATTGGGCTTGATAACAGCGGCATTAATTTCGGGAACCACCAGAGGAATCTTCTTATCCATGCGCCAGGCCGAGGAGTTATCGATAACCATACAACCGGCTTTGGCAAATTTGGGCGCCCATTCTTTTGAAACATCCCCGCCGGCTGAAAACAAGGCGATGTCAGGCTTCATTTCCACGGCAGTTTTCAAGCTTACTACTTCAAATTCCCGTTCACCATAAGTTAATTTTTTACCTACGGAGCGTTCCGAAGCTGCCGGAATGATTTCGGCATCCCTGAGCAAGGCGCTTTCCTGTAAAACCGTTAACATCACGTCACCCACCAATCCGGTGGCGCCTACAACCGCTATTCGCATCATAATTGATTTTGATTGACAAAAATAGTATATTTACAACGCATTTTAATTCAACCAGCCTGAATGGCTATAGTTTATCATGAAAACAAACATTATTAGGTCCTGTCTTATTGTTCCCTTTGTTTTGCTATGCCAGTACTTACCGGCACAGGTAATCGACGATTTCTCCGATGGAGATCATATCCAAAACCCACAATGGTATGGAGATACGGATTTATTCCGGGTAAATGAAGCCTTGCAATTGCAGTTGGATGATACCGTGGCCAACACCGCTTCCCTTTATCTTCCCAATACCCTGATCACCCAGACCGAATGGCGGTTTTTTATCCATATCGATTTTAATCCCTCCAGCGCCAGTTGGGTGAAGATGTATCTGGCAAGCGATAGCGAGGACCTTAATGAACCGCTTAATGGCTACTTTTTACAGTTTGGAGAGGCCGGTGGCACTGATGCCATCACCCTTTTCCGGCAGCAAGGGGATGAAATTGACACTGTAGCAAGAGGAAGTGAGGGCGCGATAGCTGAAGATTTTGCCATGCACATAAAAATAACTCGTGATGATGCCGGCAACTGGACTATCTTCACCGATAAGGAGGGAAATGGCATTTGGGAATTTGAAACCACCGGATTTGATAATGCCATTGAGCAAACCTATTACTTTGGCTTATTATGTAAATATGCTCAATCCTATTCCAAACGCATATACTTCGATGATTTTTATGTGGGCGATATTGAGCAAGACATCACACCACCGGAATTTGAGTCGCTCGTCCTGCCGGATGATCATTCCATTGACCTGCTCTTCTCCGAAGCCCTTGATGAAGCAACGGCTGAAAATACTGCCAACTATTTTGTAGATCAGGGGATCGGTAATCCGGCAGGCGCCATATTGGATGAAGACGAGCTATCGCTTGTCCATCTTAATTTTTCAGAGACCTTTCCAAACCGTCAGTTGCTCACCTTAACCATCAAAAACCTCCGGGATTTGGCCGGAAATGAGATGGAAACCGTTCAGGAATCATTTTCCTGGTTTGAAGCGAAAAAATTCGATGTATTGATCAATGAGATCATGGCCGACCCCAGCCCACCAGAAGAGTTGCCCGAGGTGGAATATATTGAACTATATAATAGAACTGAGCTGCCGGTAAATCTTAAAGACTGGATGATTGCCTTTGGAAATACATCTAAAACCTTCCCCGATATTACGATTCCTCCCGACAGCTTTTTAATTGTTACCAAAGGTGATAATATGAGCACATACGGGCTTTCGCTCGATCTTTTTACGAATGACTATTCTCTTACCAACGGTGGTACAACGCTAACGCTAATGTCGCCTGATAGCAGCATTATTCATCATGTGTCTTATGATCTTGATTATTATCATGATCCTGAAAAAGACAACGGGGGTTGGTCCATGGAAATGATCGACCCGGAAAATCCCTGTGGTAATGAAAACAACTGGTATGCCTCACAAGACATGCGCGGTGGCACACCCGGTGAACGAAATTCAGTATATGATCCAGGGACCAATATTCCGGCATTGGCAAAAGTGAGAGCAATATCACATGACACTATCCTGGTTGTGTTCAACCAAACGATGCGCGAAGGTTTGTTTAACCCGGCAGTTTATGAGATTTCAAATGGAATGGGTCATCCTGCCCAGGTTTTACCGGCTGATACCATCAAGCGCTCAGTTTTCTTAATCCCGGCCTCCGGCCTGCAAACGCAAGTTTCTTATGAATTAACAATCGTGGATACCATACGAAATTGTTCTGGTACCTTAGTTCCGCTGGAATCTTCCATGCCATTCCATATCGGTTTACCGGCCCAACAGTATGACCTGGTTATTAATGAACTCATGGCTGACCCTTCACCCGCTGTGGAATTGCCTGAACGGGAATACATCGAGCTATACAATCGCACTGATCTCCCTGTTTTTCTGGAAAACTGGATCATTCAAGTGGGTGATGACAGGGAGATGCTTCCTGATGAGCAAATACCGGCTCAAGCTTATGCAATCATTGCTGATGCAGAGGCCTACGGAGATCTGCGGGATTACGGAATTTTTGCAGGCGTAAACAGCATCTCCCTTTCCAATAAAGGAACCATGGTTGCTCTTCGCTCCCCTGACGGGAGATTGATCCATGCCGTTGAATATGATAATTCATGGTATGATGATACCTACAAGGAAGACGGTGGCTACAGCCTGGAACAGATCGATCCTGATAATCCGTGCGGCGGAAAATCCAACTGGTCGGCTTCCCATTCAGCTGCCGGTGGAACGCCGGGTTCACAAAATTCAATCGTTGGTGAAAACCCCGATAACACCAAGCCCTATCTTCTACGAGCCTTTGCTCCCAATATTTCCACCATCGAACTTTATTTTAATGAACCTATGGATAGTAGTACCATCATCAATCCGGCCAAATACCACATCAATAACGGGATTGGGAAGCCATTGAAAGTTGAAGTTAATTCTTTATTGGCTGATAGGGTTGTGTTAAATTTAAAAACTACATTGGCCGAACAATTAATTTACACCCTTAGTATTGAAGATGCTTGTAGTGATTGTGCCGGTAATTCGATTGATGACGAAAAAACGGTTAGGGTAGCAATTCCGAAACAAGCAACTCCAAATGATTTGGTCATCAACGAAATTCTGTTCAATCCCACCAATGAAGGAGTTGATTTTGTTGAGCTATACAATCGTTCTGATAAGGTGATCGATATGCAGAAGCTGCTCCTAACCAGCATGGATACACTGGAAGGGTATTTGTATTCGAAAAGTGATATAAGCGATGAAGGTTTTCTGATCTTCCCCGAAGAATACCTTGTTTTGACCACTGCACCAAACAAAATAAAGCAAGCCTATTTCACGAAGAACCCCGATCAATTCATTGCCTTGTCCTCCATGCCGCAATTCGGTAATTCGGAGGGTACTGCGGTAATTGCCGATAAATCCTATGCTATTATCGATCGGTTTTCCTATGAAGAAAACATGCACTTCCCCTTGCTTAACGATACCGAAGGCGTTTCACTGGAACGCATCGATCCTGATAAGCCGGCAAGCGATCGCAATAATTGGCACTCGGCTTCCGAAACGGTTGGCTTTGCCACACCGGCCTATCAAAATTCACAGTTCATGGCAAGCGAAACTTACGAAGACAAGATTACCATCGATCCTGAAATCTTTTCACCGGATAACGACGGTTACCGGGATGTGCTCTCCATTGCCTATAACTTCGGACAACCCGGTTTTACGGCAAATGTAACCATCTATGATGCACAAGGCCGGCTCGTCAGCCATTTGCTCCAAAATGAATTATTAGGCACCTCCGGCTCCTTCACCTGGGATGGCATCACCAATGAGCGCGAAAAAGCTCCTATTGGCATCTACATCATTTATTTCGAGGTTTTTGATGTGGGAGGCAAAGTGGAGAAGTTTAAGAAAACCGCCGTTCTTGCCGGAAAGATGGATTGATTATAGCCATTTATAACTGAGTAACCGAAGAAATGGAACAATAACTAATGACTTAAAAACAGGCTTATGAACTTTATTTACTAAACTGTGGTTTACTCCTCAATCATCTAAAAAATCTTATGAAAACCTATACTTTCAAAATTAAAAACACCATGCGATACCTGCCCGTTCCAGGTATGCATGGTGCGATTGTTATGAATTTAATTCGGAGAAAGAAAATGGAAAAATTAATCGAATTTCCCTTTTTGCTAATTTTATCTTGGGTAGCACTAGTAAAAGAGAAAAAAACCACCCGGCAGTTCCGTCAAACAACGCTAATAGTTTATAGTCAACAGATCCAGCGGACACAGAAAGCGGGTGGTTTTAAGAGTGAACTTATACATAACCTGTCGATGTTCGTCTAACATCAACACTTATAAACAATTCCAGGATATAAGTTCAACGTTGGAATCCCTGTCGCCAGGGAAAGAAGCTATTACTAATCACTAACCAAAGTCCTAATTTTTTTTGAAAGTGCAGGGTACACATGACCCTGCACTTTTACCACCGTATAACCGGTCAGTTATTGGTTACTTTTTGATCAATTTATGGGTAACTACCTTGTCATTAGTATGGAGGCGGATCAAGTATACGCCACGTTCCCAACTATTGGTATTGATTTCAAGTTCACTGCCAGGATTCTCCTTGGATAAGATGATCTGGCCGGCCGCATTCATTACGCTAACCTTGTTAAGATCTTTGCTAGCCGAAATATTCAGCTCATCTTTAAACGGATTGGGATACATATCCAGGTTCAACGCCTGTTCATCAATACCTGTAGTAGTCAGGTTAACTTCTGCAACACTGTATTCACCGTCGCTTGAGGGGAATACATTGTTAACATAAGCATCGCCATAAGGATTGATCATTTCATAATCAGCCTCTGCTACTGTATTTTCACTGGCATCATAGAGCTTTATAGTAATATGATTGCCTGTGGTATATCCGTTACCTTCGTTAAGCGTTGAGAAGGCAGCAACTTCATTGGTCAATGCATCATCGCTGGTAATTACGGTAGTACCTACCAATACATTATTGTCATAAACAGCTACTTCGTCACCTTCCTCGAGGTTTTCGCCGGGCTTGATATAAACGGTAAATACATTATCGGCTGCGTTACCACCGTTAAAGGTGAAGTATTCGGTTTCGGGGTTGGTAATACCACTGGTATTGCCTGTTGCCGGATAAACCAGTTCGGCAGCAGCATTGAGTTTCACCAGGTAACCTTCGTCGGGTTGGCAATCGCCTATACCATTAACCCATTCACCACCGATTTTCTGGAGTGTTTGGCCATTGGAATTCCGGATAAAGTCCAAATCATCGCTCATGATGCTTTCAAAGGCAACGGTTGCATCCATAGGTTCTACCGGCAGGTAGCTAACAAACTGGTAACCGCTTTCCAGTGAAATGGGGCTTGTAGCATCCATGCGTTCACCTTCCAGTAACAGTTCCTGAGCACCGTTCATATTAAAAAGGTAACCCTCTTTGGTCATCCAGTCGCCAATGTTATTAACCCAGTCGAAACCTACTTTGTGGAAAAGTTCACCGTTGGAATTCTTAACAAAGTCGAGATCAGATCCAAGGATATCTTCTAGAACAACGTCCATAGCAGGATTTTCTTCAACAACGCTGGTTGAAACAAACTGGAAACCTTCTTCCAGGGCGATAGCTTGTGTAGCAGGAGCAGCGGGTGTATAGGTATATTTTACATTAGCAACACCAATACCACTCATGTAAATGTCGATGCTTTCATCTTGCTCAATGATATCAGTATCAGTGTAAGAAGCATCCAAAATTACATCATCGGATACCTGGTTCCAGGTTTCACCGGTATCTTCGGAGATAACCAAGCCGGCTTGTACAAACTTCTGAGCTAGAATAACACCTTCGTGGTTTTCACTGAAATAAACATCCATACATTCGAAGTCGGTGAAAGCAGGGTTCCAGGTTTCACCTCCATCATAGGTGGCGTAAATACCATTACCAAGGCTTACGGAAGCCACCAGGTTGTCATGATTATTGGGGTTCACTGCGATGTCCCAGATACCAGCACCTTGCGGCAAACCTGCCGACATTTGAGTCCAGTTGTCGCCATAATCGGTTGATTTGTATACGCCGGCTTTGTTTTCGCCAATAGCATATGCCCAAAGTACACCAGGCTCACCTTCAACCACTTCAAGATCTTTGATTTGTTCTTCGGTTCCAGTAATTGAGATTTCTTCGGTGGTTTCAAAGTTATCGGTTGTGCGCAGAAGCAATGCGTTACTGCCGGGATTCCATTTGGGCATCACCATCCAGTAAGTATCTTCGTCTTCAGGAGCACGACGGATATGGGTTAGTACCTTGGCACCGTTTTCCGAAAAAGCGGGTGTAGGAGGACCTGCCCAGTAATCATAGCTTTGGAATACATTGATACCACCGGAAAAACCACCGGGAACACCAAGGAAAGAACGATCTTGTGTGTATTCATCACCATAAATATAGTAACTCAGGTTAACCATATTCAGTCCAAGCTGCTCATTACGCTCACCTGTAACAGGATTATGCGCAAAGAAACTACCGTTGGCTGTGTAATACAACCATGTGCTATCATTGGGGTATTTAGTGGCATCCATTGAGGTCATGGTACGGGTTTTTACCGGCTTTAGGTCCCAGGTTTCACCATTATCCATGGTTTCAACCACACGGTGGTCACCACCAATAATTACATGATCACTATTGAAAGGACTAACCGCTACGGTTATACCATAATAATAGTTATGATATTCCTCTACATCAAAAACGATGCTTTCCCAGGTTTCACCACCGTCATGGGTTACCACGATTTCGTTTTCCTCAGTGGCCCAAACATTATCGGGATTGCTCGGGTCGATACCCAGGGTAACAAAAGCATCCAATTGGTGAGGCGTAAGTTCGATATCCATTTCAGTCCAGTTATAACCACCGTCGGTTGAACGCAGGATCTTTTCCACATCAGCACCAAAACCGGTAACGGCAAATATGGTTTGGGGGTCGCCGGGAACCATTTTTACATCACCGATGATATCACCGGAAATGATACGGTTCCAGGTTTCACCGCCGTCGGTTGTTCCGTAAAAACCACCTTCATCATCGCCAGGGCTGGCACCTAATCCCATAAGGATACGATCGGGATCGCCGGGATAAATATTTACAGTTTTTACAGAAAGTTCGTCATAGTTGAGGTAGTCATAGATTAATTCAAAATTCTCACCACCATCCGTTGAACGCCAAACAGTTTGCTTGCTACCTGAGTACCATACGCCCATGTTGGCGAAAACAACAATATTATCAGGGTTACTGGGATCAACCTCGTAATCGCTAAAATTCAGGTGCTGCAGGTTGAACTTTTGAATAACATCAACCACTTCACCGGTAGCGACATCAAGGATATACAACCCCCTGGTTTCAACATCACTACTTAACCCATCGGTTACGGTAAAGTATAAGTGTGTAGGTTCATTCGGATTGGCAAACTTAAGATGATCGATGGTTGCAATATTGCCAGGTACTTGCGGAGCAGAATAAAAATGTTCCCAAGTTTGGCCGGCATCAGTCGATTTGAAGATCTGCCGGGTATAGTTGGCGGCATATACCACGCCTTCATTATTGGCGTCAAATACAATAGAGCTGAACCGACCGTATCCGGGGCCAACTCTTCCCTCATAGGTTACTTCACCTTCCAGGGCACGATTATTTAACAAGGTTTTCGTGTTAACATCCTTCTCCTTGGTATATTCAACCTGCGCATTAACAGGTTCGAAGGAGAATAAGGTGAAAACAAACAGTGATAATGCTAAAAGTATGTTTCCGGTTTTCATAATTAAATAGTTTTGATTAAAACATTTTGTTGAACAATTGCTTGCAAAGAGAATCAATTTTATAAAAGGATGGTTATTTTGGGCATGGACAAAGCGTGACATATTTGGGAAAAAGCGTGACTTATTTCTAACCTAATTACCTAAATCATAGATTGTAGATATACTTTTCCACATTTTCATCCCGTTCCAATCCCATTTTTTCTTTGAGACGCATCTTGCGTTTCCGGTATGAGGCCGGGGTAATATTCAGCAAGCGGGCAATTTCTTTACTTCCAAGATTGATACGTAAATAGGCCACCAGGCGTAAGTCGTTGTTATTCAAATTGGGATGCTGATCTTGTAACCGCTGGAAAAAGCCTTCGTGGATCTGCTCAAAATGAACCACAAAATCATTCCAGTCTTTTTCTATATTGATGGTACCTTTAAGCTCCCTCTTAAGCGCCCTGATATTTTGGTCTTCTTTCTGATCCAACTGCTCTATTTGATCGATAACTTGATGGATTGTGTCATTTTTGGTTGCATTGATAAGTGCCTTGGAGGATATTTCCCGGTTTTTCATCTCTATTTCCTCGCGAAGCAATTTCTCATTCAGGGCCGACCGCTCTTCATTGCGTTTAAGCTCCTGTTCAAGGGCCATTTGCTGAGCCTGACTCTTCTCAAGCTCCAGGGCGGATATATCTTCTTTCTTCTGCAACAGGGAGTTCTTCTGCCGCATGTTAATCCACCTTACCCTAACGGTATAAATTGCCAAAATAGCAATCAGAATTACCGAAATGATCATTATGGTATTGAACTTCTGCAGTGAAGCATATTTTTCCTCGGCAGCCTCAAGTTCATATTCATATTTTGAAAGCTCGAACTTACCCTGCAATTCGGAGAGTTTTTCCTGATTTTTAAGGTATTGCAACGTATCGGAGAGTTCTCTTGTTTTCTGCAGATAAGCGAAAGCTTTCTTATAATCATTGCGCTTTTTGCTTATCTGGCTAAGAAGATCATAAGCATCATATTGAGAATTTATATCGTTGATGCTTTTCGCTATACTGGCTCCTTTAAGGGCAATTTTTTCGGCGTCTTCATAATGCCCCATTTGGTGGAGTACTTTAGCCAGGCGGTTATGGGCAAAAACACTTACATCGCCACTCAGGTCCGTGTCCTTATCAACCATCTGGCGCAATATTTTGCGGGCTTTTTCCAGGTTTCCGGCAAACTCATAACTCTCGGCCAAGCTTACCCGGGCGTAATAGTAATTATCCGATCCGGGTTCCGTATACTTCATCGCGGACTCAAGCATGTTGCGGGCCGTATCATATTTGCCCAAATCATTATACAAGGTGGCCAGGTTAATACCATAATGCGCAGCCTTTTTGAACATTTTCAGATCAATAGCCGATTCATAGGCTTTTTTAAAGAAATGCAAAGCCTTTTCCTTTTTACCGTCGGCATTATATACAATGGCAATGTTATTCAGGATAGTTTGCTCATATTTGGCCGGCAAATCACGAATAGCAATTTGAAAAGCCTTCAAATAATGATCAAGAGCTTTAGCATATTCGGAAGAGATATAGTAACACAAACCAATGTTGTTGATCGCCAAAAATCGCAACCGGGCATTATCTTCCTCCTTCCCGATGTCCAATGCTTTATTCAAATATTCGAGTGAGCGCTTTATCTTTTTCGCATTTCTTAAATCGATGCCCTTACGAATCAATGAATCGGCAATAACCACAGGCGATTGTTCTGAAAGATTTTCTTCAACGAAATGTTCAGGGTTTTCGGGAAGAGAAATGGAATGATTATCCGGTTCACTGCCTGATAAGGCGCCGGCAAAACAAATTAGCAGCAACGTTATATAACTAAGCTTGAAAATCATGTCCCCTGGATTGTTAATTAGGACAACGATAACTTAAATGTTTTATTGAGAAAATAGCTGATTGAACTATCAGGATTAATTGAGATCATCACACTAACCGGCCACCGGATATCATCGCAATGCCGGGTTGAGCAATTATTTCAGGTGACATAAAGTTTCAATGATATTGGATAAACACCGGCGTTTTCCCGGGATGCAGGTATGAAATTCAGCAAATGGCAGTGATAAGGTTGATACGTTGACAGGAAAATCCTATTACTCAGTTAACACTTTCTCGATAAGATCCGTTAGATCTTTTATCTGGTAAGGCTTCATCAGGGCCCGGTCAGCTCCCAGTTCCCGGGCCCAATCCAAAATCTTTTCCTTTTCCAGGTACCCGCTTCCTCCAGAAATGGCGATGATCTTTTTACCGGGATAATGCTTCCTTACAGCCCTTATAGTTTCCATACCCTCGGTTCCGGGCATGAGAATATCCAAAACCAGTATGTCATATTCTTTTTGCTTGAGCATATCAAGGCACACATCTCCATCGTAGCCAATATCGATATCATAGCCTTCCAACTCCAAAGCCCATTTATTCGATTTGGCAAATTCCACATTATCATCTATGAAAAGAATATTTGTCATAGTTTTTATTGAGTTGAATGATAAAATCAAGCAGAGAAGCATCCCAGACATCAAGCTAACAGCCGCCAAAGGTAATCATTATTCGAACCCCGAACAACAATAATCAGGCATATTCATGATTTTCTGCTGAAGATTAAGTTATGATTCTTTTGTGATCGTGGATTGAAAACATTACATATTTGCTTAGCGGGTGATAATACGACCCAACTTATTATTGACTTCCACACTTTTGGCCTTTAAGTGTTTGTGAATTTCCATGAGCTCTATAATCTCATTTTCGTTGTTGGCCCGGCTGATCTTTTGCTGATTTTCCTTTATCATCTGCTCAATTTTCCGCGCCTTGAGGGCAAAGAGGGCCGAGATTACAGCCTCTTTTAAATGGTCACGCTCGGAGTTAACAAAAATACGGTTCTTTTCCCAGTTTTCACTTAGGGCATATGGCGAGCTTACCATGTCGATGGCAAATTTAGCTAGTTCTTCATCATCATTATTCATGAACTCTCTATCATTAGGGAGGGTGCCTTTATCGTTATGCTGGATGAAAACCTGATAGATCGACTTGCATTTATCATGTGTGAACTCATACTCATCGGCCCGAAGATCATTCAACACGAATGCAGCCAGTTTCACACTGTGCTCCTGTTTCCTGCCGTATTGATCTTCCTGTTCAAAGATCAAATCTTCATTGCCATATTGCAATAATAGCCTGATAAGTTCTTTTTCCTGGGGTTTGATATCCAACGGATCATAATGTTCCTGTTGTTCGGCCTCTGCAGTTTCGGGTTCAGGAATATCTTCGGCCTCTTCTTTCCTGAATTGTTGTTTGAACCGTTTGCGGGTAACCTTGTTCATCTCACTGACCAAGGCCTGCTCAGGCATATCGAGCAGTGAAGAGCATTGTTTGATATAGGCCAGCCTGTCGATCTGGTTGGGTATTAAAGCAACGGAGTTTACCAGTTCCTTGGCCAGCGATGCTTTTTTAACCGGGTCACCTTCCGATTCCTTTAACAGTAAGTTGGCTTTGTATAAAATGAAATTCCGGCTATTGTTTTTAATAAATTCCCGCACTTCGGCAGGCCTATGCTCGCGTGCATAGGAGTCGGGGTCTTCACCTGGGGGATACATCACAATGTTAACATGCATCCCTTTTTCCAATATCATATCAATACCCCTGAAAGAAGCTTTTAAACCGGCTTCATCACCATCGAATAAAATGGTGATGTTTTTGGTATAGCGCCTTATCAACCTGATTTGGTCCTCGGTGAGTGAGGTACCCGATGATGCCACCACATTTTCGATCCCGGCTTGGTGCAAGGAGATCACATCGGTATAACCTTCCACCAAAAAGCAATTATCCTCATCTATGATCTTACGCTTGGCAAAAAATAACCCGTAAAGGATCTTGCTTTTGTTGTAAATCTCCGACTCCGGGGAATTAACATATTTGGGTTTCTTTTTATCCGTAGAAAGAATGCGTCCGCCAAACCCCAATATTCTGCCGGTCAAGCTATGGATTGGGAACATCACACGGTTACGGAAACGATCATATTGCTTATGTTCATTGCGGATGGTAAAACCGGCTTTCTCCAGGTAATCGAGCTTATAGCCGCTTTTCAAGGCATAACGGGTAAAAGCATCCCATTCATCGGGGCTATAGCCTAATTGAAATTTTTTGATGGTTTTTTCGGTAAAACCCCGCTGCTTAAAATAAGTTAAGCCTATGGCCTTTCCTTTTTCTGTATTGAAAAGCTGATCGATGTAATATTTGGAGGCAAACTCGGTAAGGTTAAACAAACTCTCTTTTTCCGATTCAGCCTGTTTTTGCTCATCGGTCTCCACCTCTTCTTCAATCTCAATGTTATATTTATCGGCCAGGTAGTGCAGTGCTTCCGGGTAGCTGTAGTGTTCATGCTCCATAAGAAACGTTACCGAATTACCTGATTTGCCGCACCCAAAACATTTGTATATTCCTTTTGATGGAGATACGGAAAAGGAAGGCGTTTTCTCATTATGAAACGGGCACAACCCAAGATAGTCCTTTCCCCTTTTCTTAAGGTTGACAAATTCGCCAACCACCTCCTCAACGCGGGCAGTTTCGAATATCTGGTCTTTGGTGTCCTTTTTAATCAATTGGGCTGTTTTTTGTTTTAGGATTATAGAACGATCAAAATTAATTATTCAATATTGAAAAAGTACTGAAAATGGATTAAATATATTTGTTGAATTATTTTATTGTTTTATTAAACAATTTTGACCGCAATATGTTTCTTGTTTAATATTAGTTGTTGATCGTTAAACACTATAATTATGGAACTAAAAGCTAAGTACCGCGATCTGGTCCGAAAGGCCAAATTAATGATGGTAAAGGGTGATATCAGCAACTACATCAAGCACCTGATCGAACTGCAGAAAATTGAATCGCGTATGCATTTACAGGCTATTCCGGTCCGTTCGGATAATTCACCATTACAGTAAACATATCATTTATCGAGAAACTGATAAGAAAAATTCTGGGAAGGTTCAAGTGCTTTCCAGTGGTCTTCATCCATTTACCCGACCAATAAAGGGTCTCTCCTACCCGGTATATGTTTTCGGAATTCCCGATATCCTTGTCATAGCTTAATTCATCGTCAACAAACAGCAACATGAGGATGGCTGTGGCTATGCCAACCGAAAGGCCGACAATATTGATAATTGAGTAAGCTTTGTTGCGGTAAAAATTCCTGAAAATAACTTTTATGTAGTTACGAAACATAACGCTTGGGTTTAGTTAAGTTTTTTTTACAACTTACATACCGAAGCTTGTTTCATGCTGGTTTTCTGATTTTTACAAATATAGTTATTCATTGAACTCATACCCGGTTGTCATGTCACCGAACACGCGCTGTTCGTGTTCGCACAGCCTTCCATGCAGATATGTGTATCTTTCAACATTGAGATAGAGCTATTTTTAAGCTTTCTAAATCATTCCCAGTCAAATTTTTTCATTCACTCCTACGTTGAATCGATGAAAACTGAACTACACATTTTTATAGCGGATGGGTGTAAATCAGTCTTTATCTAAATATCGGGGGCAGTTCGATATTTTAAGGCATTTGCTTTATTATGATGAAATTAAAATATACTTTTGCGCAAAATTCCTGGAATTATGAAACCAACTCATATTGAACACATTGGAATAGCTGTTAAAGATCTTCAGGACAGTATAAAATACTATGAAGAAGTGCTTGGGCTTGAATGTTATGCCATAGAAGAAGTAAAAGATCAGAAGGTAAAAACAGCCTTTTTCAAGGTGGGCGATACCAAGATCGAATTACTTGAATCGACTGATCCCGAAGGCCCCATCGGGAAATATATAGAAAAAAAGGGAGAAGGGGTGCATCACATTGCCTTTGCCGTAAAAGGAATTGAAAAAGTTCTTGAAGAAGCCGAAAACAAAGGCATGCGGCTTATCGACAAGCAACCCCGTAAAGGAGCTGAAGGATTGGATATTGCATTCCTCCACCCCAAATCGACACATGGTGTGCTTACAGAACTGTGTGAAAACAAGAACGAATAACCATATTGGATCAAATCAAAAAAAATATTGAATGGATCAGGATAAGCTTAAAAAACTGATTGATCTCAGGGAGGAAGCCAAATTAGGTGGTGGAGAAAAACGTATTGCCACTCAACATGAAAAAGGCAAATACACTGCTCGAGAGCGTATTGAGATGCTGGTGGACGAAGGCAGCTTTGAGGAGTTTGATATGTTTGTAACCCACCGTTGCCGAGACTTTGGACTTGATAAAAAGCAATACATGGGCGATGGTGTTGTTACCGGCCATGCCACCATTGACGGAAGGGTGGTTTACATCTTTTCGCAGGACTTTACGGTACTCGGAGGTTCGCTTTCCGAGTCGTTTGCCAAGAAAATCTGTAAGATCATGGATCAGGCCATGAAGATGGGGGCACCCATCGTTGGTATTAACGACAGCGGCGGAGCCCGCATACAGGAAGGTGTTAACAGCCTGGCCGGTTATGCCGAAATTTTTGAACGTAACATTCTTGCCTCGGGAGTCATTCCGCAAATCTCGGCCGTCTTTGGCCCATGCGCCGGGGGAGCAGTTTATTCACCGGCCCTCACCGATGTGATCATTATGTCGGATAAAACCAGTTACATGTTTGTGACCGGTCCCAAGGTAACCAAAACGGTAACCGGCGAGGATATTTCGGTGGAAGACCTTGGTGGTGCAACCGTTCACGCCACCAAATCAGGGGTGGCACATTTTCGCGCCGACGATGAAGAGGAAGGCCTCATGCTCATAAGGAAATCGCTGGAATACCTGCCACAAAACAATCTTGAAGATCCACCGATTACAGAAAGCAAAGACCCCATCGAGCGAAAAGAAGATTTTCTTAACGACATTGTACCCGAAGATGCTAACAAACCTTACGATGTTAAGGATATTATTTATGCCATTGTGGATGAAAAGGAATTTTTGGAATTCCACCGGCATTATGCCAAAAACATCGTGGTGGGCTTTGTCAAGTTTAACGGACAACCTACCGGTATTGTGGCCAATCAGCCAAACTACCTGGCCGGTGTGCTTGATAACGATGCTTCGCGCAAAGCAGCACGCTTTGTCCGCCTGTGTGATGCGTTTAATGTCCCAATTCTAACTTTGGTAGATGTTCCGGGATTCCTTCCGGGTAGCGGACAGGAGTACAGCGGTATTATTATTAATGGCGCCAAGCTCATGTTTGCCTATGGCGAAGCCACTGTTCCCAAAGTAACCGTAACACTCAGGAAATCCTACGGAGGCGCGCATGATGTGATGAGTTCCAAGCAACTGCGGGGCGACATCAACTATGCATGGCCTTCGGCCGAAATTGCCGTTATGGGGCCAAAAGGAGCTATTGAGATCCTCGAGGGACGAAATATTTCGAATATTGAGAATGCTGAGGAAAAAGAAAAATACATTGCTGAAAAGGAACAGGAATATAAGGATTACTTCGCCAATCCCTATCAGGCAGCTAAATACGGCTATATCGATGACATCATCGAACCCCGCAACACACGATTCCGTGTTATAAGGGCTTTGAGAACGCTGGCAACCAAGAAAGACTCGCTGCCGCCTAAGAAGCACTCGAATATTCCATTATAAATAACTGATAATTATGATTATAAATGCTATATCATTCGATCTTTCGGAAATATCGGGTTTTGGAATTACCGTAGCGATCGTGGGTTATATCATCGTTTTTTTGGCGCTGGTGCTGTTGTTCTCGGTATTTAACAACATGCCACGCCTCATGCGGATAAACCTGAAAAAATTATTTAAAAGATCGCCTAACGGAAATCACGCTAAGAAGGAGGAAATTGCCGAGCTCCCCGGAGAGGTAAGTGCTGCCATATCGGCTGCGCTATACTTGTATTTTAATGAACTCCATGATGAAGAAAGCAATATCATGACCATAAAGAAAATATCGAAACGATATTCACCATGGAGTTCCAAAATTTACGGATTAAATCAATACTTCAATATAAGGAACAAATAACATGAGGAAGTTTGAATTTACCATAAACGGTAATGATTACGAAGTTGAATTGAAGAACTTTGAAGATAACATTGCTGAAATTGAGGTGAACGGGACGGTATACAACGTAGAGGTGCATAAGAAGGTTCAGCATCCGAAAACACCACGCTTAGTCAGGCAAGAAGTGAGCACACCACGCTCACACAGTAAGATCAAGAAGGAGCTGCGTACCAAATCGACTCCGATCAAGGCCCCGCTACCGGGCAATATTGTCCAGGTTTTTGTTAAAGAGGGCGAGCAGGTGAAAAAAGGCGACAAGCTACTGACTTATGAAGCCATGAAGATGGAAAATGAACTGAAATCGGAGAAAGACGGTGAAGTGAAATCCATTAAAGTTTCTCCGGGTGATAGTGTGTTGCAGGATGATGTATTAATGGAAATTGCATAAGGAAAGTGAAATGAGAAGATTTTTAACCGTACTCGGAATAATAACAGTACTTGCCATACTAACGTCTGTTGTTCACAGGGGACAAGCAGCCCAGGAGGATGAAGAAGGACAGCAGCAACAAACAGAACAACAAATCGAAGGCAGCAAAGTAGGCGAATTTGCCAAAGTGTCGGATAAAAACGCTGCCGAGCATGGGATACAAAAATTCTTCCGATACTCAGGCTTTGCTAACGCGACGCCAGGCCATCTTATCATGATTGTAGTTGGCCTGTTTTTTATGTTCCTGGCCATACGTTTCAATTATGAACCCCTGTTGCTGATTCCCATCGGCGTGGGGATCATTATTGGGAACATACCTTTTATGCAAGGGGTAGATCTAAAATTGGGCATTTATGAAGATGGCAGTGTAATGAATTACCTCTACTGGGGTGTTAGGGCAGGTGTGTATCCCCCGCTGATCTTCTTAGGTATTGGCGCAATGACCGATTTCTCGTCCCTGATGTCGAACCCGAGATTGATGCTTTTGGGGGCTGCAGCCCAGGTGGGAATATTTCTCACATTTCTGGGAGCTCTCGCCCTTGGCTTTGCCGCACCCGAGGCAGGCGCCATAGGAATTATTGGCGGCGCCGACGGCCCCACGGCTATCTTCCTATCCTCAAAGCTAGCCAACGGGGTAAACGTGCTACCGGACGAGACCACGGTGCAAAACCTCATAGGACCGATTGCCATTGCAGCATATTCATACATGGCCCTGGTACCTGTAATACAGCCTCCTTTTATGCGGCTGTTAACCAACAATAGAGAACGCCGTATCCGCATGAAGCCTCCACGGGCTGTTTCGAAACTGGAAAAGATCTTTTTTCCCGTCATTGGCTTGCTGCTAACTGCTTTTATTTCACCCAGTTCATTGCCGCTGCTCGGCATGCTGTTTTTCGGTAATATCTTAAAGGAAAGTGGTGTAACCCGACGTTTGGCCGATACGGCCCGCACCTCCATGGTCGATATTGTGACCATCTTGCTGGGACTCACTGTTGGAGCCTCAACCCAGGCCGACGTTTTCCTTACCGATCAATCTATTCTGATCTTCGTACTGGGAGCCGTTTCATTTATGATCGCTACCATTGGCGGCCTGCTCTTTGCCAAATTTATGAACCTTTTCTTATCAAAGGAAAACAAGATCAATCCGTTGGTGGGGGCTGCCGGTGTTTCGGCTGTGCCCGACAGCGCCCGGGTAGTTCAGCATGAAGGTCTAAAATATGACCCGACCAACCACCTGTTGATGCACGCCATGGCGCCGAACGTGTCGGGGGTTATCGGTTCGGCTGTGGCGGCCGGTATATTATTGAGTTTCTTACTTTAAATTGCTTTTTTCATGATGTATATGAATAGCCTGCCGGTATATTCTCGGCAGGCTTTCTTATTTTTTCATTAAGAATTTCTATTTTTGGACGTTAAAGCGGAAACCATGCTAACAATCGGAATAGCCGGCGGATCGGGCTCAGGAAAATCAACAGTGGTAAAACAAATTGTAAAACAATTACCCGAAAACTCGGTAACTGTAATACCACAGGATGCTTATTACCGCGATCACGGCAATTTGAGCCCCGAAGAGAAGGCCCGGATCAACTTTGATCATCCCGGCTCCATTGAATTCCCCTTATTGGTAAAGCATCTTGACGAGTTATTGAAAGGGAATCCCATTGGAATGCCTATCTATTCATACCTAACCTGTGCCCGGGCCGAAGAAACCCGCACCATTAACCCGGCTAAAGTGATCATTGTGGAAGGCATCCTTATTTTTACCCATAAAAGATTGTGTGACCGGTTGAACATTAAAGCGTTTGTGGATGCCGATTCCGACGACCGGCTCATTCGGGTGATCCGGCGTGATATTCAGGAAAGGGGGCGTTCCTATAAGCAAGTACTCGAGCATTACGAACACTTTGTTAAGCCTATGTACCTTCAGTTTATCGAACCTACTAAACGTTATGCAGACGTCATCGTGCCGCAGGGCGGTCAAAACAAAGTCGCCATCGATATTCTAACTTCAAGGATAAAGGAAAAATTAAATGAGGAGGAGTAGATGCCGGCATATAGCTGTTAGCTTGTAGTTATTAGCAATTAAAGAGCCTGCAAATCTATAAGTTAAGAAGTTCTGACCAATACTGCTCGATATATTTCCGGGTTATTCCTCGAAAAATGAAGTTTCTCCAGCTGGCAGCGAATTGGGTATGCTATCAGGTTAATAATATGGATTGATCAATCCCTAAGGCATATAGCAATATTTTAGCCAGAAGTTCGGCTATGATTACTCCAACCAAAAACAAAATGCGCATCAATAAATTTGATCCGCCAGCAAGATTTTTAAAGCCTTTATAGATCCAATAAACCGACCAAATAATCAGAACTATGGTGACGAAGCTTAGCAGGATGAAAGAAATTACATCGCCGGTACTCAACTCAACCGTTTTACCCATTCCAAACATTCGATGGAGGAAAAAATTCATAAACGGCCGCGGGTCAAGAAATAATGCCAGCAATGGAACCGGAATCAGGATGAGCCGGGTAAAAGCCATTATTCCAGCCAGATCAATCAACCGGAAATGAACCCGCTTTATGATGAGCAGGATAATTCCATATACCAAGATAAGCGAAACCACATTCACACCATTTTCTATCAGCAGGGTGGAAAAGGAGGTGGAACCCTCATAATGGATATCCAAAGGACCATCCATATGCATATGGGTATAGGTGCCCAGCCATGCAATGAGGAGAATACTGCAAATTCCTGCAAGCATAGCTTTCCAGCCGTAAATATAGTTGAATGGATTGCTAAGAAAACCTTTCATGTACACACAAATGTAATTTATTAATGCTTAATGGTTTCTTTAGGGTTTTTGTTTCAATATTTTCCCTGTGTGGAGACTGTAACCCCATAAACTCATACATATGTATAGATTTGATTTTCTTTATTTTACATGATCACCCCAAATTTAAAGGTGTCATATTGTCGTTTCTATAAATATATTTATGTCATTTTGTCTTTTATACTTCAGTATATCCGGCCAAATATGGCAGTAAATTCCCTTGGCATATCTCTTGAGATAACGGTGGATGAAGTTAATCAAAATATATGTTGAACCAAAAGAAAGGAGGATTGCGTTATGTTACCATCCATTCGCAGACGTGAATCAATGCCAAGTTTATTAGATGAATTTTTTGGCGATAACTTCCTGAATGACTTTTTTGAGTCAAGACGAGGCGTTAATCTGCCTTCGGTAAATATCAAAGAAGAGGAGGATGCATTTAATATTGAAGTTGCAGCTCCGGGCCTTGAAAAGGACGATTTCAGGATTAACCTTGAAAACAACATTCTGACCATTTCTTCGGAAAAAGAAGATAAGGACGAAGATAAGGACGAGAACTACATGAGGAGAGAGTTTAGTTACAGTGCCTTTAAACGTTCCTTTAATCTTCCTGAAACGGCCGATGTTGACAATATTAAGGCTGAGCACAATAACGGCGTACTGGCCATTAAAGTACCGAAGAAAGAAGAAGCCCGCAAGAAGCCGGCTCGCGAAATTAAGATTTCATAATTCAGGCTGGCTTATGCCATCGGTTTTCAGGAATAGAAAAAAGAAGGAGGAACTAAGTTTCCTGTAATTCAAGAAGGAAGACCATTACCAAGGTCAGTTGAGGAGTTTTTAGGAACAAATCTCGTTGATAACAAATACGGAAAGCATCCAAAGAGATCACCATTGAATAAAACTCGTGAAGCTGAACTGATGGATAAACTAAAAGGCTCCAAAGGGAGCCTTTTTTGTATTAAAACTAAACTGTCATATATTTTCTAATTTATACGGAATACCCTACTTTTGCACCGCTAAAAAATTTTTGGAGTAGGTGTTTTGTTTATGAGGCTATTCGTGGAGGATAGCCTCATTTTTTATGAAGTCGCACCTGTTATAATCAAATATTTTATTATCTTAGTGAATCCTTTAAGCATAACAACACACTCGCAGGACTATGTACGCTGTTATCGATCTTGAAACCACTGGGGGAAGTTACAGGAGCGAACGCATCACTGAAATTGCCATTTTTATTTTTGATGGCGAAAAAGTAACCGATCGCTATCAAACCTTGATCAATCCCGAAAAACGTATCCCCCATTTTGTTTCACAGCTTACCGGCATTACCGATAAGATGCTGGAAAGAGCACCTCGTTTTTACGAAGTTGCCCGCGATATTGTAGAAATTACCCAGGATAAGATCATAGTTGCTCATAACGCTTCTTTTGATTACGGCTTTATTCGCTCCGAATTCAAAAGACTGGGCTATAATTACGAACGAAAGAAGATATGTACGGTAAAGCTGGCTCGCAAGCTTATTCCCGGCAAAAAACACTATAGTTTGGGAAAATTGTGCAAGGAATTAGGGATACGGGTTAATTCCCGTCACCGCGCTGCCGGCGATGCCGAAGCCACACTTAAGTTGTTCCAGTATTTACTCACTTTCGATCCGCACCCCGAAGAGATCTCCCTTCGCGGACTCAACAGCAATCTCGATAAGGATATTATTGATAAACTACCCGAAGAGCCAGGGGTGTATTACTTTTTGGATGAAAACGAAAAGGTCATCTATATTGGTAAGAGCAACAACATTCACGAGCGTATCCTTTCCCATCTTTCGAATAACAACACCAAACGGGCCATCGAAATGAAGAGCCAGATCGCCGATATTCATTATGAGCTAACCGGCAGTGATCTTATTGCTTCATTGCTCGAATCGAATGAGATTAAAAAACACATGCCCATTTTCAACCGGGCTCAGCGCAGAACGGCCAAAAGCTTCGGTTTATATTCATATACCGATGAAAACGGATACCTGCAGCTGAGCATCGAATCAACTCAAAATAAAAAAGCTCCTATCAGGATGTATTCTTCCATGAAAAGTGCACGGGAGCATCTGATGCGATTATGCGAAGAATACACCCTATGCCAGAAGCTTTGCAACATTTATAAAACCAAAAATGCCTGTTTCCATTACGGAATAGGACAATGCAACGGGGCATGCATTGGCGAGGAATCACCCGAAGCCTACAACATTCGGGTTTCAACAGCCATTGATAGTTTTAGTTATGATCATAAAAGTTTCCTCCTCATCGATAGAGGCAGGACTGATAACGAGCGGGCTGTGGTTAAGGTAGAATCGGGTTGCTACATGGGCTTTGGTTATGCCGATGTTAACATGATTAATGGTAATCTTGAATTACTGAAAGAATGTGTAAAACGATATGACAATAACCGCGACGCACAAGCGATTATTAAAAAATATATGCGCCGGAAAAAGGTCGAACAAATTATTACATTTTAAGCTGCCGGCACGAAATTATTGCTTATTTTGTGCCGTAGCCAGTAAATGAAACCGAATGGACAAAACAGTCTCAATATGGAAGTATTAGGAATAGATGTGGGTGGCTCGGGCGTAAAAGGCATACCGGTTGATACAAAAGACGGTAAATTATTAAAAGAACGCCTTCGCATCCCCACACCACAACCGGCCACTCCACAAGCCATTGCCGACACCGTAGCCGAAATTGCCCGTCATTTTAAATGGAGGGGTATCATTGGGGTTGGATTTCCTGCCGCCATCAGGAATGGTGTGGTAGAAACAGCTGCCAATATCGATAAAAGCTGGATTGGAACCGAGATTAATACCTTATTCAAGGAAACTACCGGCTGTGAAACCTTTTCCATTAACGACGCCGATGCAGCAGGCATGGCCGAGGCAAAATTTGGGGAAGGGAAAAAATTCAAAAAAGTAATGGTGATGTTGACTGTAGGCACAGGCATAGGCTCGGCAGTATTCACCAAAGGCAAGCTGGTTCCTAACACCGAGTTCGGGCACCTTATCCTGAAAAACATGGTGGCCGAGCATTATGCCTCCGATGCAGCCCGTAAAAATGAAGACCTTTCATGGGACGAATGGGGAATGCGTTTTAACGAATACCTCCATTTGCTGGAAAGGCTCATGTACCCCGATCGATTTATCCTTGGTGGCGGGGTGAGCAAGAAATTCGATAAGTTCAAACACACCCTCGATGTGCATGCCGAAGTGATGCCGGCCAAACTCCTTAACCATGCCGGTATTATCGGAGCCTCTATAGCCGCTAAAAAAGCCTTGAAATAATGGATGAACTGGCCGAAGAAATAAAGGAAGACCAAGAACTGGAGCCGTATTTCCTCGATTATATCAAATACAACCTTCTGTCCAGGGAATTACCTGAAGAGCTGCCTCAACATGCTTCGGAAGACGAGGTAACCCGCTATCTCAAAATTACCCGTGAATTCGAATTAAAAATCAGCAGCTTGTTGCGCATGCTACGGCAAAAGTATAACATTAAAACCCATCTTGAAGGGGACAACCAGCAACTGATTAATCAACTGCTTAACAACGTTTGCAGCTATTACCTCGATCAATACGGAAGGGAAAAGATCGTGGCAAGGGATTAAATGATACGGTAAGCAATAGCGGCCAGCAACATCAAAATAAATGAAATAGCCGTTATCCGTTTAAAGATCTTATCGGTTTTAAAAGTTCGTTTTCGAAGGGGCATGTTTTGTCCGTATAAGCCCACTACAAAGCCTAACAGAAACACCCCCACCAAAATCAACATAACATCTCCGGTTTCCATAAATGAATTGTTATTTTTCAACTATTCTACTATTCCATCCTCACTCAAACCCAGTCTTAAAAGATCATACACCTGTTCCTCCAGCCTTTGCTGCTTAAAACCACACCACTGTTCACGGTGAGGTGGGCCTTTATAGGGCTGAATTTTGACTGTTTATTTCATACAAAACTAATTGATTTCTATTATCTTTAGGCTCCAATTTGAAACCAATCTCATGAACAGGACCGGCTCGGTGACCATGCACGTTTTTGAAATGGAAGTACGCAACAATGAGCAAAATATTGTTGGTATCCGTATTACCAATGAGGTGGATGAAACAGCTATAGATTATCACCCTGCCGATGGCTCTATATGCTTTAAAATAAATTCGTCCATTAATGAATTGTTGTTCGATCATCTTTCTCAACTGCGGAAAATTCTAAATATCCGGGATGAAACCACATTGGTAACCGGATTTAAGCTCAAGTTCGCCATTCGTGAAAACAAAGATGTGGAAGGTTTTAATGATAAGTCGAAGATCATGGTGATTGATAAGCGGGGTGAAAGGGATGAAAACTACCTGATGGACCGGGGCGCCGATAATATCCACGAAATATACACCGACGGCAGTTATGCAGAGCATCATAAGAAAGGCGGCTATACAGTTATTATCCGAAATCCCAATGGGGAATACGAATTACATACCCTGGAAACAAAAGCACGGAGCAGCTGCCTTATTGAGCTTAAAGCCGCCATTAAGGGATTGGAATTGCTCAAAGATGTGGAAAAAGTCCGCCTTGTTACCGATAGCCAATACGTACGCAAAGGCCTTACCGAATGGATACTCAACTGGAAACTGAATGGCTGGCAAACAGCCCGCGGGAAAAAGGCGAAGAACATAACCTACTGGAAGCATTTCGACAAGCTCACCAACAACCGTTACATCGAATTCCAATGGGTGAAGGGGCATTCGAATCATTTTGAAAATACCATGTGTGACCTGTATGCCAAGGATATGGCAAACGGAAAAGCCCTTAATGAACCGCACAAGCCAAGGCAGCAACACTAACCCTTATCCCTGTAATATCATTCAACCTGAGAATACATGCCTCCAAGGTGGAGCCGGTAGTGATCACATCATCTACCAGTAAAATATGCTTACCTTCAAGTGTTTCTGCATTATTCACTCCAAAAATATCCTTCACATTTTCCCAACGTTCGTATTTACTCTTTTTGGTTTGGGTGGATGAGGCAATTTTCCGGATAAGTGTTCTGGTCTTCACGGGAACATACATGCCTTCAGCAAGTCCATCGGCTATAATGACGCTTTGATTATACCCGCGTTTTTTCAACTTTTTGGGATGAAGGGGTACCGGGATAATCACATCTATATCCGAATAAAACCCGGAGGCCCTCAACTTATGTCCGTAATAGGTTCCCAGGTATTCGCCGATTGATCTTCGCCCTTGGTATTTTAACTGGTGGATCAGATGCTGTACCTTGCCGCCCTTTGAAAAATAGTAACAGGCGGATGCATTTTCAACCGGCACTTTCCCCCAAAACAACCGGCTGACCGGATTATCCTTTTCAACATGAAAATCGGTTTCGGGTAAATGGTAAAGGCATGAAAAGCAAACCACCTCTTCATTGGGATAAAGGCTGTTGCCACATGCCAGGCAGATTCGCGGATAAAACAGCGAAAGCAGGTCATCGAGCCAGGTTGCCGGTTTTATCAGGGTTTTCATGGTCATTAAAAATTACCGAACCCTAAAGGTAGCAATATTTCATTTGAAGCGCAATTGTTTCATGTAAATTGAATACCCATATATCAAATTCATATTGTTCCAGGCTTTCAGCATGGTGATGATAGGCCTGTTAACATCATAGGGCGTTGCCCTATGCTGAGATGTGTGAGCCTTTCAGGCTCAACTTAGCCCTGATCATTCAATAAATAACTGGTTATAACTTTATAGTGCCAATCCAGGCTCACCTCAAAACCGGCTTATTCACTTGACTCATTTTGGTAATGCCTCCCCGAAACAGCCCGAAGGGCTGAAACAACACAGCACA
>JAIPAP010000147.1 GCA_021740045.1 Bacteroidales bacterium
AAGCAAGTTCTGTTAACCCAAACCCAAAAACCAGTATTGTGCATTATGCGAGAATTACACTTGTTATCGGGCTGGTAATGATCCTGTCAATCGGCACAAATGCTCAAAAAGACCCGATAAAATGGAAAAAAGTAAATGATGAGGAGATCAACCTCAAAAAAACCTCACTGGATACCAATGCCAATGCCGTTGTACTATGTGACTACGGAAGCCTGGAAATCCCGGATTACGAGCCAATGAAGATGACGCGCCATGTGCGTATCAAAATATTAAAAAAAGAAGGGTTTGATGAGGCCAATATTTCCATCCCCTATTACGCCGATTTTTATTATGACAACATCGATGTGGATGCGCAAACCCTCAACATCAACAAAAGAGGAAGAGTTGATCGTGAAAAAGTCAGGAATTCCGATATTTTCAAAGGCGAGCTGAATGAATACTATAATGAAGTACGGTTCACTTTCCCGAAAGTAGAAGTAGGATCAATACTGGAATACAAATACACCCTGATCACAAATAATTATGCCATCCCCCAGGAATGGCTTTTTGGAAATGAGCTTCCCACCCTTTATAGTGAGTTTCGGGTATATGTGGGCAACCAGGTAGATATGCGGGTTTTGCTCCAGGGCCAACGGCTGATGACCAAATATCAACTCATCGGAAAAACAAACCGGTGGTACCTGACCGATCTTAAGCCCATTAAAGAAATGCCCTATTGCCCCAACCCCAGGGATTATGCCAATAAGCTGAAAATTCAAATAGCAGGCTATTACGCGCAATCGGAAAGTTATTCCTACAACGGCAACATTGAGTTTAAAAAAGTGCTTACCACTTGGGACAAGCTGGCAAAACACATATGGGACAAATACGGTTATAAAGATTTATATGCACGTGACAGACGGGTTAGCGATAAAGTTGATCAAATTGTTAAAGGAGCATCCAATGAGCGGGATAAGATAAAACGGCTGTTTAATTATGTGCGCGATAACTATGTTTGGGATGATTACTTTTCCATAGCCACTGATAAATCGATAAGGGATTTTTTAAATGGCACGGAACTATCAAAAGGGGAATTTAACCTGTTTCTGACCCATCTGTTGCAAAATGCCGGTTTTGAGGCAGGCCCGGTGATTATCAGCACCAAATCTCATGGTTCGGTTTCAAAAAAATGGCCCATGCTACGGCAATTCGATCATGTGTTGGCCGGTGTTAAACTGGGCAATGAAACCCTGTTGATGGATGCTTCTGAAAAAGGGCAGCCCTATAACCTCCTGCCATTGGAAGACATCAACAAAAGGGGATATTGGATAGCCAAAGAAGGCTCACATTGGGTAAGCATAGAACCTAATAAGGATTCCCAAATATATGCCCTAACCAATCTCGATTACACAAAAATGGAAAAACTTAACGGCCATACCGCCTGCACTTTCAAATCATACGATGCCGTTGAATATCGAAAAAAGCTTAGAGCAAGCGATTCAGACAGGGAATTCATAAAGCAATACATCTTACCCGATCTAATCGAAGTAAAGCTCGACAGCTTCTCCATTATTAACAGAAATAGTCCTGAAAAGCCCCTAAGCGTTAAGGCCAATTTTCATAGCCGTAATTCCCTGGCCGGGAAGGAAATAATGGTGCTTGAACCTTTTAATGAAAGCTATTTTAAAAATCCATTCGTGGCCGAGGAGCGGGACCTTCCGGTTGATCTGCGTTATACACGTAGACAAAGCTATATTTTTAATGTTAAAATTCCCGATAATCATCAATTGGAAAATCCACCGAAGCCTTCGAGGGTAAAGCTCCCGGGTAAAAAAGCCCAATTATTCCATGTCATGAGTCAATTAGGAAATGATATTCAATTAAGGCTGGATATGAACATAAATGATCCCTTCTTTAGCACCCATGAATATCCCGCCCTTAAAACCTTTTTTGAGGAATATATTGCCGCCACCCGGAAACCGTTGCTTATAAAGAAAAAGCAACCTAGTTCCGGGGGATAATGAAGCTTCAACAATCGATGTTGAGCCGGCATATTGCTTTATTCGCGGTTTTTCACACCTGAGGTAAAACTTTGGTGATCGTATTAGGGGAAACCGGAAATTTGGGTTATTTAAGTCTCTTTGTAAAGATGAACATGCACAAGACACCCCCGTTTAATTATAAACCATTAATATAAAAACATGCAAACAGGATTTTGTCAATTTGAAACCGTACCCCATAACCCGGAAGCCAATCTCAAAAAGATCGACGGCTTGTTGACCGGCCATCGTTTTGATTTAATGCTTTTACCCGAGTTGTTTACCACCGGTTATGCCTTTAAGAGCAAAGAACAGGTGGCCAAATATGCCGAAGACCTGGCATTTGGCGAAACCGTAAGGCATTTGAGTATGCTGGCTGCCCAAGCTGCCGGATATATCGGGGGTACTATCATTGAAAAAGAAGGAAATCATTTGTTCAATACAGGGATTTTAGTTGGCCCGCAGGGCTTGGTTGGCAAACAGCGCAAGATCCACTTACCCGATTATGAAAAACGCTTTTTTGAACCGGGGCGCACAATTCAACTGATCGAAACGCCCAAATTCAAAACGGGCTTTTCCATTTGTTTTGATTGCTGGTTTCCGGAGATCAGTCGTATTTTAAAAAGAAAAGGCGCCCAAGTCATTCTCCATCCTGCAGCTTTTGGCGGTCCACAGAGCCCGGAACTGATCAGGGCCCGCAGCAGAGAAAACCATGTATTTACCATCACCGCCAACCACACCGGCACCGATGACTTCGAGGGTGAAATTGAGCATTACCGTGGTGAAAGCCGCCTGCTCGATCCAAAGGGTGAAAATATTGCTATTGCAGGCAAGGAAGAAAAAGCTGTTACCGAAGCAATAAAAATATCTGCGGCCGATAGCAATAAAAATATGATCAGCAGCAATTTTGAGCGCGAATGGGAAAAATACCTCTTGAATATCAAAAGCGATGATCGCCCATTACGTTCCGAATAAACGAGCAACTAATTAAAGGTTATAAATGAGATTTTTCATCTGATTTTTGTATATTTACAGGGTCATGATAAATAGCAAAAAGATTTTAAAAGAGTTGAAATCACTATTGGTGAGTCACTTTGGTGACAACATCACCAATGTCATACTCTTTGGATCCCATGCAAACGGGACACCCTCACCATATTCCGATTATGATATATTGGTCATTATCAAGAACAAAGGTGATTGGAAATATGAAAGGAAAATCTCTGAGGTTTGCTACGAAATTGACCTTAAACACGATATCATTACCGATATCCATATTATATCTGAAGCTGAGCTAAATGGTAAACGTGGCCAGCAACCAATATTTCAAGACGCCATTTCAAATGGGATATATGCATAACAAAATCGCCGAAGGCGATCAACAGCATTAACTACGGGCGAAAGCCCGTGGGAGTTATACAACAACCGCAATTACCCAGAAGGAGTAAAACCAAATTCCATTTTAAACGATTTGTTAACTCCGTTGCCGTCTGCCTTTTGGAATTAAATTATATTTTTGGCCTCCAAATAAAAACCGACAAAACACTATGAAGCCAACACTGTTAGTACTGGCTGCCGGAATCGGCAGTCGCTATGGAGGGATCAAGCAACTCGACCCGGTAGGGCCTTCGGGTGAAAACATCATTGATTATTCGGTATACGATGCCATCCAGGCCGGTTTTGGCAAGGTGGTTTTTGTGATCCGTAAAGATATTGAGGAAGATTTCCGTAAAATATATGAACCGCGCCTGCATGGGAAAATCGAACAGGAATATGTATTGCAGCAATTTGAAGACATCCCCGATGGCTTCGAATTAAATCCCGATCGGAAAAAGCCCTGGGGAACAGCTCATGCCGTGTTGGCTGCCCGATACAAAATCCATGAGCCTTTTGCCGTGATCAATGCCGATGATTTTTATGGCCGTGAAGCTTTCCAGGTGTTGGCCGGTTTTATGAACAAGCCTGAAAACCAAAGCAAGGACAAATTTGCCATGGTGGGGTTCCAGGTGAAAAACACCTTGTCGGATTTTGGCGGCGTTTCGCGCGGCATATGCTATTCCGATGAAAAGGGTCACCTGAAAGATGTGGTGGAACGCTATAAGATCCGCCGCGAAGATGGCGCCATCAAATACCTTGATGATGAAGGCAAGGAAGGAACCCTGGATGAAAACACCCTGGTATCGATGAATTTCTGGGGCTTCCAGCCGTTCTTTTTTGAGTATGCCGGCAAGGAATTCAATGATTTTATGAAAGAAAACCATGACAAACCCAAAGCCGAGTTCCTGATTCCCACGGTGATCAATAAGATGATAGAAGAAGGCCGCATCACCGTTAAGGTGCTTGAAAGCACCCAGCAATGGTTTGGCGTAACCTATAAGGAAGATAAACAGCAAACCGAGGCCAACATTCGCCGCCTGATCCGCCAGGGCGTTTATCCTGAAAACTTGTGGAAATAAACTAAACCCGAATTCATGATCCTTGAACCGATAGATTGGGGCATTATCCTGGGCTTTTTTCTCCTGAGTCTGCTCATTGGTATTTACGCCTCGAAAACCGCCGGTAAAAATTATTCCGAGTTTTTTCTTTCGGGCCGGAATATGCCCTGGTGGCTGCTGGGCGTTTCCATGGTGGCCACCACCTTTTCGTGCGATACCCCCAACCTGGTCACCGACATTGTAAGACAAAACGGCGTAGCCGGCAACTGGGCCTGGTGGGCTTTTTTGCTCACCGGTATGCTTACCGTTTTTGTGTATGCCAAGCTCTGGCGCCGTTCCGGCTTCAACACCGACCTGGAATTTTATGAGATCCGCTACAGCGGAAAAATAGCCGCCTTTTTACGGGGATTCCGATCTCTATATTTAGGCATCTTGTTCAATATCCTGGTGATGGCTTCGGTTTCGCTGGCGCTGATCAAGATCGGGGCGATCATGCTGGGCTGGCCGGCCTGGCAAACATTAACCGTGGCTATGGCGATAACCGGCATTTACAGTACCCTGGGCGGATTAAAGGGCATCGTTTTAACTGATTTTTTTCAGTTTCTGATCTCCATGATCGGGGCGGTGGGCGCTGCCATTATCTTGCTCAACCTGCCGGAAGTGGATGGCTGGCAGGGTCTTGTTGAGCATAAAGCGGTTTCTGAGCGGCTTAACCTTCTTCCCGATTTTGGCAACCCAAAAGAACTCATCCCCTTGTTCATCCTCCCTTTGGCCGTGCAATGGTGGAGCGTGTGGTATCCCGGGGCTGAACCCGGCGGGGGCGGTTACATCGCCCAACGCATGCTGTCAACCCGCACCGAACGGGGAGCCATGGGAGCTACGCTGTTTTTCAACGTCGCCCATTATGCCCTTAGGCCATGGCCGTGGATCGTGGTGGCATTAGCCTCACTCATCGTATTTCCCGATCTTGAATCACTGCAAAATGCTTTCCCACATGCCGATGTTAATATTGTAAAGCATGATTTTGCCTATCCCGCCATGCTTTCTTTATTGCCTGCAGGATTCCTCGGTTTGGTGGTAGCCTCGTTAATCGCAGCCTTTATGTCGACCATATCCACACACCTCAACTGGGGCTCCTCTTATATTGTTAATGATTTTTTTAAACGCTTTATTAAACCCGAAGCTACCGAGAAAGAGCTGGTGCGGGCCGGCCGCATTTCCACCCTGGCACTGATGGTTGTTACCAGCATATTGGCCCTGGCCCTTTCCAATGCTTTACAAGCTTTTAATATCCTTTTGCAGGTTGGCGCAGGGACCGGCCTTATTTACATCCTGCGCTGGTTTTGGTGGCGCATTAACGCCGCCAGTGAAATTACCGCCATGATCGTTTCCTTCATGGTGGCCATATATTTTCAGATCATCCATCCCGAAACCGGATTACCGCCTTTGAGTCAGGCTGAGCAATTATTGATGGGAGTGAGTTTTACGACTATGGTGTGGATCAGTGTGACATTTATCACCAAACCGGTCGACACGAAAACCTTGCGCGACTTTTACCGCCTGATTCAACCGGGCGGCCCGGGATGGAAAAAAGTGGTAAAAAATGCCCGTGCCGAGGGAGACCTCATCGATGAAGGGGAAGGCAAATGGGATGTTCCCATCGGAATTTTATGCATGATTTTAGGTATTTTGGCAATTTATTCGGCATTATTTGCCACTGGTAACTGGATTTATGGTAACTTTGGACTTGCATCCGGATTAACTGCCGTGGCAGCCTTATCCGTATACTTGCTTACTAAGGCATGGCACAAACTTACATTAAGATAACATGGAACAGAACTACTTGAAGAATGTTGCAACTCAATTTGCTATAGAAAGTCAACCATTCAATGTTGAGCTCCACGGAAACGGACACATCAATAAAACCTTTAAAGTGGACACTATCAAAGAGAGCTTTCTGCTTCAACAGATCAACAGCGAGATATTCGATATTGAAAAGCTCGACCATAATAGCCGCCTGGTAACCTGGCATATCTTTGAATACCGCAAAGAATACGAGCAAAGCATCGATAATGATATTTGGTTTATTCCGCTAAGAGACAAAGAAGACCATCTTTTTCTGAAAGATTCACAAAACGCCTACTGGCGGATGATGAACTTTATCCCCAATAGCCATGCCTATGAAGTGGTACCCGATGAAAATGTGGCCTATGAAGGCGGCCGAAAATTCGGGGAATTCATAAAGATCCTTACCGGGGAGGATGTTTTTGATTATCAATTCCCTGTCGAAAATTTTCACGATATCGAGCAACGCTTACGCCAGTTCCAACAAGCCATCCACCGGGCCGACCAGCAAAGAAAGAAAACAGCGGAGCCTGAAATCCGTTTTGTTTCCGATCATATCGACATCAAAGACCCTATCGCCAAGCTTTTGCGCCGGAAACAAATTCCATTGAGCGTAGTGCATAACGACGCCAAGATCAATAATGTATTATTCAACAAACACAATAACAAGGCTTTATCAGTAATCGACCTGGACACCGTTATGCCCGGTTCCATATTGTTCGATTTTGGGGATATGATCAGGACTTTTTCCAGTCCCGTTAAAGAAGATGAAACTGATACTAGCGAGATTCACATGCGAAAAGATATTGTAAAAGCCCTAACGGAGGGATTCATGAGTGAAGCCGGCCCCTTACTCACCCTGAAAGAAAGGCAGCTATTGCTAATAAGCGGAAAATTCATGACGTTCATGATTGGGGTCCGTTTTCTAACCGATTACCTCAACGGGGATGTTTATTACAAAACCAACCACCCCGATCACAACCTCATCAGGTGCCGTAACCAGTTTAAACTGCTGCAATCGATCATTGAACAGGAAGACGATGTAAAAATACCGTAACTTTACATCCAACGTTATAGTGATAATTGTTAGAACAAAACCGGTGTATAATGAAACGATTTTTATTGGTTAGTTGCCTTATTCTGATATCATATTTCATTCAAGCCCAAAAAGTATGGGAAGATCCACAAACAACAGGAATTAACAAACT
>JAIPAP010000025.1 GCA_021740045.1 Bacteroidales bacterium
CAACTCTGTTTTTATGAGATAAGCCTGATACATGGTCATCCGCCTAAAACAATTTAAACTATAAATGAAACGTCCATGAGCAAATAATCATTATCTCACACACGGACATGATTATTTGCGAATGGTAAGTTCCCTGTCTGACGAACAGGCAGGCATCTGACCATTGAAAATAAAAAATAAACAGATGAAATTCCCCACCAATAATTTTCTTATGATGGTGGTTATCAACAATTTCATCACTACTTCCCTATACTCAGTTCTTCTTCGGCCGGAATGGTATATTCCTTACCGGCAACATAAAGTTTGGCTTCTTCTCCGGAATGATTCCAGATGAAGACTTTACCGGCCATCACCTTAACCCTGATGCGCCAGCCCCGGAAAAGCGTCATAAAAGAATAGGATTTCCATTGTGGAGGAATAAAGGGATTAAAATGGAGCTGTCCGTTTCTCACGCGCATTCCCCCAAATCCTTCTACCACCGACATATAGGTTCCGGCCATGCTGGTTACATGGCAGCCATCCTCAGTATCATTGTTATAATCATCAAGGTCGAGGCGGGCGGTGCGGAGATAAAACTCATATGCTTTTTCGGTATACCCCAATTCGGCTGCTAAAATGGAATGCACACAAGGCGAAAGTGATGATTCATGAACCGTGCGCGGCTCATAAAAATCATAATTACGCCTGATGGTATCCTTTTCATATTTGTCTTCGAAAAAATAGATCCCTTGCAGCACATCGGCCTGCTTGATGAAGCAGGAGCGCAATATCCGGTCCCACGACCAATGCTGATTAATGGGCTTTTCTTTTTCGGGGATATCATCCACAGTTAGCTGTTCCTTGTCGAGATAGCCTTCCTGTTGCAAGAAGATCTGCTTTTTATCATCATACGGGAAATACATATTGTTTATGACCTCTTTCCAGCGCTCGGTTTCGGCATTTTCCTCAAAACGGCATTTCTCAACAATATCTTTATAACGCTTATGATCGGCGCGTTTTACATAATCAATGGCTTGCATGGTGTATTCCATCACCCAGCAGGCCATGGTGCTGGTGTACCAGTTATTGTTCACATTATTTTCGTACTCATTGGGGCCGGTAACACCCAGCATCACATACTTTTGCTTAGCTTCCGACCAGTTCACCCGCTGGCTCCAAAAACGTGAAATAGCAATCAGTACCTCAAGGCCGTATTCCGCCAGGTAATGCTCATCCCCGGTGTAGTTGATGTAGTTATAAATTGCGTGAGCAATTGCCCCGTTACGGTGTATCTCCTCCATGGTGATCTCCCATTCATTATGGCTTTCCTCACCATTCATGGTAACCATGGGATAAAGGGCCGCTCCATTGGTAAATCCCAGTTTTTCAGCATTTTCGATGGCTTTTTGAACATGCTTATATCGATAAACCAACAGGTTTCTCGGAACTTTCACATCGGAGGTTCTCAGATAAAAAGGCAGGCAATAAGCTTCGGTATCCCAATAGGTGCTGCCTCCGTACTTTTCACCGGTGAAACCCTTGGGCCCGATGTTTAAGCGTTCATCCTCACCCGTGTAGGTTTGATTCAGCATAAAGATATTGAAACGAATTCCCTGCTGAGCCGCTACATCACCTTCGATTTGAATGTCGCTTTTCTGCCACTTCTGATCCCAAGCTTCCCGCTGCTCTTCCATCATTTTATTAAACCCTTTTTCAAAAGCCGTATAAAGCACCTTTTGAGCAACATTCATTAAATCGTGGCGGCTGTGATTCATGGAATGCACCACCGCCCCGTATTTCAAAATTGTAAGTTCATCGTTTTCCTTAACATCAATCTCCACCACATTTTCGAGATATTTGTTCCGCTCATTCAAAACAGAATCCAATTCCTTTTGCTTCCCGTTTTTCAGGATAGTGTATTTCATGGCCGTACACACGAAAAACTCCGTTTTACGGGTCATGGCGGTTACATAGCCTTCGCCCTTATGATTCTTGTTTTCAATGCCTTCCCAGAATTTTTCATCATAATTGGCATCTTCATTCATAATATCGGCATCGATATAAGGTGTAACACGTATGCTTCCACTAAAGTTAAGCGCTTTAAGCTGATAACGGATCGCTCCGGCTTCATCGTCAACAATACTTAAAAAACGGCGGCTTATCACCTCCACCTGTTTACCATCGGACAAGGTGGCCTTAAAGCTTCGCTCCAGGTAACCTTCTTTCATGTTCAGCTCCCGCCTGAAATCCTCCACCTTACATTTAGCCAGGTCAAGCGATTCGCCTTCAATTTCTATGTTAATACCGATCCAATTGGGTGCATTCAACACCTTGGCAAAATATTCGGGGTAGCCAATTTTCCACCAACCAACCCGGGTTTTATCGGGATAATAAATGCCGGCAATGTAATTCCCCTGCAGCGTATCACCGCTATACTGTTCCTCAAAATTGGCACGCATACCCATGCGGCCGTTACCTATGCTCATCACACTTTCACTGTTCCGGTTATATTCAGGAACAAATCCCGTTTCTATGATCTTCCACTCATCGTGTTTGAGGTAATTTTTCATGATCTGTTGTTTTTGTTAAAAATAAACAAGTCAAAAATGCTTATAGGGATGATGAGCTGCTTCTTTCATCCATCAAAGCTCAACTTTTCGCAAGCAGCATTTTGCCACTGCTCATCCCTCAGTCCCTCAGTCTCTCAGTCCCTCAGTCCCTCAGTCCCTCAGTCCCTCAGTCTCTCAGTCTCTCAGTCTCTTCGTCTCTACATCTCCCTCTCAAGGCTCTTTAGCTTCTCAAAAGACATTTCATGCAAGCCTGCGATTACCATATCGGCCTCTCCAAGGACATCGGGTGAACCAACGCCAATGCTGTACATATTTCCGTTTATAGCCGATTGCACACCGGAGACGGCATCTTCGAAAACCGCGCAGTTTTCCGGTGAAACGCCTAATTCTTTCGCACCATTCAGAAATATCTCCGGGTGAGGCTTTGGCTGGGTAACTTTATGCCCGTCAATAATGGTTTCAAAATATTCCTCGATCTTCAGCGCCTTGATGATGGTCATGGCATTTTTACTGGCCGAACCAAGGCCTATTCTGATGCCTTTTTCCTTAAGCTCATCGAGAAAACCGGTAACACCCGGGAAAATTTCATCGGGGCTCATATCCTTGATCAATTCCTTGTACCACTCGTTTTTAATAGCCGCATATTCCTTTTTTTTCTCATCGGAAAGGGTTAGCCCACCCATCTCGAGCATAATGTCGAGCGACTTCATACGGCTGATACCCTTTAGCTGCTCGTTTTGTTCTTCGGTAAGGTCGAAACCGAGCTTTTCATTGGCCAGGCGTTTCCAGGCTTTATAATGATATTTTGCCGTATCGACAATAACACCATCCAAATCGAACAAACATGCTTTAATCTCACTCATAATGTCTCCTATTTCTTTATTACTGTTAAACAGCTTCTTTCGCTTCATCCACGTCATTAACGAACATCACCCATATCCCGGCAATGATCCAGGATACACCTCCCAGGATCAAGGCATAAATGGCCTGCCCGTCGAAAAGGCTCACATAACCTCCCAATACGGTAGCGGCAAGAATTTGTGGCAATACGAGGAAGAAGTTGAATATTCCCATATAAACGCCCATTTTGCTTGAGGGTAAGGCTCCGGCCAGCATGGCATATGGCATGGAAAGAATACTGGCCCAGGCAACGCCTACTCCCAGCATGGCCACCAAAATAATATCCGGATTATTGATAAAATAAAGAGAGATCAGTCCAAGGGCTCCCAGCAGAAGCGATATCAAGTGCGTGATCCGGCGGTTAGTCCTTCGGGCAACCACCGGAAGCAGAAAGGCCACAAGAGCTGCAAAACCATTGTAAACGGCAAAGGCAACGCCAACCCAGTCGGCGCCTTTGTTATATTCTTTTTGAATATATCTCAGCTGTTCTTCCACATCACCATTTATCTGAATATCTTCCTTTTTCTCATCAAGGAAAAACTTCACCACCTTCATGCTGGCGGTTACCTCTTCCTTTTCGCTTAGCCTTTGCTGATATTTTTCCAATTCCTTTTTTACATCTTCGTAATTAACATAGGCTTCATCGCCGGCAGCGGGATCCATGCCCTGAACCGATTTGGTCAGCTCATTCACCACATGCTGGTTCATCTTCATGTCATAAATGTGGCTTGTAACACCGGCAGTGGTATATATCCACATGGCAAATAAGGCAAACCAGGAAAAGAATTGCACAAATGCTAATTGCACCATGGTTTTAGGCATAAAAGCAAAATCGTTAAAAACGGTTACCAAGCCATTTTTAACATTACCTTTCTGTTGAAATGCCCCTGCGATGGTTTGCAATATTCCAAAAGCCGCCAGTCCAATGCTCAGCACATAGGTTTCTTTTGCCAATGAGAAGTAATAAACCAAAAAAGTAAGTACAATTCCCCCTATAGACAGTAACAAACCGCCCTTAACCTTACCATTTCCAAGCTTTCGGTTCATCTCCATATCCTGCTCAAGTTTCTCACGGCGATCATCTTTTTCGGAAGGCTTATCTTCTGAAAATCGCTCAAGATCCCCGGGCGAATATTCTTTCGTTCGTATTACGGTCCACAGAACAGCTAAAAGAAATGCGGCAGCTCCCACATAAAAGGAAAATTTTACCGAGTCGGGGATTTCTCCCTCGGGAGCCGTATTGGATATCCCAAACCAATTGGTCATCACATACGGCAATGCCGAAGCAATAACTGCACCCAGGCCAATAAAGAAGCTCTGCATGGCAAATCCCTTGGTTCGCTGCTCCGAAGGCAACATGTCACCAACAAATGCCCGGAAAGGTTCCATGGAAATATTGATGGAAGCATCCATAATCCAAAGCATACCTGCCGCTACCCATAATACGGGAGAATTCGGCATTATTATCAGGGCAATGGAGGCTAGGATAGCTCCTACAAGGAAGTATGGCCTTCTTCGTCCGAGGCGGTTCCAGGTGTTATCACTCATGTGACCGATAATGGGCTGTACAATTAAGCCCGTTACCGGAGCGGCTATCCATAAAATAGGTATGTTCTCAATGTTGGCACCAAGCGTTTCGAAAATGCGGCTCACATTAGCATTCTGAAGGGCAAATCCGAACTGAATGCCCAAAAAGCCAAAACTCATATTCCATATTTGCCAAAAAGATAAACGCGGTTTTTTCTTCTTCTCCATTGCTTCCATATTTGTGATTCTACAATAAAACCAAGCCCTTAATAAGGGTCAAATGTAATTGATCATCAAAAAGATCGTAAAAATATAAATTTATTACCCGTCACTTTCCATTGCATAAAAAATTAAGCCTCAAATATTCCCGGCACATGTTTGGCGACTGCTTCCGTAAATGCGCTATGATTATTGTCGGTTACCACGGGATGCATCGCTTTCAGTTCAGCAGGACTATTTGAAACCACATAGCTCGTTTTGGCATATCGCAACAAATCCAAATCATTATAATCGTTACCAATGCTAAGCGTTTTGTTATGGTCTATTCCCAAATGATCGCATATCCAGGCCACTCCCTTACCTTTCGAAACAGTATGGGGAAAAATTTCCATCCATACCGTTTGTTTATCCAACGGCGAGGTTGCCCGGATGATCTTTGTATCCGGGAATTCATCTGATACCTTTTGCATGAAATCCAATTCACCGGAAATAACGATCAATATCTGGCAGGCATGGTTGAAATTCTCGGTCGACAAATCGAGGGGTTCAGCATGATCGCTGTAAAGCTGGAGACGCCTTTCAAAATCAGGATTGCTATGCGAAGATTTGTGATAAACAAATTTGTGATTATCGGGTATGATCTCGTGAACCATAAAATCGGCTTCCAACTCAATAAGCCTTCTTACCAAATCATTTACCAGTTTTGAATTGATATAATAGGAATGCAGTATCTTTTTGGTCTTCCAGTCATATATTCCCGCCCCCGAAGAAAACACCAGGAAATCAATGGGAAAATCCTCAGGGATAACTTTATGAAAGGAATAGGTTGACCGTCCGGTAGCGATTACTCTTGTAATATCCATGTCACCCAGAAGCCGCAGTGTTTTATAATCGCGCAAGCTGGTTTGCTGTTCATCGTTCAGCAGGGTACCATCCAGGTCGGTTGCTATGAGTTTGGGTACGGGTTCTTTCATGGATCACAATAACTCGTAACTGGAATTTTGAACCGGTGCATCCAAATGGTTGAGGATGCGTTCAAGCACTATGCCTTCATTGGCATCATAATCATAACCGAAAGTAGCCCTTACACCATAAGATGTAAAATGCACTGCCCTGTCGAGCGCTATAGGCAGGCTATCGCCCTGCAATAACGACCCTGTTATCACACTGGCAAAAGCATCGCCTGTTCCGGGATAATTTGCCGGCAGATAATTACACGAGACCTTCCAAAAGCGATCGTCCTTCACATTGTAGGCAATAACCTTGGTGCGCCGGGCTTCGGGTTGTTCGGGAACACTGGTCACTATAATGATGGAAGGGCCGAATTCGGCAAGTTCTTTAATCCAAGCCCGAATATCATCATCCGATATAAAACCGGGAAAATCCTTATCAAGCAACAGGGCAGCTTCTGTGAGGTTGGGTGTGATCACATCGGCATGACCAATCAAGGTGCGCATTTCACGAACCATATCATCGGTCATGGTGGTATATTTTATTCCATCATCGCCCAGCACCGGATCAACAACTACCAGTTGATCATCTTTACGAAAATCCCTGATCAGGCGCTTTACCATCTCAATTTGCTCATGGGAGCCAAGAAAACCACTGTAAATGCCATCGAAATCAACGTTTAAGGCTTTCCAGTGATCCAGTATCGGATTCAAATGCCCGGTCATATCGGTAAAATGAAAACCTTTGTATTTGCTATGCGTAGAGAGCACAGCCGTGGGAAGCGGGCACACTTGTATACCCATTCTTGATAAAATGGGAATCACCACCGTGAGGGAGGCCCTTCCAAATCCTGAAAGGTCGTGAACAGCCGCTATGCGGGGCACCGGTTTCTTCATTATCAATACATTTAACGCGGTGCAAAAATAAGCAGATTTTCGGAATTGCTATTTATTCCGCTTAGCTGCCAGTTGTTTAAACAGTTCTTTTTCTTCTTTACTTAATTTTGTGGGAATCTCAACAATGACTTTTACGAACAGATCGCCACGTTGATTTGGGTTTTCATAATTAGGCATTCCTAATCCTTTCATGCGGAATGTTTTACCGTTTTGAGTCCCCTTAGGTATCTTAATGTTATAAGTACCTTTAAACGTATTAACACTAACTTCGCCTCCCAATACTGCGGTATACAGATCAACATGAACGGATGTGTGAAGATCATCACCCTTTCGTTCGAATGCCGAAGTGCCTATGACATTGACCTTTAACAGCAGGTTACCGCGCTCTCCGCCATAAGGCGATTGTCCTCCTTTTCCTTTTAGCCGGAGGGTCTGTCCGTTGCGAACGCCGGGTTTGATGTTGATCTTTAAGCGTTCACCACCTACATTGATCATTTTTTGAGCTCCATGATAGGCCTCCGAAAGGTTGATGTCGATTTGTGCCTGAAGGTCTTGTCCTTTGGGTGCCTGACGTGTTTGCCGTTGATTGAACTCCTCAAATGGTGATCGTCTGCTTGCTTGCTGGCCAAATTCCTCAAAAGGTGACTGACGGCTTTGCCGGGCTCTTGCTCCGCCTCCACCACCAAAGAAATACTCGAAGAAATCGGAAAAGCCGCCGCCGAAAATATCCCCAAATTCTTCCTCGAAAATGGTATGGGAACGGCCACGGCCACCACCGGAGCCTTGGAAATTGGAAAAATCAAAACCACCAAAACCACCGGCTCCAGCTCCGGCTTGTTCATACTGCTTCCAATTGGCGCCTAGCTGATCGTATTTCTTGCGCTTCTCCTTGTCGCCAAGCACCTCGTATGCTTCGCTTATTTCCTTGAATTTATTCTCGGCCTCCTTATTCCCCGGGTTCTTATCCGGGTGATATTTCACAGCCAGTTTACGGTAAGCCTTTTTAATCTCATCCTGCGAAGCATTCCTATCAACCCCTAATATTTTGTAATAATCTTTATACTCCATAGCGTCAACAAATTCGCAAATTATGTACCATGACAACCTTTAGGTACATTTTGTCAGGGGTATGGTTAATGAATTATAGGCGGTATGAATGAATGATTGATTGAATGAATAATAGAGAGAAATACATCCTTGCATATGTTGCACATAGACTAGCATCCCCTAAAACTTAAAACTCCTTTTACTTCGGCTCCTCAAGAAGCTCCTCAATTTCTTTTTCCAATTCATTAAGTGACCGATTGATGCGTGTTTTCAGGCGGTCCCATTCATCTTCATGATCGTCACGGTAACGGGCAATCTTACTCTCCAGTTTATTAATGGCCTGTTCTACTTCACGTAGTTCGGCATTGATCCTTGCTGTTTCACCGGGATGGGCTTTCTTAAGGGAATCAATCTTGTGTTCTGTTTTACGGCTGAGCTTTCGAAGGTCTTGTTTTATTTGCTTTTTTTCACGCTGAAGCTTTTCATTGTTGTGGATATCATTTTCATAAAACTCACTAATGCGCCTGTCGATATCACGTATCATTTGTTTGATATCCTGTTTAACCGCTTCCCATTCTTTATCCTCATCAGCAGAGGATTTTCCGTTAACAACCTGCTGTAGGTCCTGCCGGATAGATTCAAGTTCTTTTACAAGTTGATGATTTTCCCGTTGCTGCTTTTGAAGGCTGTCAATTTTTTGTTCTATCTTTTCCAACCGGTTTTTAAGCTCCTCATTCTCAGCTTCTTTTTCGGTTTTTTCACTGCTTACCTGCCCCAATGACTGAAAGGTGATAAGCACCATAAGAAGGCTAAGAACTGCTATTCTATTCGTTTTTCTCATTGTTAATCTTTTTTAAATGAATGTACAGGTATAACAAATAATAATCCAAAGATATTCAATGAAGGAGAGCTGACATAAAAAATGAAACTTTATTCACCAAATGCTTCCGGTAAAAATCGTTTTCGCATTTTCGGGCTTGGCACCTGACAGGTATCCTCACGGCCAAACCATTGATAGCGTTTCCGGGCAATGTAATCATACAACTTATCACGTAGCGCACGGGGCAAAACATGGAATACCCAAAACAGCTTATAAACCCCACCGATCGCCTTAAATATACGAAGAACCGCTTCCGATCTCACGTAGTAGTTTTCACCGGTGATCAGAACAACACTATTAAAAGCACCTGATATATTCAGCCTGTTGAAGAGCTGGTTAGCCGCCGGTGATTGCAGATGAGCCAGCCGGAACATATCCTTTTTATCATGTTTATCAAGCCAATTAACCCACCAATTGCATAGATTGCATACACCATCAAATAAAACAATTGGCTTATGTGTGTTTCCCATAAACAAAAACTTCAAGGCGCCCAACATTTCACAAGATGAGCCTTTTGCATTCCAAACAATACATATCTGCATTTGTTTATAACATGAATTTTTAGATCAGGGGGCAAGCATAAAAAATTGATTAAATATTATTACTTTTACATATTAAAATATTTACATAATTTAACGGATACGAAATATGGAAGGAGAAAAGATTACAAAGTCGGGGGATAGATTACATGTTCCGGATAATCCGGTTATTCCGTTCATTGAAGGAGACGGAACCGGTCCCGACATTTGGGCTGCTGCAGTAAGAGTATTTGATGCGGCCGTTGAAAAAGCATACGGAGGAAAGAAGAAAATCGTGTGGAAAGAGGTTTATGCCGGGGATAAATCCTATCAACGATCGGGGGAGTGGCTTCCGCAAGAAACCCTCGACATGTTCAAGGAATATCATGTTGGGATTAAGGGACCTTTAACCACGCCTGTTGGTGGCGGAATCCGCTCTTTAAATGTTGCCTTGCGTCAGATGCTCGACCTATACACTTGCCTGCGCCCTGTTAGATGGTTTCAAGGCGTGCCTTCACCGGTAAAAGAGCCGGGGCGGGTAAACATGCACATCTTTCGCGAAAACACCGAGGATATTTATGCCGGCATCGAATACATGCATGGTGATGAGGAAACCGAAAAGGTTAAAAATTTTCTTATCAAAGAAATGGGTGTAAGAAACATCCGGTTCCCCCACACCACGTCCATCGGCATTAAACCGGTTTCGAAAGAAGGCACCGAACGCCTGGTTAGGGCAGCTATTAATTATGCCCTGGAAAAAAACCTGCCCTCTGTTACCTTGGTTCATAAGGGTAATATCATGAAATTCACTGAGGGAGCCTTCAAAACATGGGGGTATGACCTTGCAGAACGTGAATTTGGTGATAAGGTGTTTACATGGGCCGAATATGACCGCATTGTGGAAAAAGAAGGCAAGCAGGCTGCCAATGCTGCCCAGGATAAAGCATTAAGCAATGGCAAGCTGCTGGTCAGAGACTCTATTGCCGATGCTTTTCTGCAACAAATTTTGTTGCGGCCAAACGAATATTCGGTAATAGCCACCCTCAACCTTAACGGTGATTATATCTCCGATGCATTGGCGGCTATGGTTGGCGGCATCGGCATTGCCCCGGGTGCTAATATTAATTATGAATCGGGCTATGCCATATTTGAAGCCACCCATGGAACAGCACCCAAATACGCAGGAATGGATGTGGTTAATCCGGGTTCGGTGATCCTGTCGGGAGCCCTGATGTTTGAATATATGGGCTGGAATGAGGTATATTCGCTAATCCATAAAGCTGTGGAGAAAACCATTATGAGTAAAAAAGTAACTTATGATTTTCACCGGCTTATGGATGGTGCAGAAAAGCTGAAGACCTCTGAATTTGGCACTGAGATCATCAGGAATATTCAAACCCTTTAACATTAAGTGAAATGAATTCGATAATAAAATACTGAAACAAAAATGGGAACACTATTAAAAGATAAACTCGCAGAAAAGATAGAATCCATGCGGCCACGAACAGAGCGCCTTGTAAAGGAACATGGCGACGTGGTGGTTGATAATATCACTATAGGACAAATCATTGGTGGTATGCGTGGAGTTAAAAGCCTGGTAACGGATATTTCTTACCTCGACCCTTATGAAGGTATTCGTTACCGTGGTTATACCCTTCCTGAAGTTTTTGAGAAACTACCCAAAGCCAAAGATGGTGATATGCCTTATGTGGAAGGACTTGTGCACCTGCTGCTAACAGGTGACATGCCTACCGAAGAGGAAGTAGCGGACGTTTTCGATGAATTTCAAAAACGACGGATTCTTCCCCGCTATGTTTATGAAGTGATCGATGCATTTCCTTGTTGCAGCCATCCTATGGCGATATTTTCGGCAGCTATTTGCACCATGCACCGGGAATCATTCTTTGCCAAGAAGTATCACGGTGGAATCAGTAAAAAAGACTTTTGGGATCCGATGTATGAGGATGGCCTCAATTTATTGGCCAAGCTTCCCGAAATAGCGGCATACATTTACGCCAAATTATATCGCGATGGAAATCGCATCCAATCGAATCCGAATCTCGACATGGCCGGTAACTTCGCCCACATGATGGGCATTGAAAAACCTTATGATGATGTTTCGCGACTGCACTTTATTATTCATGCCGATCATGAAAGCGGCAACGTAAGCGCTCACACCGGCCACCTGGTTGCCAGTTCACTTTCGGATGCGTATTTATCAATATCGGCTATGATCAATGGTTTGGCCGGACCGCTGCATGGGTTGGCCAACCAGGTTGTGCTTCGCTGGTTACAGGAATTTGTCGATAAAATGGAAAACCGGGTACCCACCGAAGAGGAAGTACAGCAATATGTTTGGGACACCCTGAATGCCGGAAAAGTTATTCCCGGATATGGCCACCCGGTATTGCGCAAAACCGACCCACGGTACACTATTCAACGCGAATTTGCCCTTAAGCATATGAAGGATGACCTCTTATTTAAATATGTAGACATGCTTTATAAGGTAGTACCGCCCATACTTAAGGAGCAGGGTAAAGCCAAGAGTCCGTGGCCCAACCTCGATGCCCACACGGGTGTAATCCAGTGGCATTACGGGGTAAGGGAATATGATTTCTATACGGTTCTTTTCGGAGTAGGGCGTTCACTAGGGATCATTGCCAACCTGATATGGGACCGTGCCCTTGGTTATCCGCTTGAACGTCCCAAATCACTAACCACCAAAATGCTTGAAGACATAGCTGAAAAAAGCAAGAACAAAAAAGCTGGCGGGAAGAAAGAGAAATAACCCTCCAGTTGAAGCATAACACAATCACAAGGGCACTTTTAAGCGGTGCCCTTTTTTGTTGGCTGGCAAACAACCGGACGCTTTCTTTCGTTAACTTAAAAAAAGTAAATTATGATTGAACAGGTGGAAATCAAATTACCCGCATTCCAAAGGGGATTTCATATCATTACCCATATGCTCGAAAAACAATTGCCCCATTTGCCCGATAAGGGGTTACTGAACCTTTTCATTAAGCATACCTCAGCCGGACTTACCATTAACGAAAATGCCGATCCCACTGTATTGACAGATTTTGAAAGTTCGTTCAATCACCTTGTTCCCGAAAATCAACCCTATTACCGGCATACCATGGAAGGTAGCGACGACATGCCGGCTCATATCAAATCTTCGTTGGTTGGCCCCTCCATCACCATCCCCATCACCGGCAAGCGCCTTAACCTGGGTACCTGGCAAGGAATATATCTCTGCGAATTCCGTAACCACGCCCGAAGCCGGCGGATAGTAGCTACGGTGTATTCGTAGGTAACTAGGATAGTTACCTACATCACTTATACACCTTTGTTCGCATTTCTTCAGACAATCCTTATGGCGCTATCCAGCTTAACAGCACGGCTAAAAGTACGGCCCAAAGGCAAAAAGTCCTTTTATGCCCTGTACGATCATGCTGATACCAATGGAGCCAAGCACAAAGCCATTTAACCGGATCAACACTTCCACATTCTTGTCAAAAGCTATCTGGAATTTTGTCTTCCTGATGCCATCACGAAAATGCTTCATCATCAATAAGAACAAAAAATTGATCACAGCAACCATGGCTAACACAATCAATCCTTGCCAAATTTCTAACTTTTCGCCCATAAGCACGGCGATGGAAATAGTACCGGCACCCACCATAAAAGGTAATGCAATTTCAGAGGCCAGGTCATCGAGGTCTTCCTTAAAAACGATCATGGCCTTTTGCCCTTTCACAATATACAAATAGGCAAAAGAAAAGATCACGACACCTCCGAAAATTCTAAACGAATCGAAACTGATGCGAAAAATCCCCTCAAAAAAATAATTCCCTGATATAAAAAACACCAGGAAAATCATTAAGGAGATCAGGCTTGCCTTGAACAAAACCTTCACAAAATCACCTTTGCTCAAATCTTCCATTACCGGTTGCAAGTACAGGAAGAGAGCAAATGGATTTAACATGACCAAAAAGATCAACATCTGGGAAATCATGGCTTTATATTACTAATGTTTGCACTAAATAACCACTGCAATTAACAAAAAAGTAGAATTGAATATGGTTATGAGAAGAAATATTTTTTAAAATTTTTCTAGTCCCTTTCCATTATTAGGAAACGAATAGCGATATTTTTGGGGTACCTGAAACCGGTAATGGACTTTCATTAAATTTTTGATTTCACATATTCTACATGATTGATCAATTCAGGGAAAAAAGAGCGGAATTCTTCCAGAAAATCATCATAATTCTCTTCCAGGTCTTGCACGGCATATTCCATGTCCGATTGAAAGGGAGTGCGTTTAGCCATACCACCCAGGGCTCGTTGAAGCCCCTCCAGCTCGGCATAACTGGCCATCCAGTCGCGTCTTCGCATAAAAGGCAGTATCCACCTGGTTTTGCCGGGTAACATGAAATAATGAGTTGAAATGATCTTATAGATCCGCTTGGTAAAATCATGCAGATCTTCCGAACTATAATCCTTCCAATAGCGGGCTAAAAAATGATCGTAAAACATATCCACAACTACCCCGGCATATTTATGATATTTGTCCTGAAGGCGGTTTATACTTTGCTTAACGATGGGGTGGGTATCGGTGTAATAATCGATATGCCGGTGAAGTTTAATTCCGCGACGCACTTCGGGCCGGTAATCATCCATATCATTACCTTTAACATGATCACCGATGAAATTTCCAATGATGATCCATTTATCGTTTCCCGAGAGATATGCGTGTGCCAGATAATTCACTCTTTATTATACGTATTTTTAGCATAAGGTATTGTTTGATAAAACATACTCGCACCGAAAGCTGATTGGATAATACCAATGATATTCCAATTTTTTAGTAGCTTTGCCGTTGGTTGATATTAAAGCATTTGATAGAATTCTTAACATAATCGATTCATTTATAAAGAGACAATAGTATATGCAAAAATTATTGTTACTTGGCGACGAAGCCATTGCACAAGGAGCAATAGATGCAGGCATTTCCGGTATATATGCTTACCCGGGCACTCCTTCAACCGAAATCACAGAATATGTTCAACGCTCATCCGAAGCAAGGGAGAAGAACATCAGGAGTCAATGGTCGGCTAATGAAAAAACCGCTATGGAAGCGGCTATCGGGATGTCGTATGCAGGAAAACGCTCTATGGTTTGTATGAAGCATGTGGGACTTAATGTAGCAGCCGATGCCTTTGTTAATTCAGCCATTACCGGCACCAACGGAGGCCTTATTGTGGTTGCAGCGGATGACCCCTCCATGCATTCCTCACAAAACGAACAGGATTCGCGGTTTTATGGCAAATTTGCCATGATCCCGGTTCTGGAACCCAGCAATCAGCAGGAAGCTTATGAAATGGCGCATTATGGGTTCGATCTTTCCGAAAAACTGAAAACACCCGTTCTGATGCGCATTACAACTCGCCTTGCCCACTCCAGGTCAGGTGTTGTCCGCAAAACATCGAGGGAACAGAATGAAGTAAGTTTTCCCGAAAACCTCCGTCAATATGTGTTACTGCCCATGAATGCGCGCAAACAATACAAAGCGCTGCTTCAAAACCAAGCGAGCTTTGAGGAGCATTCCGAAGAATCGGGCTGGAATGAATATTTTGACGGCCAGGATAAAAGCCGCGGGATTATCGCCAGCGGTATTGCTTACAACTATCTGATGGAAAACTATCCTGATCGTAAGGTGCCCAATCCGGTTTTGAAAGTGGGTCAGTATCCCTTACCTAAAAATCTGGTTGAAAAGATCAGTAAGGAATGTGATGAACTACTCTTACTGGAGGAAGGTTTTCCATTTATCGAAGAAATGCTGAAAGGCTTTTTGGGGGATTGCCTGAATGTGAAAGGACGTATGGACGGCACTATCTCTATGGATGGTGAGTTAACTCCCAATTCCGTTAGAAGAGCTTTGGGCCTTAAAACCACCGAGGGAGAAGCTGTTCCTGAACTTGTAACGCCCCGCCCGCCTAAACTTTGCCCGGGCTGCTCTCACATCGATTCTTATCATGCCTTAAATGAGGCTTTACAGGATTTCACCAAAGGACGCGTTTTTTCCGATATCGGTTGCTATACATTGGGGGCCCTGCCTCCCTTCGATGCCATTAACTCCTGCGTGGATATGGGCGCCTCGGTAACCATGGCCAAAGGCGCAGCAGATGCCGGATTGATCCCTTCCATTGCCGTTATTGGTGACTCCACCTTCACGCATTCAGGAATTACCGGGCTACTCGATTGCGTTAATGACAAATCCAATGTGGTGATCATCATCCTCGACAATGCAACTACAGCCATGACCGGCGGACAGCATTCCTCGGCCCTCGGCCATCTCGAAAACATTTGTAAAGGTATTGGCGTCGAAGAAGATCATATCAGGGTGCTGAACCCATTGAAGAAACATCATGAAGAAAACGTAAAGGCGATGAAAGAGGAGATTGCCTATGAGGGCGTTTCGGTGATCATACCACGAAGGGAATGTATTCAAACGGCAAAACGGCATAAGAAAACGCAGAAAACAGAAAACGTGAAAACAGCATAACCATGAAAAACGACATTATATTAGCAGGCGTCGGTGGACAAGGCATTCTTTCGATTGCGGCAACCATAGGAATGGCTGCTGTTGAAACCGGCCTATATCTTAAGCAAGCCGAGGTTCATGGCATGAGCCAGCGTGGCGGCGATGTTCAATCACATTTACGCATCTCCGATCAGCAAATCGCATCGGATTTGATACCCAAGGGTGGAGCTGATATGATCCTTTCGGTAGAGCCTATGGAATCGCTCCGGTATTTACCCTGGCTTCGTGAAAAGGGATGGCTCATCACCAACACCAATCCTGTGGTGAACATACCCAATTACCCAAATGGCGAATCAATTGAGTTAGCGATCAGTAAAGTACCGAATCATGTAACCCTGGATGCCGAGAAGATCGCCCGCAAGCTGGGCACGGCAAGAGCTGCCAATATAGTGGTGCTGGGTGCAGCTTCGCCCTATATCAATCTTGAATACAAGGCGCTGGAAAATGCCATCCGTAACATCTTTAAAAATAAAGGCGATAAAATTATACAGCTCAACCTCGATGCCCTGAAAGCAGGCCGGGAAATTGCAGAAGGAAAAAACTAAACCGTATTGAGTTTACGTTAAAAAGCAGGATTAATAAAAGTCCTGCTTTTTTTTAGATTGATCACAGCAAACGTATGAAGAAGAAATATGTGCCAGAGGTAGTTTTTGCCCTTATTACAATAAGTTTACTTTTTGCCGTCCACTTTCTCGCAGAAAAACAGGTTCCAAATACTCTTGAGCCTGTTACTGGTGACTCATCGCTAACCGATACCCTTTCCGGTTACAAACCGAAAATGCGGTATGGAATTCCTGTGGATTCATTCATGATTTATGAAGACAAGATCAAGCGCAATGATCGACTTGCCGATATTTTGTCGGAATATGGGGTCGATTATCAAACCATCGACTTATTAGCCCGCCGAAGCAAGCCTGTGTTTAATGTGCGCAAAATAAAGGCCGGAAATAATTATTCGGTAATTTGCACCAATGACTCACTGGAAAAGGTACAATACTTCGTGTATGAAAACTCCCCGGTTGATTATATAGTGTTTCATTTAACCGATTCGGTCCATGTGCATCGTGGTGAAAAGGAAATAAAGCGAAGACAGATGATGGCTTCGGGTAAGATAGAAACATCTTTGTGGGTATCAATGAAAAACCAGAACATCAACCCGATGTTAGCGGTGGAATTATCGGAAATATATGCCTGGACCATCGATTTTTTTGCTATCGACCAAGGGGATCGCTATAAAGTGATTTATGAAGAACTACTGGTTGATGGAAAATCCATTGGCCTGGGCGATGTGGTTGCCGCCTGGATGAAACATCGCGGTGAAGACTTTTATGCATTCCGTTTCAGGCAAAATGGTGTTAATGATTATTTTGATGATGAAGCCAAAAACCTCCGGAGAGCATTTTTGAAAGCGCCTCTCCGTTATAGCCGTGTTAGCTCGGGATTTAGCTATAACCGGATGCATCCTGTTCTTAAATACCGTCGTGCGCATTTGGGGGTTGATTATGCTGCACCCATTGGCACACCTGTTCACGCCATTGGCGATGGGGTTATTATATTTGCAGGAAGGAACGGAGGTGCCGGTCGTATGGTCAAGATAAAACATAACGGAACTTACACCACCGCCTATCTTCATTTATATCGTTATGGAAAAGGAATTCGCAAAGGAAAATGGGTAAAGCAGGGAGATATTATCGGGTATGTGGGCAGTAGCGGCCTTTCAACAGGGCCCCATCTCGATTTCCGGTTTTACCGTAACGGGCACGCGGTGAATCCGCTCAGGGTGGAATCACCGCCGGTTGAACCCGTTAAAAAGGAATACCAGGATCAATTCGAAATGATTAAAGATTATTTGAAAAAAAACCTGGATGACATCCCTTTAAATCAACCTAAGCAGGAACTTGTGAACGAATAATGCATCATTTAAAAGGACGGGTTATCATTGTTAATAGGGGTTTTCATGGAAAAGAGATCAAAAGAATGTAGAGTTGTTTCCACATCAGTGAAAAACATGGCTTTTTCCGTAAACGGAATTTTTCAATCCGTGTAAACCCTTATTTTTTGTGGATGGCATGAAAAAAAAGGCCGCTTCGATGAAGCGGCCTTTTTTTAGATTGAAATGTATCTGCAATTCAATGCTTAGTCATTCACATCCCACCAGAGTTTCGAGGTGAGAATGTCACCATTTCCTAAGTTATCAATAGCATCCTTAACATTTTGTTCGTTAAGGGTGTACTCTTGCTGCGGATATTCCATGCGTGATGGAAGATCATTGGTGATGTACGTTGGGATGGGGGTAAAGGTCCACTTGAAAGTGGTATCCTTGCTGGGTACGTATACACTGTAAGCCTCGTTAGGCATAATGAGTGTATGCGGATAACCGGTTCTGCGGTATTCCATCCAGGCTACATGAGAGTTCATATAAAGGGCGATGTACTTTTGTGTAAGTACGGTTTCCTCGCTAGCCGGAGGCATATTATTGACATAATCATCAATTTGTGCCTGCGGTACGCCCCAGTATTCCATTGATGCTCTCACACCATTTTCATAATGGGTTTGATCCCAGCCGTTCAATTCCGAAAGAATGAACTCAACCTCAGCGTAGTCCATCAGAACACGGTCAAAGTCGGGCTTATTGATAATGATATCACCCGGCAATGATTCCCACTTAAACGTGGCTGCTTCAGCGGAGCCTTCTGCGATAGGCATACCGACGTAATTGCCTTCGGAGTTCATTTTTGCATAAATCGGCAACCTTGGGTCTTGCATACCTGCAAAAGGATTTTCGGTAATATCATTACCATCATGATCTTCTACCGTTTCTCCCTTGAGCAATTGAACAAAGGCGGTACCTACAGCAAAGTCGCTACGCTTATCAACATTCCATGAACGATACATGGGAGCAGCGTTGGTTGCATTTCCTTCATAGCTGAAGGTAGCGTTATCAGCATTTGCCGTAAACACATTACCCTGCGCATCGTCGAGGTGGGTTTGCGCCAGGTTAGGAGCAACACCCTGTATCTTCAATGCAATACGCAATCGTAATGAGTTGGCAAACTTTTTCCATAGCGCCACATCACCACCGTAAATATTATCGCCGGCAACGAAGCCGCTTTTGTTTTCATTCAATTGATCTACTGCTTCATCCAGTTCCTTAAGGATATCGGTGAAGATGGCTTCTTGTGTTGCATAGGCAGGCTGAGTAATCTCCTCCTCGGATGTAACATCAGCCAGGCTAAGCGCTTGAAATTGCTCCTTATCCGCGCCAAAGGAGTAATAAGGAATATCACCCCAGGTGTTGGCCATCAGGTTAAATGCCCAAGCCATCATAATGCGGGTACAAGCAATTTGGTTTTCATTGGCGCCATATGCCGACATCTCTACCTTTGTGTCCTCGTTGCTATTGTAATACAAGATTTTGCGGAAGTTTTCCAGGTCATAGTAAAAATCTTCCCAGGTTTCCCGCATTGATTCACGGTATGCATAGCGGTCCTCATCACCGTACTCTGACTGATGCCAGTACTGCATGGTGGTAAGGGTAAAACGTCCGGCGAACCAAACATCACCGGTATTGTCCATCCATTCTTTCACCGCATTGTTAAACAAGCCTGTTGTAGGCGGCGTTTGCGGCTCATTTGGGTTTGCCTTATAATCGACATCACATGCCGCGAAGGCGATTATCGTGATTAATATAAGTGATTTAAATAATTTCATTTTTATGTGGTTTTTTTGGTTTCAGACTATGATTAAAACTGGAAGTTAAGTTTGAATCCATAAGTTCTTGCCATCGGCTGAAGACCACCATCGAGGCCCTGGATGTTACCGGAACCGGCAACGGTCATTTCAGGATCGAATCCTTCCTGGTCGAGTCCGAAAGTAAGCAGGTTTCTTCCATATACGGAAACGCGCATGCTTTCAAAGAATCCACTAAAGTCCTGTACCGGAATGTTATATCCGAGGGTGAATTCTCTCAGCTTCACGTAATTGGCATCAAACGTACTTTGAGCGCTTGGCATGCCATATCCATGATAATGACGGGCAGCCCAACCCTGACCTGAGATGTAAGTTTGATTTTCGGCAGTATTGGTTACCTCATAGGTACCATCATCATTAAAGGTAACATCACCGGTTACACCGTCGAGACGGATACCACCGCCCTCGTCAACAGGATCGCGGATTTCGTTTCCTTGGTCATTGGTTGCTGCAGTTTCTTCCAACATACCTGAGTACATTCCCCACATATGGGTAACGGTGTAGAACTTACCACCTTGCTGGATATCCACGAGGAATCCAAGGTTGAAGTTCTTATAGTTGAAAGAGTTCCGGATACCAAGGTTCCAATCGGGATAAACGGAGCCCATGGGAACAAGGTTGGGGGTACGCAGCCAGGTTCCGGCATCGGATACCACGCGGTTTCCGGCATCGTCGTAAATATAATCATAGCCCCAAAGCTGGCCGTACTCATCGCCTACACTACCGCGGAGGAAAACACCTCCAAAGACAGCCCGGATGATATCAATGGCTTCAACACCTTCGACCAATTCATTTACGGTCATCTTGGTCTGGGTAAAGTTGGCTTGGATATTCCATTCAAAATCATTAGTTTTAACAGGAGAACCACCAAGAGTGATTTCAAATCCTTCACTTTCCATTTCACCGGCGTTAATGATCTTGGTTTGGTAACCGGTTGCCTTCGAAACTTCGAGCGGGATAATCTGGTCGGTAGTTACCTTGTCGAAGTAAGTCGCATTGAAGTTCAAACGGTTATCGAACAATACAAAGTCAACTCCGACTTCAGTAGTGGCGGTTTGCTCAGGCTTAAGCGTCGGGTTTGCCAGGTCGTTATCCACAAACAAACGGGGTGCACTTTGGAAAGCACCATCCTCATTATAGGTATAAGTGGTATTTACCCGGTACGGATCGGTATCATTACCCACCTGTGAATAACCGGCACGCAATTTACCTAAATTCATCCATTCGTTGTCCATCAGGTCGGAGAATACGAAACTACCGGAAGCGCCATAATAGAAATAGCTGTTTTCTTCATCCGGCAGAGCCGATGACCAGTCATTACGTATGGAAAGGTCGAGGTTAAGAAAGCCTCTATAACCGATCGATGCGTTAGCAAATAAGCTATTTACCTGCTTTTCACGAGTTTCATCAGTGATTGTAGGGTTACCGGTTGAGTTGGTCAATGCATAAACATTGGGCACAACCAAACCACCCGAGGTAGCTCCGGTATTTTCAAATTCACTGTATGTACGCATGTTACCACCGGCAATACCTTGCAGACGAACATCGCCAAACTTATTATTATAATTCAAACGGCCTTCGTAGTTATACTCGGAGCGCTTGAAGACTTTTTCTTCATATCCGGATAGCGCTTGTGAGCCAACAGCTACGCGCTCGCGAATGTAGAAGGAATAATAGTCGCCATATACATTCCCTTCGGCCGATAGATGATCGGTTATTTCATAAGACAAGCCAAAGCTACCGAATACGCGGTCGCGCTCATCATCCGGGTAGTTTTCATAAGCGGTCCAGTAGGGGTTATCAGAATATTTCGGTGTTGGGTTATCCCATGCTTGCCTGTTCCAGGTGCGCTGGGTACCGTCGTCGTTTTTATAATCTTTCAAACGTTCATAGTCGAGTTGACGCTGACCCCACTGGAAGAACTTCTGACCAACACTGTTATCACCATATCCAATAGCCGGACGGCCTTTGGTGAAGTTATTCTGGAAATTCAGGTTAGCTTTTACAGAAAGGCCTTCGATCAATTCGGCATTACCGGCAAGTTTAAAGTGGTTCTTCTTTTGCTCTGAACCGGGCATGGTTCCCTGTGTGCTGGTGTTAGCATAAGAAAAACGTACGCCATAATTTTCGCCGGTTTTATTAATACCGATATTGTTCTTGAAGGAAACACCGGTTTCCCAGAAATCAAGCACACCGTTGGCGGGCTTTTGCCAAGGGCGTGGATTCAGATACTGATCCGGGTAACTTTCGGGTGAGAAAGCATCCCAGTGCAATACCTCGGTTCCGTCATAACGGGGTCCCCAGCTTTCGTCAATCTGATACTGCGGTACCTTATAATCATTCCCGTTTATATTTACGGTTTCGAAACCTGATTCGGTGGGCATAATGGCTCCACCACCGTATTTATCCTGCAGTTGGGGGATAACGTACTGTTCTTCAAAATCTACCGATGAGCTTACCGATACGTCAAAATCTTCTTTTCCTCTTTGGGCCTGCTTGGTGTTGATAAGGATTACACCGTTAGCAGCACGTGAACCATAAAGAGCTGCGGCAGCACCTTTCAATACCGAAACGCTTTCGATCTCGTTGGGGTTAATGTCGTTGAGCATGTTACCATAGTCAACGCCACCATAACCGGCACGGGCATTAAGTGTATTGTAGTTCGAGTTGTCAAGCGGCACGCCGTCAACAACAATCAAGGGCTGGTTATCACCGGTAATCGATGTAGCGCCACGGATCAAAATTTTGTTTGATCCTCCCATGTTTCCGGAAGAACGGATCTGAACACCTGACACACGTCCTTGCAGTGCACTAATAGCATCATTCTGCTGGGCGTTGCTCATATCATCACCACTAACTTCCTGCACGGAATACCCAAGTGATTTTTGCTCCCTGGATATACCAAGTGCAGTTACTACCACACCTTCCAATTGCTTGGTTTTGGGTTCAAGAACGACATTAATAACGTTGGATTCACCTAGAGGAACTTCTTTTGTTTCCATTCCTACAAAGCGGAACACCAAGGTTTCATCTTGTTCCTGAACTCGTAGTTGGTAATTACCATCCAGGTCGGTGGTTGTACCCCGGGTAGTACCTTTCACAACCACGTTTGCGCCAGGAATCCCCTTACCATCTTCAGCGCTGGTAACGGTACCTGTAATCGTCCTTTGCGCTTGTACAACTTGCAACCCGATAAAAAGCATCAGGGCAAGTAAAATCGTAAACTTTCTCATAATTTAGGATTTTGGTTAAAAAACGGTTAAACATTAATTCATTAATAATTTCTCTTTTTTCTCTTTACTAAGTTATACCTGATTTTCTTAATATGCTGCTAATTTATAACAAAATTATAATCCACCCAAAAAAAATTAACATATGAACAACACTTAATTTAGAATAAGTTAACATAAAGCCTGTTTAGCATATGAGGAGCGCCTGATTATCAACACTTTTTGCTGCAATTAGCATAAAACAAATCATTCACATATTTCTCTATTTATACTTCATTAAAATATGCCAAAGGCTGATATTTATCCCAAGCTACCCACTTTACCTTCAACGGCTTGCAACATTTCACAAGAGGTAATCAATTTCTTCATGGCATTGTGGTCGTCGAATAGCGGGCGGTCCACGTCGAGGAACTCAACGTATTTGCGTACCACATCCTTAGCCGTTTGCGTTCCGCGGCCGAAAGCATAGTCGCGGAAGTCGAGCGCCTGTGCAGCAGCCATTACCTCTATACCCAGCACACCATAGGCATTATCGAGTATCTGGAAGTTCTTCAGGGCCGTGTTCATGCCCATGGATACAAAGTCTTCCTGATCGGCAGCAGCGGGAATGGACTGTATAGAGGCCGGGGCTGAAAGTATACGTTGCTCTACGATCTGCATATCGGCGGTGTATTGGCTCAACATCAACCCTGAAAACATGCCGGCGCCCTTTGTGAGGAAAGCCGGAAGGCCAACACTTAAGGCCGGATGGTTCAAGCGGTTCATCCTTCGCTCCGACATCACGCTGATCATGGTAATGCATGAGCCTGCCATTTCCATGGGTACCGAAACCGGCGTACCCTGGAAGTTAGCCCCGGATAGCTGCAGCTTTTCATCGGGGAAGAAAACCGGGTTATCCCCTACCCCATTCAATTCAATTTCCACCTGTGAGCGGGCATAATCCAGGGCGTCGTGAGCGGCGCCGATAACCTGTGGAGTGGAGCGCATGGAATAAGCATCCTGAACTTTGCATTTAACGCGTTGCTCGGCAAGATCGCCTCCTTCAACAATTTTACGGATCGCATTAGCCGAACGTACAGCTCCTTTAAATCCGCGTGCCTCGTGAAGCTTGGCCGTATATGGTTTCATATTGGCCTTAAGCGCCTCAAGTGACATGGCTGCCCCAATTTCTGCCTGTTTCATCCAGCGATTGGCATCATACAAAAATATGGCGCTCATGGCTGTTAGTACATTGGAGCCGTTGATGGCGGCCAGGCCATCGCGCGCTTTTAAACCGGGAATGGGGATTCCGGCTTTATCCAGGGCTTCTTTACCATCGAGCAGTTCTCCTTTATAATAAGCCCTTCCTTCACCCATTAACAATAAGGCAATTTGCGACATAGGCGCCAGATCACCGCTGGCTCCAACTGAACCTTTTTTACATACTTGAGGGGTAACGCCTTTGTTAAGCATGTCAACAAAGGTTTGTGTGATCACTTCGCGGCATCCGGAATTTCCATGCGCATGCACATTGATCCGGCCCAGCATGGCGCCACGGACCCACTCTTCGGGCATGGGATCACCCATCCCGGCAGTGTGGTTATAGATAAGATAGCGCTGAAATTGTTTTACTTGCTCATCGGTTAGAACAACTTCCGAAAACTCACCTATGCCGGTATTTACACCATACATGATCTCTTTGGCCTGGATTTTTTCCTCCAGCATATCGCGGCACTGATTAATACGTTTAATGGCGTCAGGGTGAAGTTCCACTTTTTGATTATGACGGGCCACATTTACCACATCTTCTATGGTCAAGCCGTCACCGGTTATTTGTAGTGTCATTTTAATACAGTATGATTTGGTTAAAAATAGGTTAATTGGTTACGGGTTCAATGTTAATTAAATATTACCAAAGAAACAAATATTAGTTTAGGTTAGATGTAAGGAGATGAAACTGGGTTGCTTATCATGGTGGATTGCTGGGTAAAAAAACCTAAAGCTCATACCTTCCCGTATCCTCTCCGGGCAAATCAACTTTCACCTCCTTCAAAAACCGGATGGAGGCTTCTATATCGGTGAACATCACCTTATCATTTTCAACAAATTTCACGTGTTCACGATACTGAGAAACGAAACCTTCAATAAAAGGGGAGCTTTTTACCGGACGGCGGAACTCAAGAGCCTGCGTAGCGCTATAGAGTTCAATGGCCAATATGCGTTCCAGGTTATTCACTACTTTAAAGGCCTTGGTGGCTGCATTGGCTCCCATGCTAACATGGTCTTCCTGTCCGGCCGATGATTCAATGGAATCGACCGAAGCCGGTGTAGCTAATTGTTTGTTGTGGCTTACCATGGAAGCTGCGGTATATTGCGGGATCATTAACCCGGAGTTTAAACCGGGATTTGCCACAAGGAAAGGTGGCAAACCGCGCTTACCATCAAGTAACTGGTAGGTTCTGCGCTCGGAGATATTACCCAATTCAGCTATAGCAATACAAAGATTATCGAGAGCTAAAGCCAGCGGCTGTCCATGAAAATTACCGGCCGATATAATGAGGTCTTCCTCCGGAAAAATGGTGGGATTATCGGTTACCGAGTTGATCTCCTTGCCAAACACATATTTCACATAATCGATGGAGTCTTTGGAAGCCCCATGAACCTGCGGTATGCAGCGGAAAGAATAAGGATCCTGCACATGCTGCTTGGGTCTGTTGATCAATTCACTGTTTTCAAGGATATTTCTGATGCGCTGTGCGGTTTTAATTTGTCCCTTGTGAGGCCTTATTTGCTGCACATGTTTGTTAAAAGGTTCAATGCGGCCATCGAAGGCATCCAGTGAAATAGCGCCGATAATATCGGCCAGGCGGGAGAGTTTGAACACCCGCAGACACAAATGAACGCCATAAGCGCTCATAAACTGGGTACCGTTCAATAAAGCGAGGCCGGCCTTTGATTTCAGGCTGATGGGTTTCCAGCCTCTCTCCTGCAACACATCTTCGGCATGCCTTTTTACACCTTTATCATACACTTCTCCTAAACCCAACAATGGTAACGACATATGCGCCAACGGGGCCAGGTCGCCGGAAGCCCCTAATGAGCCATATTCATATACCACAGGAAGAATATCGTGATTGAAAAAATCAACCAGCCGCTCCACGGTCTCCAGTTGAACACCGGAGTTGCCATAGGATAATGCCTGAATTTTCAGTAACAACATTAACCGGACAATATCAGAAGGCACTTCGTCGCCAGTGCCGCAGGCATGCGATTTAACGAGATTTTCCTGCAGGGTGCTCAGGTCTTCATCGGGAATAATGTGGTTATGCAAAGCCCCGAAACCGGTGTTCACACCATAAACCGGCTCGTCGTGGGTTGCCATTTTCTTATCCAGGTACTCCCGGCACCGGTTAATGCGGAATTGAACATCTTCCGATAAAGCGATCGAATAGCCTTGTGTGAGTATTTTTTCGATGGTTTCGTATTCCAGCAGCTCAGTAGTTATATAATGCGTATTGTTCATTGCAGTTAAAGGTTTTCTTTCACTTCCCCGGTAAATTCATCGAAGGAGGTAGATTTTTGCTCACCTGTAGTCATATTTTTAAAGGTGACCTTGCCTTGATTCATCTCATTTTCGCCAATCAGCGCCACATAGGGAATTGCTTTGTTATTGGCATAGCTCATCTGCTTTTTCATCTTCGCACTTTCAGGATAGAGTTCGGCGTTGATGCCTTCATTTCTTACCTTATCAAGAAGTGCCAGGCAATAAGCCTCCTCCTTTGCCCCGAAATTAACAAACATCACCTGTGTAGTTGCTTTGGTCTCCTCAGGGAACAGATCGAGGTTTTCGAGCACATCATAAATACGGTCGGCGCCAAAAGAGATGCCCACACCCGATACACCGCTTAATCCAAACACCCCGGTAAGGTCGTCATAGCGGCCCCCACCACAAATACTGCCAATTTCATAATCGAGGGCTTTTACTTCGATGATGGCGCCGGTATAATAATCCAGGCCGCGGGCAAGGGTAAGGTCAAGCTCTACTTCAGAGCCCATCTCCCAGTTTTCGAGGTACCCGAAAATTTGCTCTACCTCTCTTATTCCCTGCATTCCTGTTTCGTATTGGTTCAATTGCTCCTTCATGATCTGTAGCTTTTCCCGGTTGCTTCCTTTGAGCTCGATTATGGGTTGAAGCTGTCCTATGGCCTTTTGATCCAGTCCTTTATTTGCCAGCTCCTCATTAACCTTATCCAGGCCTATCTTATCGAGTTTATCGATGGCGACGGTAATATCGACTATTTTGTCGGCTTCGCCTATCATTTCGGCCAGGCCGGTGAGTATCTTACGGTTGTTGAGTTTCACAACCACCCTTACACCCATGGCTCCGAACACATCATCGATTATACGAACCAACTCGGCTTCATTAAGCAGCGAATCACTACCGATCACATCGGCATCACATTGGTAAAATTCGCGATAGCGTCCTTTTTGTGGCTTATCGGCTCTCCAAACAGGCTGTACCTGGTAACGTTTAAAAGGAAAGGTGATCTCATTGCGGTGCTGTACCACATAGCGTGCAAAGGGCACGGTAAGATCGTACCGTAAGCCTTTTTCGCTGATGCGGGTAACCATACCGGTTGCATCCCGTTGATGCAGTTGTTCATCGGAAACTTTCTTCAGGAAATCACCACTGTTCAATACCTTAAATAAGAGCTTGTCACCTTCTTCACCGTATTTTCCCAGCAAGGTTGAAAGGTTTTCCATAGCCGGAGTTTCAATGGGCTGATAGCCATAGAGTTGATATATCCGGCGGATGGTGTCAAATATATAATTACGCCTTATGGTTACCGAAGGCGAAAAATCGCGTGTTCCTTTCGGAATTGACGGTTTTTGAGCCATAATAATACTTTTATTTAATGAGAGCGCAAAAATAGTGGAATTAATGGAGATGGATCAGATTGATATATCCAACTTTTTTAAAACCTCACGGCTAAAGTCATAATCATTGGGGTCTCCTTCGGCCGGCGCCCACGGGGAAAATTTCTTATCGGTTTCGGGATCGTACGGGCCGTCTTTTACTTCATAGATCACGGTATTGCTTTCGAGCGGAATAAGCGAATGCCAAATCCCGGGTTGAACTTCTACGCCATAATTTCCCCTTTCGCGATCGAGGATAATGTGGTCAGTGATGTTGCCCTGCTGGTCATATTCCACTACCGCTATCTTGCCGGTAATAATGATAAAAGCCTCGCGCTTATCAGGTGTTTCATGCTTATGAGGAGCGACATAGGTGCCGGGCTGCATGGCATTAAGCATACGGTGGAGCGTATCCGAGGCTTCTTTATGGAAATTATAGGTCCTGCGCTTTCGGGAAGATTGAACCGATTGCTGAATAATGCCCCCGACGAGAGTGGTATCAATCTTTTTCATGAATGATCCCCTTTTAAAGGCGATTTTGCCGGCAGCGAAAAATAAAAGGTGGTGCCCTTACCTTTTTCACTTTCCAGCCAGATTTCACCGCCATTATGTGCGACAAATTCTTTACAAAGGATCAACCCCAATCCTGTACCTTCCTCATTGGAATTCTCGTTATCAACCTTTTTATCAATCCTGAATAAATTGGGAATTTGATCCTCAGCAATACCGCTACCGGTATCGGCTACCGAAACAATTACCTGTTCACCCTTAGTTTCGGCGTTTAGCTCAATTTTTCCTTTATCGGGAGTGAATTTAATGGCATTGGACAAGAGGTTTCTGATCACCGTATTAATGGTATTTTCATCGGCCCAGGCGGTGGTGCCAAACTTAATATGCGAACGTATCTTTATATCTTTTTCTTTCATCCCCGATTTCATCACCTTAATGGAATTATTGGCCAGCACACTCAGGTCGATCAGTTCGGGCCTGATCTCCAGGCGGCCGGTTTGTGCCCTTGACCATTCCAGCAGGTTTTCCAGCAACTTGTAAGCGCTCTCCGAGGCGCTGATGATGTTTTTAGCATATGATTTCTTTTCATCATCATCAAGGTCATCGAAGTTCTCATTAAGCAGCTCGGAAAACCCCATAATGGCGTTAAAGGGTACTTTAAGGTCATGAGCTATAATGGAGAGAAACTTATCCTTGGTGGCATTGGCTTCCCTGAGTTGTTCCTCCATTTCTTTGCGGGAGGTAATATCGGTAACAATACTATCGAACCGCAACGAGCCATCTTTCTCCCGGGTTATGGTCTCTCTATCATACAACCAAACCACTCCCCCGTCGGGCTTTAAAATGCGGTATTCCTCGCTGAAACCGTCGGCCTCACCTTTCATCGCCTTTTTAAAAGATTCTTCCATCCTTTCCTTATCATCGGGATGGACAATAGTATTCCATTGATCAAAACCCTTAAGGAAATACTTTTTGGGTCGCCCGGTGAGCTGTTCAATATTATCGGATATGTGCAGATGAACATGCTCTCCTTCGGGGGTTATGCGCCCGGACCATAAAAAATCGGGCACCGATGAAACCACACGCTTATATTCATTATTAATATTAACCAGCTCTTGCTCTATGCGCTTGCGGTGCTCTATTTCCTTTTTAAGCTCCTTGGTACGACTGTTAACCCGTTGCTCTAACTCTTCATTTATCGATTTAAGTTTCTTTTTTATCCTTTTATTTTTTCGGTGAAAAATCACAAAAGCTATGATGATTCCGGCCATAACAATAATAAGGGCTACAATGAATACCTGGTTTCGCAAGTTTCGCTGTTTGTCGGCTTCCAACTGCAAAATACTACGTTCTTTTCGCAGCGACTTGTTTTCTTTTTCTTTCTGCTCAATTTCATATTTCATTTGCAGCTCCGATATCTGATCGCGCAGTTGCCGGTTGAATAAGCTATCGTTCAATATGGTTTGTTTGGTCCGGTACCCATAGGCTTTTTCAAAAGCTCCCTGCGCCTCACTTAATGAAGCTAAGGTGGTATAGGCGTTTAAGCTGAGTTGAAGTAAGCTTCGTTTTTCGGCAATTCCAAGGGCTTCCGTTAAATATTTTTTGGCCAGACTTAAATTTCCCCTGTCAAAATAGGAATCACCCAGTGCAATAGCCGATTCGGCAATACCTTTTTGATGTCCTATTTCTTTGCTGATGCCGTAGGCTTTTTTATAATAATTAATTCCTTCTTGCTCACGGCCTTGCTTAAAATATAATTGACCAATATTGTTGTAGGTTACGGCAAGCCCTTTTTTATCTTTGAGTGCTTTTTTGGTTTCCACCGACCGGTTGTAATAATCAATTGCCTTATCGGACTGATTGGCAGCAGCATACAATTCGCCCAGATTATTTAATGATACACTTACCCCTTTCAAAAAATCCCTATTATGAAATATTTGGTAGGCCTTCCTGTAATAGTCGCCTGCCCTTTCATTTTTACCAACCACTTTAAATATATTGCCAATATTATTTAAGGTATAGGCAGTACTAATGGAGTCGTTTAGCTCTTCTTTGATGTCGAGCGATTTAAACAGGTAATCCAGGGCTTTATCATAAAATGCCAGCTCCTTAAAAATTTCTCCCATGTTATTATAGGTAATGGCAAGCCCTTTTTTATCGGCGAGCTTCATTTTCAGTTCCAGGGCCTCCTGATGCATTTCCAGCGCCTGATCATAATTGCCGGTAATTTTGTAAAATATGGCCAGGTTATTCAAGGTCTTAGCCCGGGAAGTGGTATCGCTTATGAGTTCATACAATGGTTCGGCCTTTTTGTAATACGCTATAGCACTATCAAACTCCGACTTATAATAATGGGCATTGCCGGCATTCCGGTATGCATCGGCAAGGTGTTTATTCAAATGACCGGCTTTTGCAATTTCAATGGCCCGGTGAGCATCGCTTAATGCTTTATCCTGGTTGGATGAGCGGTTTTTGGCAGAGCGACTGTTGTAATATTGTACACTATCGAGCTGATGGCTTTGTTGTCCCATTAGATTCATGGAAATTAAAGCCATAAGCATGAATATGCCCTGCTGTTTTATATATTTAAAATACTGATACATCAACGATTTGTTACCCTTCTCCCCTTATAACAAAACTCAGGCCTGTTGGTTGGATATGGGGTTGGATTTGGATTTGGGCAATGAGAATTTGAAATCACTTCCCTTTTCATATTCACTTTCCACCCAAATTCGTCCTCCATTACGCTCTATAAACTCTTTGCATAAGATCAGCCCAAGGCCCGTGCCTTGTTCACTGGCCGTCCCCTCTTTTTTAAATTGCTTATCGATACGGAAAACCTTATCAACATTATCTTTATCAATACCAATTCCATCATCGCGAACCGTGACCATAACCTCATTTTTGCTATCTTCGGTAAATATCTCAATGTGGCCTTTTTCATAAGTAAACTTAATGGCATTGGATATAAAATTCCTGAGCACCGTGGTTATCATGTTAGCATCGGCATAGGCTGTGGTTCCAAAATCAACATGCGATTGCAGCTTGATGTTTTTATTATCGGCATGGGTTTTTAATACTGATATATTCTCATTGACCAGTATGCTCAAATCAATGATTTCCGGTTGCATTTCGATGGTTCCGGTTTGAGCCCTGGACCACTGCAATAAATTCTGCAACAATTTAAATGTGCTATCGGAAGCTTCGCTGATGTTTTTAATAAATTCTTTTTTCTCTTCTTCATCAAAACTGTCATAGGAGTCATAAAGCAAGTTTGAAAAGCCCATAATGGCGTTGAAAGGCGTTTTAAGGTCATGGGCGATGATGGAGAAGAACTTGTCCTTGGTGGCGTTAAGTTCACGCATCTTCTGCTCCGACTCCCTTAAGCTTTTTTCGTACTGTTTGCTTTCGGTAACGTCTACTATACTCCCGATCAACCCCCCGACAGAACCATCGATATCATTGAATACCGTTTTGTAGAAAATAACTTCCCGGTCGCCTCCATCGGCATATTTCATGGATGTTTCGTAACGTTGTATGCCTCCCTTTTCGAGAAGCTCCTTGTCTTTTTCATCGAATTCCTTTGCCTTCTCATTATAGGAAACTTCATACACCGTTTTACCCAGGATTTGGTCTTTATCTTTTCCGATGATGCGTGTGAATTCCTTGTTACATCCAAGGTATATTCTATCTTTATTTTTATAGAAAATGGGGACGGGGATGTCATCAATAAGCACCTGGAGAAATTCAATTTGCTTCTCCAGCTCCAGCTTGGCCTTATTCCTTTCGGTAATATCCCTGATGATAAATAAAATTTCCTTCTCGGAGCTTTTGCCCATCCTGGCCTCATAATAACTGATGTTATCGCCCTTACCCTGGTGGAATTCAAACAGGTAGATCTCCCCAACAGATTGGGCTTTCAACATATAGGCCTTGGCCCGTTTAACAAACTCATCGGGGAAAATATCGTCCATTGAGCGACCCAAAACCACTTCCGATTTTAAGAAGTTAAGATCATCGGAGCGGGAATGAAAATCGAGTAACTGACCGGCCGGGTTACATACAAACATGGAATCGGGGATAGCCTTTAATATGGCTTTTCGTCGTTTCTCCGAATCGTAAAAGATATTCAGGGTTTCTTCGAGCCGCTGATTTTGCTCGGTTATTTTCTTATTCTTTTCATTGAGCAGCTTATTGTTTTTAAGCTTGTTCTTGTATTGCAGAATGATATAGCCGATGGCAGCCAATAAAAGGAAAACAAGCACATACATGGCAGGCTCATAGGTCCGGTAGCTCGATAGTTTGTCGGCAAGCAATTCTTTTTCCCTTCTCAAGGTATCGACTTCATACTGGGACTGAAGCTTATTGATGTTACCCACGGTACGTTGCTTTAACAGCGAGTCTTGGATTTGATTATATTCTTTTTGATAATCATAAGCTTGCTGATAGTCGTTTCGCCTGGCATAAATTTCGGAGCTTAGCTTATTGCTGGTCACCAGCAACTCTCCCAATCCCATTTCGCGGGCAATCGATTGGCTTTTACGCAACAGGTCGAGGGCTTTCAGGTATTGTTCCTTTTCGGCATAGATCAATGCCATATTGTTATAGATCTCGGCAATTCCACTTTGGTCATTGATTTGCCTGCGGATTTTCAGGGCATCTTTATAAAAAGACAGGGCCTTATCCGGCTTACCTTGCCGGGTGTAAAACACCGCCAAATTGTTGTATGACTGGGCCAAACCATCATCGTCACGTATTTTCACCCTGATCTCTTTGGCCCATTTTAAATAAAGATGGGCAGAATCGGGCCGGTTCATCTTCATAAACATATTGCCGATGTTACTCAGCGCCTGGGCATTGGTTTGGGGATTGGTATTGAGCTTGAATGCATCTTTATAATATTGAAGCGCTTGCTCTTGTTGGTCAAGCATGGCAAATACATTACCAATGTGAATATTTGAACGGGCAACCATCACCTTATTCCCGGCCTCTTTTCCCAATGTATAAGCCTGCTGAAAATAGCCCAGGGCCTTTTCATATTGCCCTTGTTTGTATAAACCACGTCCAATGGTAATTAAGGCCTGGCTTTGTTGTTTTTTCCGTTCCAAGCCGGAAGCTTCGTGCAGGGCATCCTTCCCGTAATCGATTGAACGCTCCGGTGAAATGGTTAAAAAGGCTTGGGAAAGCTCAAGTAAAATGTCTATTCGATCTTCACCTTTTGCCCGGTCGAGCATATACTGAAGGGAATCGATTTCGCGGGTTTGCGAAAGAGCCCGGCTGCCTGATATAACAAGCATAACCACCCCAAGCATTAAGGCTACATGCAACATGACTCTCTTGAAGTGGCTGCCTTTAATCATTCAATTATAACGTATTTTGAATTAACAAATATAATAACTCCCTCGACACAAAAGTATAAAAGTTAAAGATTATGCAAGAGCTGGGGGTTTATTTTAAATTTTTCTCCGAGGCGGAGCTTTTCATAATCCCCTCGAGCTTGGCGGTAGCATTAGCCCAGTTGTAATGCCGGGTCACAAAGGTATATCCATTTTCAGCTATGGAATGGGCCAGTTCATCGTTGCTTAACAGTTGCAAAATATGGAAGGCAAATTCCGGGGCACTTTCAGCCACCATGATCTCTTTTCCGTTTTGGGCATTCAGGGCGCCATTGGCCAGGGCCGATGTAATACTGGGAATTTTCATGGCCATCGCCTCGAGCAATTTATTTTGAAGACCTGTTCCTATTTGCATGGGCGCGATAAAAGTACGGGCGTGTGCATAATACTCCCTGATGTCTTCGACCCACCCGGTCACTTCAATTTTATCACGCGCCAATGCTTTAACCCTTTGATGCGGATTAGCACCCACAATAGCCACATTGGTTTCGGGCCGTTCTTTCCATACCAACGGCATAATCTCATGCACCAGGTATTCGGAGCCATTGATGTTTGGCGGATAACCCATATTCCCGGTAAAGATCAAATCATATTTCTTCTCCCGCTCCACAGGTTTAAAAAAATCCTGGTCGACGCCATTGGGGATAATGTGTATTTTCTCCCGTTCAGGATGCGGGATCAGGTCACGATCGGGTTTGGAGATGATCACCTTGTGATCAAAGCGTTCAAAAGCGGTATATTCATAATGGAGCAAACGCTTATATTCCATCTTGAAAACCGGTTTCAGGTAGAAGGGAGCCGATTTAATGCGGCGTTGCACACCCATGGAAAATACATCCTGGTAATCGAGGGTTTTCGGGATAGTCACATCATTTAGATACTCGGCGCTTCGCACCAGCTGACAGAAAATATGATCGGGTTTATGCTTTTTGAGGAGCTTGTTGATCTTTCGCTTTCCCTTTTTGCTGTAAAAGTAACCTACCTGTAAAGGTTTACCGGAGAAAAGGGCCCGCAACACGTTAATAAAAATACTTAAGCGGGTTAACCGGATAAAGTGAATTTCGTCGCAATACTGCTGCAGGCTTTTCCGTGCCTCCGGATGTTCACGATCATCATTAAGCGCACACAAAACAAGGGTATGGTTCCCCGAAAGGTATCGTATATGGTTAAAAGCCCGGAGCTTATCGCCCTTTTCAATGGGGTAAGGTATACGTGGTAACAGAACAAAAATTTTCATATCCAGCATCTGCGTTCGAACCGCAAAAGTAAAAAAATCCCGTATCGTATGATCATTGGCTTATGAACCCATCAGTTCCCGGTAAAATTTTGTTAAGCGATCGATGATCTTATCATTCTGATGTTCTTTCCTGATGAGCTCCTTAGCGTTCATACCTATTTGGAGGCAGCGTTTTTCATCGGCAATACAATATTCCACTTTTTCCAGGTATTCCTCCCGGTTGTTGGCGATAAGGATATTCTCTCCGTCTTCATAATGTATACCTTCAGCGCCAATTGTAGTGGCAATAATTGTTTTTCCGGCGGCCATGCCCTCAATGATTTTAATACGGATACCGCTACCCGAAAACAAGGGCACGATCATAACCGCCCTGTTGAGCATAAATTCGGTGGCATCGGCCACTTCACCCAGCACTTCCACATTGGGCATATCGAGTTGCAATAACCAATCGGGCATTTCGCGCCCGGCCAGGTAAAAACGCAACTCAGGATGACGTTCATTCAACTTCGGCCATACATCCTGCAAAAACCATTGTATCCCTTCCTGGTTGGGCATCCAATTCATCGATCCGATATGAAACAATGAGGGGAACTCAGGCCAGGCGCGGCGTCGAACGATCTTTTCAGGATCAAGACCATAAGGAATATCAATTACCGGGGCTTTTGTGCCGGTAGATTCAATGTAAGCGGCATCGCGTTTGGTTATAGCGGCAATGCCGTCGCAGCGGCGGTATGCTTGTAATTCATAATATTTTAGCGTCCGGCTAAGGTGTTTAAGGTATAAACGCTTAAAAGGGTTGAGAGAAGTCCTTGCGATGCGCTCCCAAATCAGGTGTTCAATGTTATGTGCCCGTAATACGATACGTGCATCGGATGCAGCCCTGATGGTTTCGATATAAGGACTCATATACAGGGTTTCCAGTTGCACAATATCATATGTATCATTTTGCAGGATACGTTCTACGGCATTGTGGAAATTATCGCTAATAAAGCGCTCCACATGGTACGACTGCCCCGAAAAGAGATTTTTAAAGGCTTCGAGAGGCTTAACGGAAAGGTCGATATAAACGGTTTCGAGCCCTGTTTTTTTGCGGTAATCTTCCGGGATATCCACCTCGGTTATATTGTATTTATTACTTGCCACGGCCAGCACTTTAACCTGGTGCCCGGCTTTAAGCAATCCTTGAATAACGGCGTTCATAGCTATAGGACCCCCTTCGCGGGCCGGATAGGGCGACTTGTTGCAAAGCAGCAATACCTTCATTTTACCTCTTTTTTATAAGCTTTCGCTTTATTTTATTATAGGTCTTACCATATGCTTCCAAATCCAATAAAGGCGAATCGGTGGTGGCCTTTATGGTAATAAGGATGCCCAAAGGTAAAAGAATTGCCGAAGATAACCACATGCCGGTGACGGGCTCCATGGCCCCGGCCCTGATAGCTTTTTCGCCACTCATGGAGGTAACGTGCCACAAAACAAAAAACAAAATGGAGATAATAAGCGGTAAACCCAATCCGCCTTTCCTAATTATAGCGCCCAATGGAGCCCCTATAAAGAAAAGTACAAAGCATGCAAATGACAGGGTGAACTTGCGGTGCCATTCTACCCGGTGTTTTCGCAACAGCTCTTCACGCCGTTTGAAATATTCCAGGTTATAATGAATATTGTTTTTAATGTTCCGGCTAGCCCCCAGCGACCGGTCAATAATTCGGTTTTGGTTGGACTCCCTGAAGTTCATGATAAAATCCATATTGAAATTCGAAACCGTATCGGGGTATGAATCCAGGGTATCCATGCGGGTGAGGAAATAATAGTTTTTGATGAGCGATTCTTTAAAATGATCCATTTTCTTTTGCCTGATCTTGCGGATGGAATCCCGCGACTCCTCAAGCTGTTCCAGGTTCAGCATCTGGTAATTGTTCCGGAATAATTCTTCGTTGGTCCTGTTGAGCTCAAATCCCGAGAGGTCGAAGCGGCGGAATTGCTCCCTGAATTCCATCCGCTGGAACGGTCGCTTGGTGCGGTTATGCCGGTCCATTTCTTCATCATAGGTTTGGCCGCTATAAAGCGTAAAGATCAGCTCCTGCTGGTTGGGCGTAAGGGCCATACGGCCCGAGTCGGCAATGGTAACCGTGGTATTGCCTTTTTTATCCGTATGATCGTAAATCATCACATCCTTCACCCGGTTTCCGTTGGCTTCCTTTTTGCCCAAGCGGATGGTGAAACCATCGATACCATTATAATAAATACCTTCTTTAATATTAAGGGCCAGCTTTTGTTTTCGCACATCGTATAATAAGGATTGAAATTTCAGGTTGGCCACCGGTAACACATTGTTTGAAAAGTAAAACGCTGCCACACTGATTAAGATAGAAGCGACAATAAGGGGACGCATAGTTCGCAACAGCGACACCCCGGCTGCCTTCATAGCTGCCAGCTCATAGCGTTCGCCCAAATTCCCCATGGTCATCAGCGAGGCCAGCAAAATGGCCAGCGGTAAAGCCATTGGAACAAAAGTGGAAGAGGCATAGAACAAAAGCTCCATAATGACGTACCATTCCAGACCCTTACCCACCAGATCATCCACATATTTCCAAAGAAATTGCATCAGCAATATGAAAAGTGCGATGAAAAAGGTAAGAACAAACGGTCCCAGGTACGATTTAAGTACCAGCAAATGTATCTTCTTTAGCCTCATTCCGTTCATTTGCAAATATAAACTAATCTGATTTCAAATTATTTTTTGTATTTCAAAATATCATTTCATACCTTTGCTCTAGTTTGAACCAAATTATAAACCTAAAACATGAGTAAATTATGCGTATGAAAAGAGTACTACTATTAGCAATGATCATTGGCTTCTCAGCAAGCCTTCTCGCTCAGGAATTTGCACCTCCGGAAAAGGAGTTGCGCAACATAGCAATTCCGGACCTAAGAGCAATGGATGATCTGCCAAACCTGGAAAAAGGGGTTAATCCTTATGTAAAAAGTGGGGTTACACCTAGTGAAACCGATGTAGGTGAAACCATATACGATCTTCAATCAAACGCCTGTACACAGAACCGTTTTGTTATGCATGCCGACGGAACCATGGGCGCCACCTGGACGTATGGTATGGAAGACGGTAGTGGCTTTGCCGATCGTGGAACCGGTTACAACTTTTATGACGGTTCCGAGTGGGGACCCTACCCTAACAAACGAATTGAAAGCGATCGTACGGGATGGCCCTCCTATGATGCTTGGGGCGAAAACGGTGAAATAACCTGTGCCCATATTAGTGGTGGCGAAGAGGTTGGTTTGCTTCTTAATATGCGTGAACAAAAAGGCACCGGCGAATGGACCGAGGTGCTCTTGCAAGGCCCCGAGGGCCATGAAGGTGTTCTTTGGCCCCGTATGGTAACCTCAGGACCCAACAATGAAACCATCCATGTTATTTACCTGACCCGCCCTGTTGCCAATGGCGGCGCCATTTATGAGGGACAGGACGGCGCATTGCTGTACGCCCGTTCATCCGACGGCGGACAAACCTGGGATATTAAAGATGAGATCATCAACGGACTGGGTGAAGATTATTACACTGCCTTTAGCGGTGACGGCTATTGCTGGATCGATCCACAGGGTGATAACCTTGCCTTCCTTGTTGGCGACAATTGGGTGGATTTTGTTTTGATGACATCCGACGACGGTGGAGACACCTGGGAAAAAACTGTTATTTGGGAGCATCCCTATCCGATGTTTGACCCGAACAACCCCACAGAAACAGACACCTTCTATTGTGTTGACGGAGCTTTCCACGGCGCTTTTGATAACAATGGTAAGATTCATGTTACCTTTGGTATTAATCGTGCAATGTCAGACGGTTCAGCCTTATCATGGTTCCCCTTTGTTGAAGGCCTCGGATACTGGAATGAAGACCGTGAAACATTCTCCGATAATGTTGATGCGCTTAGTCCCTATATTGGAAGCGACCCCGATTCCGAGCTGGAAGATCTATACAGCTTGATAGCCTGGGTTCCCGACCTGAACGGAAACGGTACATGGACACAAGACCTTGTGCAACCAGGGGCCATTGAGTCCATAGGCCTGTATTATCTGAGTCCCTCGAGTATGCCGCAAATGACAATAGATGCCAATAACGACATCTATATCAGTTTCTCGGCCATTTGTGAAGAACGAGGTACACAAAGCCAGAATTACAGGCAATTATTTGCCACCCGTGGTACCGATGACGGTATGACATGGCTCGAGGAATTTGTATGGCTTACCGAAAGCCCGGTACACACTTTTGACGAATGTGTATTTGCCTCGCATGCGCCCATGATGAATGATAACTTCCACCTGCTCTATCAGCGTGACGAAGAGCCCGGGCTGGCCATTCGCGGTGACGAAGACCCATTCACCAATAATACGCTTACTTACATGAGCGTTCCCAAATCGGATGTTCAGGGTGTTGAGGAGATCAATCCTGCAACCTCATTCAAAGTATATCAAAACTACCCCAACCCCTTCAATGCTACTTCAACCATTGAGGTAAGCCTGAAGCAGTCGGCCGATGTGGAGGTTTCGATATACAACAACATGGGACAACTGGTAAGCCAGATCGACAAAGGTGAACTGCGCTCCGGATTGCATAAAATCCAGGTAAGCGCCAGCGATCTTAGCGCCGGTTCCTATTTCTACACCGTTAAGGTGGATGACTCACAAGTTACAAAGCAAATGATCGTACGATAGATAGATTTGTTTTTTTCATGGCTAGATGTAAAGCTGCTTCCCGTAATGGGGGGCAGCTTTTTTATTGCCCGGAAGAAAGAAAAGCTACACTTAGAAAAACGCCTGCAAGTTTCACCCAGTCCTCAAATTCCATTTTATAAGTTAATCAAATACATTGATTTTTAATCATTGGTGTCCGGAAAAAGCATGGAGATTTCTGATGGTAAAGCTGTTCGAATCCCGGAGGGATTCAACGGTATTAACCACAGGCGATAGCCTGTGGCTTTACAAGCGGCTGGAATAGCAACTCCGAAGGAGTTAAACTATTTTAAAAAATATCCGAAATTATCAAGACACTACATAGTTTTACCCCTTCGGGGTAAAGGCATTTACACGGCTCATTACCCCAGGCTTCCGCCTGGGGTTAATATTGTTTATCGCCTTCGGCGATGGTGGTAAGTGGAAAAGTCATTACTTCTTTGCCATTAATGATAATCGGCATTCGGAATAACGTCCGGTAAGTTTGTGTTACTTCATTGCAATTTCTAACGCAAACGATCACACTTTACACTGCGGGGGCAATTATTTGCCGCAGCGCTAATTGTCATTTTAGCTATGTGGGCTTTAATAAGTCTAGGGATTACCAATGACAAGTTTTTGTTTTGTGTTGATTGTGAGGTAAATATGAATTGCCGTCGGCTTTAGCCGACGGATTACAAAATGAGTAACCCTTTTTCCGGGTTTTAACCCAGCACCCATCCTATGGGCTAAAGCCCAGCATAGGTTGTAGACCCCTAAACCCGTTCGCTAAAGCGAACGGCAATATATAGTTGCAGCGCTAATTGTCATTTTAGCTATGTGGGCTTTAAAAAAGACTGAAAATTCGAAATGACAAAATAGTTGTTGTTGGGGGGGTGGAGGCGGAGGGAAAAACGCAAAGCGTT
>JAIPAP010000026.1 GCA_021740045.1 Bacteroidales bacterium
CAATACTACCTATTTGCTGCGAAAAAGCAGGCTTTTTCTTTTTCTTTTTTTTGCGGGCGGCGGGGGTTACAATGCGCTGGAACCAGGTTCTTCGTTTATGATGGCGCCGCCTTTTTGAGGCCTTTTCTTCATCTGGTGTTGTGGTTCTTGCAAAAGACTCCTGTGATGATAATTCCGGTGGTTTTACCGGTGCTTTGCTCCCGCTTTCCTCATCATCTTCTCCAATAGAGGGTATGGGTGCATCAGGGCGTTCGTAATCTTCCAATGATTGTTTGGGTTCCTTTTTCTGGGTTGGCGCCGAAAGCCTTTCAAAAGAAGATGTATCAGGCGGTTTGTGCCTGATGTGCTTTTTCGGTTTAGGCCTGGGTTTTTCCTTTGAGGTAAAACTCGTATTAAAGGATTGGATCAAAGCCTTAAGGCCTTTTTTTCTTCTCGTGCGCTTTGAGTGGTGCCTCGATTTCCTGCTCGGCTCATGCGAGGGACGGGCAGCCTTTGGCCGGGCTTCTTCGCTGCCTCGATGGCTTCTCCCTGACCGGCGGGAGGAACCCGAAAAAGATTCACCGGCTAGTAATTTACCAAAACGGTAAATGCTTTCATTGATCTTTTGAATAAATGACTTCTTGTTGCGGTTTCGAGATTCAGCCATGAATAAATATTAGATTTATTAGTTAATAAGAATAAACCCCCCATTACCCGACATTCCTGCGCTATTTACGTTTACTAGCAACAGGCATTTGAAATCTTTCTTTAAATACAATCACTGGTGTCCGGTGAAATACATTTTAAAATTAAATCAATTTACCGAAACCACCAACATCAAAGTGAAAAAATAACGAAAAGTTACTATTTTTGAACCTAGATGGATGGGTTAAACATGTTAATATTAAATTAATCCATACCTTTGAATGTTTTTTCATCTTTGAAACAAAAATTTGAACTTTTAAAATCATCCGAATTATGAAAAGTGTTTTACGTAGTTTATTTGTCATTAGCTTGTTGGCAGTAACAAGCTATTCTCTTGGACAACCAAGGGAAGTAATACATGAAGCGACCTTTGACACCGATTTAGGTGTTTGGACGGGATTTAGTGTAACCGGCGATCAGGTTTGGGAGTGGGCCGATTTTGGAGAGCCTGCCGGTTGTGCAGCCATGTCAGGATACGATGGAGAACAGTTTGAAAATGAAGACTGGTTTATATCTCCTATGTTGGATTTTTCGGGATACTCCAATTTAAGCCTGAATTTCGATGAAGCCATTAATTATGAAGACGGTGCCGTTGAGGATAATGAAGAGATCTATATCTCTACCGATTACACCGGCTCAGGTAATCCGCTGGAAAACGGTACTTGGACCGAGCTTACTGTTACCGGCCGTTCCGGTGGTGGTTCCTGGACTTTTGTCTCCGTCGATGAAGTGGACCTTTCAGCTTACGCCGGAGAACCGACGGTATTCCTTGCTTTTAAATATTCATCTACCGTAGACAATGCTTCAACATGGGAGGTAGATAATATTTTGGTTGAATCGGGATCCACTGAACCCATGATTGAGGTTACCAGCCCCAATGGAGGTGAAGCATGGGCACAGGGCTCCACCCATGAGATCACCTGGAACTCCGAAAACTTCACCGATGATGTGAAGATTGAGCTGACCGGCTCGAATCCTTCGGTAATTGCAGCTTCTACAGGCAATTCGGGTTCCTTTAACTGGAACATCCCTGCCGATCAGCCAGCTGCAAATGATTACAAAGTAAAGATCTCCGATGCTGCCGATGGTGACCCTATGGATGAGTCGGACGCTGTTTTCTCCATAATCGCTCCCACGGAAATCATCCACGAGGAAACCTTTGACAATGATCTGGGAACCTGGAGCCAATATAGCGTGACCGGCGACCAGGTATGGGAATGGGCTAACTTTGGTGACCCGCCCGGTTGTGCTAAAATGTCGGGATATGACGGCGAGCCTTTCGATAATGAAGACTGGCTGATCTCTCCGGCACTCAACCTGGATAATTACGAAAATGAGGCCTTGAACTTTATTTCGGCCTGTAATTACGATGGCCCCGACCTTGAGTTATATTATTCTACAGATTATGACGGCTCAAGTGACCCATCCACGCAGGGAACATGGACCGATATCACCGATCAGGCCGAATGGTCAGGAGGTAGCTGGGAATGGATTGAATCGGGTAATGTCGATCTTTCTGCTGTTGAAGGTTCATCGGTATACCTGGCTTTTGTTTATCATTCAAGCCCTGCGAATGATGCCAAAACCTGGGAAATCGATAATATTTATGTTGAAGCAGGTTCCTCCACACCCATGATCGAGGTTACCAGCCCCAATGGTGGCGAAATGTGGGAACAAGGATCAACCCATGACATTACCTGGAACTCCCAAAACTTTACCGGTGACGTTAAAATCGAGTTGACCGGTTCCAATCCTTCGGTAATTGTAGCATCAACCGGAAATACCGGCTCCTATACCTGGGAAATACCCGAAGACCAAACAGTTGCCGATGATTACAAGGTGAAGGTCTCCGATGCGGCCGATGGCGACCCCATGGACCACTCGAATGATGTATTTTCCATTACCGAACCGGCAAACTATGTTCTTCAGGCCACTTTTGATGCTGACCTGGGCGCCTGGGCACAATTCAGTGTTACCGGTGATCAGGTTTGGGAATGGGCCGATTTTGGTAATCCTCCCGGTTGTGCTACAGTGTCGGGTTATGAGGGTGAACAATTTGAAAATGAAGACTGGTTTATTTCACCTGCCATGGATTTATCGGGCTATACCAATCTTAGCTTGAATTTCGAAGAAGCCATTAATTATGAAGAAGGTGTAATTGAAGATAACGAAGAAGTTTATATATCCACCGATTATACCGGTTCAGGCAATCCAAATGAAAACGGAACATGGACAGAGTTAACTGTCACAGGCCGTTCAAGCGGTAGCTCCTGGGACTTTGTTGCGGTTGACGAAATTGATCTTTCGGCTTATGCCGGGGAATCATCGGTTTATCTTGCTTTTAGGTATTCATCTACCGTTGATAATGCCGGAACCTGGGAAATTGATAATGTCATTATCGAAGAGCCTTCAACCGAACCCATGATCGAAGTGACCAGCCCCAACGGCGGTGAAACCTGGGCACAAGGTTCTACCCATGACATTACCTGGACTTCCGAGAATTTCCCCGGACAGGTCAAGATTGAGTTGACCGGCTCCAATGCTGAAGTACTGGTTGAATCTATGGAGAATACCGGCACTTATACCTGGGAAATACCGGGTGATCAAACAATTGCCGATGATTATAAGGTGAAGGTCTCCGATGCTGCCGATGGCGATCCTATGGATGAATCGGATGCTACCTTCTCGATCACTGCTGAGATCACCTATGTACACCAGGAAACCTTTGATGAGGACCTTGGAGCCTGGACACAGTATAGCGTTACCGGTGATCAGGTTTGGGAATGGGCCGAGCAATATGGTGACCCGCCAGGCTGTGCAAAAATGTCAGGATATGATGGTGAGCCGCTCGAAAACGATGACTGGCTCATTTCACCGGCCTTAAATCTCGATGAATACACCAATGAGATACTCACTTTTGTATCGGCCTGTAATTATGATGGACCCGACCTGGAACTTTATTATTCCACCGATTATGACGGGTCAAGCGATCCTTCTACACAAGGCACCTGGACAGATATTACCGGTGAAGCCGAATGGTCCACAGGTGGATTCACCTGGGTGGAATCAGGTAATGTGAGCCTCTCGGAAATCCAAGGTGAATCGGTTTACCTGGCATTCGTTTATCATTCGAGCCCCGAGGACGACGCCAAAACCTGGGAAGTGGATAATATCGAGATTACCGGCGTTGGTGATGTAGGCCTTGAAGATGAAATTGCCAATGAAGTCAATATCTACTCAACCAATGAACAAATTATTGTGAATGCACCTGTAAACGGCGACATCACAGTGTATAACCTGATGGGCCAAAAGATCACTTCAGCGAATAATTTCGCCGAGGAGTTAACCCGTATCAATATGGAAGGATACCGTGGTTATTACATTGTTAAGTGGACCAATGGTAAAAGCCTTGCCACTAAGAAAGTAATGGTGTATTAAGCGGATCAGTTTTTATGATTTAATGCAAACCGGGAATGCAGGGGACATTCCCGGTTTTTTTTTATTCTTTGTGAAACGTAAATTGAGCTTTTATGGTTGAGTTGCTTTTTTTGAAAATACACAAGATTAATCTGGCAGGGATTTAATAGCTATGGGTCTCAAAGCTCTTTGCTCTAAGCTCCAGGCCAATTGCCCTATATACTTAATAATGACAAACACTTCGGGAATACTCAGTAGCCCCTACCCACAATGAAAATACTTCCTTACCATCTCCAGGGTCTTTTCCTTGTTGCAGTGAACCTTTTCACGCAGATCGCGGTCATCGTATTCCCTGAGTTTCCTCACAAGGCCTTCAATTTCTTCCGGGGTAAACACACCGTATTTTTTGTAGATTTCAGCCTGCTCCTCCAGCCTGTCGGCCGATTCCCAACATGAGACCGGTAACTTCTTCAACTGCGCCAGCCTCTCTTTGTGTTCCTCGTCAAAGATGTTTACATCCACATAGGTCTTTTCGGCATATTCAAGTGGATTCTCCATTTCAAAACCATGACGGGCTGCTACCGTAAGTCCGGCAAACAACAGGTAAATATCGGCCGAGCCATCCGGGCAACGGAACTCCACGGTTTGCTTGTTGGGTGTTTTCTTCTCCGAAGGTTTTTCATGAGGGTTGGCATGACTGATCATATCGTGCTTCACCGTCCAGCCCAGGGGAACCCTTACCAGCACCGAGCGATTGCGGTCGCCCCAGCAAATATTGGTAGGTGCTTCCTGATGCGGAACCAACCTGAAATAGGAAGTCGGGTTGGTATTGCCAAATGCCGTAAGCGAGGGTGCCAGGTCAAGATAACCGGAAATGGCTTTTTTGGCCACATCATTCAGCTTACCTTCGGCATCTACCATCATATTCGCCCCATTCTTCGAAATGCGTGTATGCACATGAAGTCCGCTACCGGCCTTACCTACCGTTATTTTGGGAGCGAAGGTAACGGTTACACCATACTGATAGGCTAATTTTCGCAAAATCCATTTGGCAACAAGCATCTGATCGGCGGCATCTTCTACCGAACAGGGCAAAAATTCGATCTCGTTCTGTTCATACTCAAGGTCATTCACGGTAAAGTTACCCACCTCGGAATGACCGTATTTAATACAACCTCCGGCCTGGGCAACAGCTTCCATAGCCTCGGTACGCAAATCCTCCCATTTGGCAAATGGTGTCGATTCGTGATACCCACGCTGATCGTCCGCTACGTATAAATTTTCCTTTTCACTGATGATATAATATTCCAGCTCACCCATCGCCTCAAATTCATAACCGGTCACTTCCTGGAAGGCTTTATGGGCCTTTTTCAAAATATATTCCGGTGAACTCTCCATCGGGTTCCCATCCTTATCATAATAGGAGCACAAAATATCCAGGGTGGGCACTTCGGCAAAAGGATTTCGGAAAGCCGTTTTATACCTTGGGATCACATACAGGTCGCTGGAACTTGCCTTTATATGCGGGAAAAGGCTCGATCCGTCGACACGTTCGCCGGTGGTTAAGATGGTATCGAGGTGATCGCGGTTGTTGATCACAAAATTGAGCGTTTTTAATCGTCCATCACCACCTACGTGACGGAAATTGATCATTTCAATATTTTGATCTTCAATATATTTGATAAGATCGGCGCGGGTAAATTCTTCCGCAGGTTTATTCAAGTATTGAACCAGTGGGTTGGGGTTCATTGCTATAGCACTATTCATACCTAGTTATTTTTTTGATTTCTCATGGGGCGCCAAAAATACTTAATTTTTGAAATCCCAAATTTGAATGAACACTATATTTACCGGGTATGAATAAACCCTGCGATTTATTGCTCGTTTTTCAAGCTCTCAAAATAGGTTTCCAACAATTTTTGCGCAGCTATATAGGAGCTGATCTTAGACGATAGAATATCATCAATGATCCGGGGAAGCACTTCTTTGATTTGTGGATTTTGATAAAAATGGGATTCAAGCTTTTCCTCTATGGCCTCGTACATAATCTGTTTGGCCTGTTCCTGACGATTTTTGTGAAAATAGCCATTACCTTTGGTAAACTGCTCATATTCACGGATGATCTGCCAAACACGATCGATACCCTCTTTTGTTTTGGAGGAGCAGGTATCCACTTTAGGTGTCCAGCCCGATTCGGGAACGGGATACAGGTGCAGGGCATTTTTATATTCCCGGGCAGCCATTTGGGCATTATGAAGGTTATTGCCATCGGCTTTGTTCACCACAATGGCATCGGCCATTTCCATAATGCCCCGCTTGATCCCTTGCAACTCATCGCCGGCACCGGCCAGCATCAGCAAGAGGAAAAAATCGACCATGGAATGAACAGCCACTTCCGATTGCCCGACCCCCACGGTTTCAACAAAAATGACATCAAAACCGAAGGATTCGCATAAAATAATGGTCTCGCGGGTTTTGCGGGCAACACCACCCAATGAACCTGCCGAAGGACTGGGGCGAATAAAAGCTTGCGGATTGTTTGATAAGTCCTCCATGCGGGTTTTATCACCCAAAATACTACCCTTGCTCCGGGCGCTGCTGGGGTCAATAGCCAGTACAGCCAGCTTATGACCTGCGTCGGTCAGGTATTTGCCCATGGCTTCGATAAAAGTGCTTTTGCCCACACCGGGAACACCTGTAATACCGATGCGAATAGAATTACCCGAATAAGGAAGGCATTTTTCAATGATCTTCTGGGCCAGCTGATGATGAGCAGGTAGATTGCTTTCCACCAGGGTTATCGCTTGGCTAAGCATACTGCGGTTGCCATTCAAGATACCCTCCACATATTCATCGGCACTGCGCAAATTGCGCTTCATGCCTTTGAAACGGTTCAGCACATTTTGGTTAATTGATGAAGGCTGATCAACACCTTCATTTACCCTCAAAGCCGAATCTTTTTTCTTTTTATCCTTTTCGCTCATTATTTAACCTTGGTACTTACTTCATCAACGGGATTTAAACAAGCTTTGTTTTCAGCTAAATAACTACAAATAGTAGTGAAAATTGTTATTGCACAAGTGTATGCACATCAAATCCCTTTCCATTATAATTTTGTAACCGCCACCCTCAGCCACGCTTCCAGCAATTGGTAAACCTTTTCCTGCTGTTCATCGGGTAAATTCCTGATGCGTGTACGGTGGCTGCCTTCAGGCTTTACGATCTTTACTACACCGGGGTTTCCTGCTGCCGTCACACCTGTTGCCGACCATGGGTCATACTGTCCGTATAGAAAAAGCATCTGCTCAGCATCGTTTTGCAACCACCGGTTGACCTTCCGCATGTGGGTTTCGTCAAAGGAAACAGGGATGGTATCGGGAGCCAGGAAATTGAAGGTAGAATCATCAACCGCCTTGATCAATCCCCCGAATTCAGAAGGTTCATAGCCATAATAGCCTATTTCCGTCAAAGCCTGGTAAAAGAAGGGCCACATTCTTTCCGTACCCTGATCGGCAAAATAATCCATGGGCGAAACGGAAAGCAAGTGCCTGATGCGGGCAGTGTCGCCTGCAGCCCCAACGGGTATTTCAGTACAATCAGCGCCCCACTGCCAAAAGGCAAACGGATATTCAAGGATCACGTACTCATAAGCTGCCTCGTAACCCATGGAGTACGTATAGCCTTTTTCTTTGGAAGCCTGTATGAAAAGGGAAAGCATGGTTTCTTTCTCTTTCAGCATACTCTTTTGAAAATTATGGAGCTTTTGCCGGCATGTCGCTGTTCCTACCGAGTCGAGAAAGTCATAAACCCGTGTATCGGCATCATCGAAATTCAGGGGGCAAACATAACCCACCGTTACATCCACATCTTCCGGGTAATGGTAGCGGTGGTAAAGCGCCGTTTGTCCGCCTTTGCTAATGCCTGTATTGATCCATTTTCCCCGGTAATATTCGTTGAACAGCTCGACAATACGGTGATGATCCGTAGCAGCCTGCTCAACGGTCATATACTGCCAATCGATATCAGAGGGAGCTGATTCCCCGAAAAACCGGTGCTCAACAGTTATCTGGTTGGCATCGAGCATTTTGGTCACTTCATGCCGGTAGTGGGGGTTTGCTGCATAACCGGCTGTATAACCCTCGGTAACCAGCACAACCGGTTTGGCGGTATCTTTATGCGCCAGAAAAATGCGTTGCTGAAAGCTTCCCTTGCCGGGATGATCATGATGAAGGGGCTGGGTAAGCATGATCTTGTAGTTGGCGGTGAAACCCCTGCCGGTATCCATTTTGGTAATTTCAGCACCCGGAAGACGGTTTATGAATTGCTCAAGGGATAACGGCTTTTTGACCTCCTGTTTTTCGGCGGGCTTAAAAACACTGCACGAAAAGAGCATCATTAGCGATACAAAGCTAATCCCTCTCAATAGTTTTTTTAGAAATGATGTATGATTCATGGTTTATGATTTTTGAACATTTTTTTCCTAAGCAACCGGGTTTTAAAAAAATCCTTTCCCACAAAATGCGTCTGAATTTGTGAAAAGATCATTCCCGTGAGCATCAACCCACATCCCAAAAGGCCTCTTGCCGAAAGTGTTTCGCTCAGCAGCATCCATCCTCCCAAAACTGCAAACACCGACTCGAGGCTTAGGATAACCGCAGCATGTGAAGAGGGGGCATTTTTTTGAGCCACCACCTGCAGGGTATAGGCTATGCCTACTGAACACAAGCCACCGTATAGAATAGGAATAGCGGCATCCAGTATATCCTTCCAAATAAACTCCTCCACCCAAAGGGCTGCAATAAAGCTTAAAAGTGAACAAACCAGGAACTGTCCTATGGCAAGGGGAATGGAAGGCAGTTTCCGGGTAAGCCAACCCACCACCAGTACATGCACAGCAAAGAAAAACGCGCAAACCAGCACCAACAAGTCACCCAAGGCGATGCTGAAATTCTCATGGATGCTCAGGAAATACAATCCCACAACGGCTAATAGGGCTCCCAGCCAAATGCCTGTTCCCGTTTTTTGCTTCCAGAACAAGCCGATAATGGGCACAATGATCACATACAAACCGGTGATAAATCCGGCCTTTCCGGCGGTAGTGTATACCAGCCCGATTTGCTGGAAGGAAGAACCCAAAAAAATTGCAGCGCCTGCTAACAAGCCGCCTTTGATCAAAAATTTTTTATCAACGGCCTTGATCCGGGCATTTTGCCGATCTTTTCGTTTTTGATAATACCAGAGTGGAATAAGCGATGCGCCGCCCAACAGGAAACGTATGGCATTGAAGGTAAACGGCCCGACGAACTCCATGCCTTTACGCTGGGCCACAAAAGCAAAGCCCCAGGTCATGGCGGTAACCAGTAAAAGGGCGTCGGCCCTGAACGTTTTTGCCGGTGGTTGCAGTTTGGTCATTGGAACCACAAAAATATCATTGCTTTTGAAACCTACTGCAAATCATGGATAAATCCTTAGTTTTTCAAAAAGTCATGCTTCAATTTCCAATAATTTGTATATTTGCAGCCCTCAAAGAAAGCGGAACATAACACAATTATCCGTTTGAGATTCGGGAAGTAGCGCAGCCCGGTAGCGCGCTTCGTTCGGGACGAAGAGGTCGCGGGTTCAAGTCCCGCCTTCCCGACTTTCTTTTTTCACCCAAGCATCCCAACCAGCCTCCTTAGCTCAGTTGGCAGAGCGATTCACTCGTAATGAATAGGTCACCGGTTCAAGTCCGGTAGGAGGCTCTGCGTGTTCTGAGAAGAAGGTAGAAAATATAAACCAGGTTTAAAGAACCGTCCCGCATGGGGTGGGATGATTTGAGAGATTCTCCTTTCCAGACCCAATAGCTATCGGACTTACTGACGGGGTGACTTACTTGATTGTCACCTATGAATTCTTTAGCATTGGTGATCTGTTCCGCGAGCTGATCATCCAGATCGGTGCGGTTGATAATGAGCACGATTGTTGGATTGGAAAGCAGCTTGCTCGGCATTAACAGGCGGGTCAGAAAAAGCATTGTGTAGCTTTTCCCGCTGCCGGTAGCACCAAAATAAGTGCCTCCGTTTCCGTCCCATCGGGCTTCTGATGTTCGATGATGTTTTAAAAGAGTTTCTTGGCACCGTAATATTGGGGGTAACGATAAAGTATCTTTTCATTCCTTTTTGAGCTGTCGGGCAGCAGAATAAAATTCCTGATGATATCGCGCAGACGGTTCTTGTCAAACATGCCCTTCATCATTGAATACAAAAAGTCGATGCCATCCACCTCTTTATCCTTGCCTTCTATTTTTTTGCCAGGCGTAATAATACTTGCAAGGCGCAAAGAAAGAACCTGCCTTGTTGTTTACACCATCACTGATAACACAAAATGCATTTTATTTTATTGTCCATTATTGCCTTTTTTTTTGTCGGGATTAAATTTATCATTATCCCATTTTAGAGGATTGTTGATGATATATTCCGATATAATTTGATATGATTTTTCATTGCGTATAACGTGTTCCCAATAATTGCGTTGCCACAATTTGCCATCAAATGGTTGCCAATTTTTATTTTTTACCCCACGAATATATTCAACGGTTGTAATGGATTGAAATGCCCCAACCATATCACCCAACGTTTTCGTAGGGGCAACCCCTTGTGGTTGCCCTTGATGATTTGTGTCATTGTTTTGGGTGACGTGATTATTTTGGGCAACCCCTTGTGGTTGCCTTTGATGATTTGTGTCATTGTTTTGGGTGACGTGGTTATTTTGGGCGACCCCTTGTGGTTGCCCTTTATGATTCGTGTCATTATTTTGGGTGACGTGGTTATTTTGGGTGACCCCTTGTGGTTGCCCTTTATGATTCGTGTCATTGTTTTGGGTGATGTGATTATTTTGGGCGACCCCTTGTGGTTGCCCTTTATGATTTGTGTCATTGTTTTGGGTGATGTGGTTATTTTGGGCAACCCCTTGTGGTTGCCCTTGATGATTTGTATCATTGTTTTGGGTGACGTGGTTATTTTGGGCGACCACAATTTGGGCGACCACAAGGGTCGCCCCTACGATTTCCAATATGGCGTGGAAATGGTTGGGCATGATTATGTATTCATGCAATTGAATATTTTTGAATCGTTCCGGCAATTTTAACCATTCGGTTGCTATCATTTGCCCTGCATCATTCAATGTCAATTCACCATTGACAATATTACCAAATAAACATTCACGGTGTTTAACACATATCGTAATAAAATACAATCCTGCCTGCGAATAATCATATCCTTTTAACCGGATAGATCTGCGATGGTGAATATTTGGATTGTATTTGTTCATAATTATATATTCCGTTTTAAACGGATAACCACAAGGGTTGCCCTTATAATACCCGCACTTCCCCACTCATCAACTCCGGTAGCAAGGTATCCCGCAGTTTTCCAAGGGTGCGGATTTGGTGGTCTAGCCCCCTATAAATCGGACAATTTGGTTTGAGTTCGTAAAAATAGTCATTTTCATTTGTAATATTGCATCAGCAAGGGACGACCGACGGTGACCTTTATACCGAAGGTTGTATAAGTGATATCTTGTGATGCTGCTTCCTTCCACTCAATCATCCCTCACCTACTTTCTCTTTTTCAAGTATACCCATATTGACCAGTTCATTCAGGTAATCACTGGCTGTATTCCCGCTCTTGTACCCTAATAATTCCTGTATTTATCGTAAATCAAAACCTGCTTCCAAACAATGTGCGGCATTAGAGCATCTTGGAGATTGAAGTGTAAAGGTATTATTTTTTACGATTTTGTCAATATACTTTCGGGCAATTTTTTCCATAAAAGAGATCACTATTGTTCAGTGAAATGCTTTTAGCAAGGATTTCCCCTGGCTGTCCAGCAAGCAGGGAACCTCCTGGATGTTTACCGAACACCGGTGATTTACTTTGAAGATAGCAGAAAATTGAAAGTAGAAGATAGACCCCTGCTGGCGAGCGTTTGTAACGGATGCCTATTTCTACAAATCTCCTGTGTGCAGCTATGATGTAAAAACAGTTCAAAGCGAAGTAAGGATATCCCCAAGCCAATCTTCCATTCAACCAATCAACCCCTCCCTCTACTTCCTTCCAAAATCCGCCGGGATCTCCCCCCAAACACCGGTTTCCCATTTCAGGATGGGGTTTTCGTAATCGTTGTTTTTTAACCAGATTATAGCCCGGTCGATCATTTCGAAAAGCTTTTTGTTTTTGCGGGATGGAACAAGTTTGGTCTTTACCTGCCGGGTTTTCACCCATTTAATAGCCGTTCTCGAATCGGAATAAATGGGAATGTTGCTTTTTCTCTTTTTCAAATAAGCCAGTCCATGAACAAGGGCAAGAAACTCCCCGATGTTTACCGTACCCTCATCAAATGGGCCCTGGTGAAAAATAATGGTTCCGGTGGCGGTATATACCCCTTGGTATTCCAACACCCCGGGATTACCGCTACAAGCTGCATCCACGGCCAGGCTGTTAGGCTCAGGCTCACCTATCACCTTGCGTTCAGCTTCGGAAACTACCTTTTTTGGTATATCCTTTCCGATGAAGTCCCCGCTATCGCCCTCAAAAGCAGCTTTAGCCTGTTCCAGGCTGGGAAAGGATTTATATTTGGCGCCGGTGTAACCTTGTATCTGCTTTTTGCATTCATCCCAACTGGAAAAAACACCTCTTTCCCGGCCTTCCCAAACAACGTAATATTTTTTTTTGCTCTTGCTCATTATCCCTGCGTCATGTTTATAGGTTTGCGAAATTAAAGTTATTTAATTTTAAGAAATTGTTAACCCGGTATAATTTAACCGATAGTTTTATCTTTGTACATGTAAAACTATTGTTATTCAGTATTTAAAATAATCAACCGACTGAGATGGAAAACAAGAATTATAAAATTCTCCTTGTCGATGATGAACCGGATGTATTGGAGTTTGTCGGCTACAATCTGAGCAGGGAAGGTTTCCGGGTGGAAACAGCATCCAATGGTCGCGAGGCCATAGAGAAAGCCAAGATCACCGAACCCCACCTGATTATCCTTGATGTTATGATGCCCGAAATGGACGGTATTGAAACCTGTAACGAGATCAGGCAAATTCCCAGGCTTGAAAATTCCATTGTCATCTTTCTTACCGCCCGTGGTGAGGATTATTCGCAAATTGCCGGTTTCGATGCCGGCGCCGACGATTATGTGACCAAGCCGGTAAAGCCCCGGGTATTGATCAGCCGTATTAAAGCCTTGCTACGCCGTTACCGCGAAGAAGAACGTTCCGATGGCATTATTGAGCTGAATGAATTGACCATCGATAAGGAAAAATACGTGGTAACCAAAAACGGGAAGCAGATCGCCTTGCCGAAAAAAGAATTCGAATTGTTGCTTTTGCTGGCATCCAAGCCCGACAAGGTTTTCTCGCGCGAGGAGATCTTTTCGAAGGTGTGGGGAAGCGATGTTGTGGTGGGCGACCGCACCATTGATGTGCACGTGCGTAAGATCAGGGAAAAGATCGGCCTGACCAACATCAAGACCATTAAGGGTGTAGGCTATAAATACGAAAGCGAAGGGTAACCCTGCCTAAAACACCTGTTTTTATGGGTTAGTTGCTAAGCCGGGGCTAACAAAATTTTTTATTGAATGAAAAACACCGATCCCAAAAATCTGGCGCTCAATAATGCTCTTTTAGTTATTGGAGTATTTACCATTTTATACTTTATTTTCAGCTACATTTTCTTTTCCATCAAGCTCCTACCCCTGCTGCTTATTGATGTGATCTTGTTTGTGTTCTGCTATTTCACTTTCCGTTATACCATTGAAACCTTTGTTTACGAAAAGATCAAGATCATTTACAAAACCATTCACAACCTTAAGCTTCCGAAGGATCAAAAAAGACGGAGGCTGGCTATTCGCGGCGACAGCATCGATAAGGTAAACCAGGAAGTAATGGAATGGGGTGAGAATAAAACCCGCGAAATTGAAGAGCTGAAAAAGCTTGCAACATATCGCCGTGAGTTTATAGGGAATGTATCGCATGAATTGAAGACCCCGATTTTTAATATACAAGGTTATGTGCTTACTTTGCTGGATGGCGCTTTGGAAGACCCGAAAATTAACCGGGAATACCTCCTCAGGACCGAACGCAGCATTAACAGGATGATAGCCATTGTTGAAGACTTAGAGGCTATTGCCCGCCTCGAGTCGGGTGAGCTGAAGCTTAACATGGAAGATTTCGATTTGCTTACCCTCACCGGGGAGGTGATTGAATTTCTGGAGATCAAGGCTAAAGAAAAGAACAACCGCATTTATTTTGCCGAGAATTATGAAAAATCCCTGATGGTAAATGCCGATAAGGACAAGATGAGGCAGGTAATGACCAACCTTATTGATAATTCCATTAAATACGGAAAAAAAGAAAATGGTAAAACCAAGATTAGTTTTTTCGATATGGATGAAAACTACCTGGTTGAGGTTACAGACAACGGTGTAGGCATGGCCAAGCAGGATATTCCGCGGGTATTTGAGCGTTTTTACCGCACCGATAAAGGGCGCTCGCGTGAGCAGGGCGGAACCGGCCTGGGGCTTTCCATCGTAAAACATATTATCGAAGCCCATGATCAAACCATAAATGTGCGCAGTACTCTTGGCGTGGGTACTACCTTTGCCTTTACCCTCAGCAAAGCTAAAAAAGGGTAATGTGCGTTTGCATATGATTTTTTATGAGCATAATGTATTCAATTTCACTGTTGTCCGGGTAAAATGCATTTTATTCGGACAACAGTGATTTAATTAATATTACACTTAGCTGATAGCATGGAGCACAGAGCATGGAGTTTGTGCCTGCTAACTCCATACTCCAGGCACCAAGCACCAGGCTATCTGTAAAACATAGCTAACAAAATAACTTTAAAACTTTTATCAAAAAAGCCTTTATCAGTCTTTATTTAGAAATAATAATTGCCCCCATCGGCCGCTTTGTTTTTACTAACTTTGTGTGCGATAAATCATAACAACCATGCTACACCATAATCTTATTACACCCGACACCAAAATGGCTGACGCCATCCACATGAATTACCTGTTGTTACCCGTGATCAACCGTTTTGAGATCAAACTGGGTTTCGGGGATAAGACCGTTGAAGAGGTTTGCACTGAAAATAAGGTCAACCTGTCATTTTTCCTTGATATTACTAATACCTATCATGATAAGTCCTATTTTCCCAAGGAGAAGATGAGAACCTACCCGGTGGAGCTGATCATTGATTATTTGCTGAAAACACACCGGTATTACTTTGATCAATTATTACCGGAGGTGGAAGCCATGGTGGAAGAACTGTTGGCGTCGTGTCCGGCTGATTGTGACAATCTTGGTTTAATTAAAGATTTCTATAAAAAATACAAGCAAGAGTTGGAATACCATCTCAAGAATGAAGAGCAAAAATTCTTTCCTTATGTGAAAGCGCTAACCCAGCTCGAAGGGACAGGCCAAAGCCTCCATAGCATACGCCGGCAATACAATTTTTCTTATAGCACCCATTCGGAGGAACATGATAATGTGATCTCCAAAATGCTCGATTTGAAGAACATCATCATAAAATACCTGCCTCCCAATTATGACACGGCCAAAGGCAACAATCTTTTATATTGGCTTTTTGTTTTTGAAGAAGATTTAAAAGATCACGAGCGCCTCGAGGATATCATACTGGTACCGGCATTGAAACGAATTGAGGAAAAATTCACCAAAAACTGATCAACATAATGGCTCAGCGCATCGTCATAGCCGAATCATCCTACCTTATGAAGCGAGGCATTTCTGCCGTGATCAGTGATATTGTTCAGGCCGAAATTGTTTTCGTCAACGGAATGGATGAGCTCAACCATTACCTCGAGACCAATTTGGTGGATTATGTTTTTGTTGATGAAGAGCTGTTAAATAACCGGGAGGAAAGGGAATTCTTCTTCCAATTGCAGGAAAAAACCATATACATTGCCTTATCGGAAAACCCGAAGAATTTCCCGGGCAGTAATAATTTTTTTGCCCTTATCGATAAAAAATCGCCTAAAGAAAACTTAATACCCCTCCTGGAAGAAACACTGGAAAACAAACCCTATGCTAAAAATAATAAAGACTCCATACTTAGTGAACGCGAAACGGAAGTTTTGAAACAAGTAGCTTTGGGCTACACCAACCAGCAAATAGCCGAGCGGCTCTTTATCAGCAAGCATACCGTAATTTCCCACCGCAAGAACATCACTTCCAAGCTGGGGATAAAAAGCGTAAGCGGTCTTACGGTTTATGCCGTACTGAACAACCTGATCCCCAAAGACCAGATTTAAACAATCGCATCTTTTAAAAACCTTGATTGTCATTGGTAATCATATGTTCATTATGCAATTACGGAATTCATCAGTTACCAATTCAGGATGCTTCGACTATAATGCCTACCGGTACTCCTGAATAATCCCGCCAGTGATCTTATACAGCTGCGTTTGCGCATCGAGCAGGTCGTAAGTCGCCTGGAGTTGTTCGAAGGCTGTGTTTAAATATCGAAGCTGGATGTCGCGATAATTGAAGGAATTGATGGCGCCGGCACGAAACTTTTCCTCGGCGATCTCCAGGTTTAGTGCTGCGGCCTCCAGGTTTTCATTGGCAACCATCAGGCTTTGCTTGCGTGCATTATAAATCTCGAACAGGTTTTGCAATTGGCTTTCCAGTTGCAACTCCAGTTGTTCGGTTTCCAGGTCGGTGATCTCCCGGTTGATCTTGGCATTTTCAATCTTCCGCTGCTGGTTAAAGCCATCAAACAAGGTAAAGCTCAGGCTGAGGTTGGCGTAATAACCATAAGACCAACTGGTGGACTCCTCAAAATCCTGCGGGATCACTTTATTTGTGTTATAATCATACCCGGCATTAAGGCCAAGACGAGGATAGGAGCCGCTTTTGGTAAGCTTCAGCTGATTGTCCTCCAGTTCTTGGGCAATGTATTGATTCAACAGGGTGCGGTTGCGCTCCATCATCTTGCGGTTAAGTTCGCTGTATTGGGGATCGAAAAAATCAACCGTAAAATCCCCGGTTAACCTGAATTCCCGGTCAGGGTCTTCACCAAGAAAGAGGTTCAGGTTGCGCAGGGAGTTATCATAATTCACCTCCTGTAAAAGGTAATTGGAGCTGTCGCTCAGGAAAGCATTCTTTTCCTGCAACACCTCGAAGGTAACAGCATTTCCCAATTCCTTTCGTTGCAGAATACGTTGATAGCGATCTTTTGAAAGCGATTTTACCTCTTCGAGTACCGCCAGCTTTTCTTTTTCCAGCAATACTTTATAATAGGCCAGGATAATGCCTTCAAGGGTGTTTTCAATGGAGAGGGTAGCACTACCTTCGGCCAATTTCTGCAAATCTTGCAAGTTCTCCTTTCCGGCCTGTATAGCCCAGCCATTAAAGATGGTCCATTGCAGGGTGGCTCCGGGCGACACACCATGAGTAGTAGCTTTATAGCGGCCATTTCCCCCTTGCCCCCCGGTGGCGCTGCCAGGCTGGTTGTCGAAGCGGTTTGATTGATTCACACTGAGCGACAGGCTGGGATAGGCCCCTGCATTTCCCCAGTCGTTGTTGTTTTCGGCTATCTCCAGGTCACGTTCCGAAATACGGATGTCGAAATTGTTTTCCAATCCAATGGATATGGCCTTCATCAATGACAAGTCCTCCTGTGCATATGCGTTGGAAAACAACGTCAACATCGCTATCAGTCCGGTAAATAATACTTTCCTTATCATATCTAGTTGGTTATTCTATTCTACGTTTGCTATCCCTTATGGCTGTTTCCACCTCTTCGCGTGTAGGCTTCACACCAGTCCATAACCATTTGGTATAAAACCGGATATCGTTCAATACAAGTATTAGCACCGGGAAAAACAGCAGCATAAAGCCCGTTCCTATCAATACCCCATAAGCTAATGAAATCGCCATAGGTATGAGGAATTGGGCTTGCACGCTTTCTTCCAGTATGATCGGGTAAAGACCAATGGTGGTGGTTATGGTGGTTAACAGTATGGGCCGAAAACGTGCGATCCCGGCTTTGTATACCGCATCCCATACTGAGTTTCCTTCGGCCAGCAAAGTGTTGTATTTGGAAAGAAAGACCACCGCATCGTTGATGATCACACCCGTTAGGGCCACCATCCCCCAGGCACTTAGCATGGAAATGGGCGAACCGTGAACGCTGTGCCCCCAGGCAGCACCCAACAAGGCCAGTGGTATCATCAGCAATACAATTAATGCCTGGGTTACCGAACGAAAGTGCATGATAAGGATAAGAATGATGATCCCGAAGGCCACACTGAAATATTTAGCCATATCCTGCCCGGCGCGGGCGCTTTCCTTTTGCTGACCCTGGTATTTGATACCAACACCCGGGTACTTAACTTTTAATTCAGTGATGATGTTTTTCTGTATTCTTTCCAGGATGGGGGGCACGGGTGCATAAGGGTCAACCATATCGGCATCCACCCTTACTTCACGTTCCCCGTTAAAGTGTTCGATATTAACCGGGCCCCGTTCAATGTGATAATCAGCAATTTCATTCAACGGGTAATCACCATTTGGCGTTTTGATACGGGTTTCTTCAAGTTGCCCCAGGTATTGCCGGCCTTCCTCGGGATAGCGAACCCACACCCGAACCTCATCTACGCCCCGCTGCAGGCGCTGTGCCTGGCCGCCATAAAATCCTTGCCGCACCTGCCTGGCCACGGAGGCATGATCCATTCCCAGGAAATAGGCCTTTGGTTTTAAATCGAGCCGGATCTCCCGCTTACCAATGGCATTATTATCGGTGATATTCTTTAATTCAGGGTATTCTTCCAGGCGGGTTATCAGGAATTCCTTAGCCAGTTTTAACTCATCGAGGTTTCTTCCTAACAGGCTTACGGCCACCGGACTCCCCCAACGGTTAAATCCACCTACCGTGAATTTCTCAGCTTCTTTTACCGTACCGATCTTTTCCTTAACTGCAGTGGATATCTGGAAGCTGTTCACCGGTTCATCTTCCATATCATCAAGAATTACATTGATGTTACCGGCATGCGCCCCGATTTCGGTTCCGTTAAAGGAATTACCGAGGCTAAGGAAAGTGTAGGTTACATAATCGGACGTATCATTGTATTGTTCCTTGATGGAATCGTTCACTTGCCAGACCGCCTGCTCGAACTCTTTAAGGTACTCCAGGGTTTTTTTCTCGCCACTTCCGGGTGTAAAAGCCACGTCAACACGGAAAGTATCAAAGCTAACTGCCGGGAAAAATGTGGTTTGGATAATGCCGCCCCGGAACAAGCCTATTGTGATAATGAACAAGCCTATCGGGAGGGCTAAAAAGATGTACTTCCAGCGAATAATGTAACGCAGAAATGCTCCGTAATAGATATTTCGAAAATTCAGGATACTATTTTCAAGACGATGATGTATACCTTTTTTGCCGTTTCGCCTTTTCAGTAATTTTTCCCGCGACAATACCCGTGGATTTCCTACGTGGGCAGGGAGAACAAAAAAGGCTTCAACCAGTGAAAACAGCAAACTGAAGATCACCACAAAGGCCATTTCGTACATGAATTCCATACGCCCTTCCAGGAAAAGCAGTGGCGAAAATGCGATCATGGTAGTGGTTACCGAAGTGGCCACTGCCGGCATCACCTCCATTGTACCATCGATAGCAGCACGGCCCGGACTTTTACCTTCTTCAAAATGACTGTAAATATTTTCGGCGATAACAATACCATCATCCACCAAAATACCGATAACCAGTATCATTCCGAAAAGGGAAATCATATTGATGGTGATCCCCGATAAATTGGCCACGATGAACATGGCCAGGAAACTGGCTGGTATGCCCCACGCTACCCAGCCCGATAGACGAAGGCTCAGGAAGATGCCCAGGGCGATAAGCACCAACAGTAATCCTATTCCGCCGTTTTTAAGCAAGAGGTTCAGGCGGCTCCATAAAATGTCGAGATAATCAAAAGTTACCTCCAGGGTGATGCCGGAATGACTCTTAGTAAACTCTTCGGCATAACCGATTACATAATCGGAAATTTCCGATAAATCTTCTTCCGGTAACTTATTTACATTAATGGAAATGGCCCGGTCACCGTTGATAAGGGTGCGGTTGGGATCTTCGGAAAACTGCAGTTTCACCGTGGCGATATCGCGTATTCGCAGGTAGCTGCCATCATTCCTTGCCCGAATAATGATGTTACCGATCTCGTCGGGATCAACGCTGCGTTCGCGGGCACGGATCAATATCTCCTGCTCGTCGGAACGTAAGAGACCGGCAGAAAAGTCACGGTTGTTTTGTGATATGGCCTGGGCTATCTGATCGAAAGTAAGGTTGTAGCGCAGTAAATCTTCTTCGGAGGTTTCAACGGATATTTCCAGGGGAGGATAACCGCTAATTTGCACCTGGGAGACAATTCCCGAATTCAAAAAATCCTGTTCAATATCGTCGGCATGTTTCTTCAACGTAAGCAGGTCGACATTACCGTAAAGGCCCAACCTTAAGGCGCTGGTGATGGATCGTTGTTTGGAGATAATGGGGCGTTCGGCATCCACAGGAAAACCGCTGATCCCGTCCACTGCATTTTTTACCTCCATCAGGGTTTCATCAATGTCATATTCACCGGTGGTTTCGATATTCACCCTGGCGCTGTTTTCGGAAGAAGTAGAGGTGATCTCCCTTATTCCTACAATTCCACGTATAGCTTGCTCGATACGCATGGTGATACCTTCCTCCATTTGCTCGGGTGAGGCGCCGGGATAAAATACACTAATGGTGATGTTTCTCGAGGAGCGCTCGGGAAAGAAGGATTTGTTCATGCTGATGACACTCAATCCCCCGGCCAGCAAAAGAATACCAATGATGATATTAGCATAGAATGGGTATTTAACAAAGAGCGCAACTAATTTCTTCATTCTTTCAGCATTTGAGTATTCAACGTTTGGTCATTTAGCTGGTTATTTACCCGGATGTTACCTGATAATTGAAACTTTCATGTTTTCACTGGCATTCACCAAAGGTTCCACCACCAGTTCGGTGCCTTCATCCAATCCATTAAAAATCACATTATTCTTACCGGATTTTATAATAGTGATCACTTTCTTTTTCAGTAGACTGTCTTGCACGGTATACACCTGGTTGCTGTTAAACACGGCCTTGCGGGGGATCTCCATTACATTGTCGATAATGCCGGTTTTAAACCTGGCTTTCATATAAGCTCCCGAAAAAAGGCTTCCATTCTTATCCTGATCGAGTCCAGCATAAATGTTGATCATTTGAGTGCCGGGGTCGACAAATTCGGATTTCCGGATGATCTTGCCTTCCCAGCTTTTGGTAAGGGTTTCATTCATAATGGTAATGCGTTTGCCGGGTTTGGCCCAGCGGGCATTGGTGGGTTCAAGCGGGATCTCCACTTCCAAACGGTCGGTGCGGATCATTTTAGCGATGCGTGTTCCGGGATTAGCCACGGCGCCCACCTCCAGCATCACTTCCGAATAGCTTCCCTTAAAGGGCGCATATAGCTTATATTTCGAAACCCTGATCTGTTCACTTTTAATGGTGTAGTAATCGTTGAGGATATTACGCGTGGCCAAAAAGACCTTTTCCTGGTTCGATTTGATATCCGGCAGCTCAGGCATAGGTTCGCTGATATCGATGCGGTTGAAGAAATCCTGCCAGGCTGGGTAACGAGCTGAAAAATCGATCTTCATATCGGGAAGCATATTGGCCACGCTGGTCATAAACCGGCTCTTCATCGATTTTAGCCCAAGCCGGGCCTGATCATCAAAGATCCTCACCAGTAAATCACCTTTTTTAAAGCCCTGTCCTTTTTTCAACTCCACTTCACCCGAAAGGATCTTTCCCTGCACTTCGGAGATCAGGTCAACTTGTGAGCGGGTATTAATGCGACCACTGGCAATTACTTCGGGATTCAGGCTGGTATACTTTACCGTTTTGGCTTTCACATAGCGTTTAGCTGCCTTTTGTGGCGGGGGTTTCTCCTCTTCCTTCATGCCCGAAAAGAAATACATGCCGCCTACGGCCAATCCCAAAATTCCTATTACCGAAGCCAGGATAATAATCTGTCGTTTTTTCATGATTTGTCAGTTACTCGCTTTTTTCCGTTTAGCTTGAATTCTATTAAGTTCATCCACCACTTAGCCAATGAACCATCGAAACCATTTCGGTTGCTTATGTTTAAAAATTTTGTTTGATCCTTATACAAAAACCGTAGCATTAACAACTGATGGTTTATGGTTGTTCATGAATAAACACCAACGATGTAAAATGATAAAACTTATTTCCGAAATTTGCGTTATGAAGCCTTGTTAATTGAATCATGAAAAATACCATCATGTCACAAAGCACCACACAGAAATTCGGCACGGCACCGGTTTTCTTCACCGCTATTTCCACCATACTGGGCGCCATCTTATTCCTGCGATTTGGATTTGCAGTAGGCACCCTGGGATTTTTCGGGGTTTTACTTATCATCCTGCTGGGTCACCTGGTAACCATCCCCACAGCCTTTGCCATTTCCGAAATTGCTACCAATCAGCGGGTGAAAGGCGGTGGTGAATATTTTATCATCTCCCGCTCGTTTGGGCTGAATATCGGGGCCACCATCGGCCTAGCGCTTTATTTATCGCAGGCTATCAGTGTGGCTTTTTATGTTATTGCTTTTACCGAGGCCTTTTCACCATTTTTTAACTGGATGCAATCTGAACACGGTGTTCATCTACCCCGGCAAGTGATAAGCCTGCCGGCCATGGCTGTTTTATCCGTTTTAATATTGAAAAAAGGAGCTAACCTGGGTGTTAAGGTGCTTTATTTGATCGTAGCCATCCTGGTAGCTTCGCTGGTGTTGTTTTTTATGGGATCGACCGCTTTTTCCGAAACGGCCCGGGCCGGATTGCAGGAAAACCCGGTAAGGAACTTCGATCAATTCTATTTGGTACTTGCTATTATCTTCCCGGCTTTTACCGGAATGACGGCAGGAGTAGGCTTGTCGGGTGATCTGAAGAACCCCGGTAAATCCATTCCAATGGGAACGGTAACGGCAACCTTAGCCGGATTTGTAATCTATATCTTTATTGCCTGGAAGCTGATCAATTCGGCCGGCCCCGAAGATTTGGTTTCCGATCAACTCATCATGTCGAAGATCGCGGTAGGTGGACAATGGATCATTCCACTGGGGCTTGCTGCTTCCACTATTTCTTCGGCCATTGGATCGGTGATGGTGGCCCCGCGAACGCTACAGGCGCTCGGCCTCGACCGTGTGTTTCCTGCTGTTAGGATAAACCGTGCTTTAGCTAAAGGGCAAGCCAAAACAAACGAACCTTTTAACGCTACACTGGTTACCATCATCATTGCTTTTGTTTTTGTCGCCCTGGGGGATGTGGATGCCGTGGCCCGGATCATTTCCATGTTTTTTATGGTGACTTACGGCTCGCTCTGCCTGATCTCATTTTTGAACCACTTCGGGGCATCACCGGCTTACAGGCCCACCTTCCGTTCGCGCTGGTATGTTAGCCTTGTCGGCTTTGTTATGGCTATTTTCCTGATGTTCCGTATCGACAGCCTGTATGCTGTGATCGCCATTGTTGCCATGACATTGATCTACCTGTTGAATTCCCATTACCATAAAAACCGGCGGGGATTGGAGTCCATCTTCAGCAGCGCCTTGTTCCAGCTTAACCGGAACCTGCAGGTATATCTTCAAAAGGCCCGCCGGCGCAGGCGCAAGGAAACCTGGCATCCTTCAGCCGTTTTGATCACCGATAGTTCCTGGGAACGGCAAAATGCATTCAACCTGTTGAGCTGGCTATCGTACCGCTATGGATTTGGAACCTATATTCATCTGATCAAAGGATATCTTTCCAAATCAACCCATGAGGAATCGAAAAAGGTTTTACAGGAATTGATCGAAAAATCGGAAGAACTGGATAGCCAGGTGTATGTTGATACCCTTATTTCTCCCTCTTATACTTCGGCCATTGCACAGATTATACAACTACCCGGAATTTCGGGTATGGAAAACAATCTGTTGCTGTTTGAATACGACAAACGCGAACCTACCAACCTGTCGCAGATCGCCGAAAACTTCAGCCTGGCCCATGCAGCCAATTACGATGTATGTATATTGGGCAGTTCTGATAAGTACACCAATTTTAAGGAAGGTATCCATGTGTGGATCCAAAAGATCGATTTTAAAAACATCAACCTGATGATATTGCTCAGCTACATAATCCTTGGCCACCCCGACTGGCACAAGGGCAGCATTAAAATATTCTATGTGGCCGAAAAGGAAAAAATGGAGGAAGCGCACAACAAGCTTTCTGAGTTGATCGAAAGCGGGCGGCTCCCGATATCGAAGCGCAACATTGAAATGATCGAAATGGAAGCAGAACGCAGCATCCAATCAATGATCAATGAAAAATCGAGCCGGGCCGGCCTTACCATGATCGGTTTTCTGAGCGAGCAGATCAAACACGAAGGCCCCAAAATGTTCCAAGGCTACGATAAAATAGGTGATGTGCTGTTTGTGAATGCGGTGGTGGAGAAGGAGATAAAGTAGTTGGTAGCTCGTAGTTGGTAGGGGGTAGGAGGTAGTTGGTAGTTCGTAGCGGGGCTGCCTGCTTTCATGGGGCGGGTAAATAGTTGGTTGAATGATTGAATGAATGATTGATTGAATGGTTGATTGATGGCCTGGATCCTCCTATATGGGATAGTTCGGGATAATTGTGATTGCTTTTATGAAATGCAATATTTTGCCTTTTTATAACCTCATCCACCCCAACCCCTCCTTATAAATATGGAGAGGCTTTCATAACATGCATCCCCAATTCCCTCCCTTTTATCAGGGAGGGTTAGGGTGGGTAAAATAATATAGGTGAAAATTAGCTGCCGGCTTGCGCCTTGATAATCAGCAGCAATGAGCTTTTATCCGCCCCAACCCCTCCTTAAAAATAAGGAGGGGCTTTTGTTGCACATATCAACTATCCGATCCCCGTAGCTAACGGTAAATTTATGAGGGGTAAACCTATATACTGAAATATCAACTAAAGCATTGATTTTTAATTTCGATATTTTGTATCCTTTGCAACATTAAAATTCAAATGAATTCTATCTACCCTGCTAGTTGCTGATTAAAGCTCATTGTCATTTAATGAATGTGGACTTTAATAAGTCTGGGGATTCGGAATGACGGGCATGGGAGGGAGGCAAAAAGCCCCACAAAAAACGCTGCCCACTCCGGCGTTTTTTTGCGTGGCTTTTTCACATTCACCAGGAGCAGCAAGTCTTTTCGAATGAAATAAGTCCCGCCCGAATACTGAACCTTCGGGATTCGGGCAGGAACCTCCTCATTTAGACCAATGCCGTTAAGTGTGGCACCCTCACCCCACACGCTCCCTCCACCATCTTGATCTCGCCCCCGGTAAGGCTGTAGGGTAAACCATGCGACCGATTTCGCGGCCGGTATGGATGATTTATGTTTGAAACTCCCGGGCAGTGGAAGGCGTAGAAAAAAATGACACAGGTTTTTGAACAATCCCCCAGGTTTTGCTTGTGAGGCTTCTGTTTTTCTATAAGAACTTGTTACCTGCCGGTGAATTAACCCTCAATTTAGTCCCTTCCAAAAGGGTAGGAGGATGTCCAAAAGACCTGTTTAGTATATAACGCTGGCATTACGATGCAGTGGGACAGGTGGTTGTGCAGCGAGCCAAATTCGACCTGACGGCGTTGTTCGCTCCGTCAGCGTTAATTTTATGCAGCTCCAGGTTGACCCGTCTACCAAGGACCGGTATCTTGTTTATGGTTTGTTAACTTAGTTTATTCAATGTGTTGTGCCTTAACACGCTATACTAACTTCTTGGTACACTTAGTCTTTTAGGCAACGCACGGAGAAACCGTAATCCTTATTGTAATTGTAGCGGCCCACCGACGGATAAAAGTAATCGAGGAATCGGTACCAGGCTTTCAAACTACTACTCTCTGATGAGGACCACCAATAACCGCCGCCGCTATAACCGCTGAAGGAGCCGTAGATATTCCGGTGGCCCGCCGGCAAGGCCGTAAAGCCAAATTCATCGGAACCGTTGCCGTTATTATACCATCCGCTGGTACTTTTCAGCTTTTGACCGGCATTGTAACCTCGGTAACCGGTTTGTTCCCATTCGGGATCAGGGTATCCATACTGACTATCTACAGAGCCTTCCAGTATCATCCATTCTTCATCGGTGGGGGTGTGCCAGCCGGGCGGACAAATGCCTTGTACTCCCTGGTTGGTGATGTATTGCATCATTTCATCCCACTGGTAAAGGCCTCCGTATTCGTCGCAATTGGAGAGGTTATCATCATAACAATATTTCTCTATGATGCTGTTATCCTGCATTTGATCATTGCCGGGAATTAACGCTCCAACATTCAAATTTTCAGCCATCCAACATTGGTTGCCTATCATAACGGCTGCATACTCCTGCCCATCGCGCGAATCGATAAAGGCGGAGGGGCATTCGGGTTGGCTTTGGCCGGGGTAAATCAATTCACCATCGCCCAGCATTTTCACCAGGTAAAACTCCCCTGGTTGGGCTTCGCCTATGCCATTTATCCAGTTAGGACCTATTTTATTTATTGCATCCCCATACATATTGCGAATAAATTCTAGGTTTACACCTATAATGCTTTCAAAAGCTTCCATTGCATCTTTAGGCTCGGTGGGCAAATAACTTACAAACTGGTATCCGGTCTGCACGGGTATAGGTGTGGCAGGGGCAATAACCTCACCATTCAGGAGAAGGGTTTCCGCTCCGATCATCCTGAATAAATACCCTTCGGTGGTGTTCCAATCGCCAATGCCATTAATCCAATTCGGTCCAATTTTCTGGATAATATCCCCCTGGGCATTGCGAATAAATTCCACGTTTTCTCCTAAAACATTTTCCAGCACCACCAACATATCGGGGTCATCCGGAATGATGTAGGTGGATACAAAGCGATAGCCGTTTTCCAAGTCAATAGTTTGACCGGTAAGGTTGTTTTCTTTGGGATTGCTGTTCTGCCCGTATATCATTTGAAAGGCAAGACAGATTGCGAATATGCCGATGCTTTGTTTCATGATAAATTGATTTTGAGGATTAGTCCACATAAAAGTAGAAACAAAAAGGATAGAAAACAAAAATATTTTTTTATGAGCGGATGGTTTCGTTATATAAATGGAAAATTCTGGTTGAAAATGGAGGCAGGCGGGTAAATTAGAGTGGGTTGGAAAAAGTGAACAAAGGAGTTTTAGTTTATATTTTGTATCCCGATCAGCCGCATCCACCGGAGAAATACGTCTATCAATCCATTGTAGATGAATTTAAAAACAAAACGCTACCATGATAATTTCACGCCAAAGCGCCAAGGAACAAACCTTTGCGCCTTAGCGTCTTAGCGAGAAACAAACCTGCGCATCACCAAACAATCATCCAATCAATCATTCAACCAATCCCATTTTTTACACCTCTTGTTTTTTTATTTGAATTTTTTGTATATTGCACTGTTATTCGCACTGAAACTGTTTGGTTTATGTTAGCGCCCATGTTACGCATACTTGCTTTATATAAGGTTCTCCCCCGGAAGAAATCACAGGAATTTAATGGGAATTTAATTGATGGCCCGGAGGTTTATTCAGTAGGGTATGGTGCAAAATTTCAGATTAAGCCGGGCGTGGTGACCAGGGAGCTCGAGGCGCTGTTCAAGCAGGCCGGCGAGCTACTCAACAACCGCCTCGATCAGCTGATGAACATCTTAGTAAACCGCGACCAAAACTTCTACCACGACTACCTGAAAGCAAGGGTGATTGTGGATTACCAGGAGGAGGTTGTAGCCTTTGCTGGGTGTGTGGTTCGGATGTGTGGTTTTGAACTGGAAAATGTAAATAAACGCTATTGGTTTTATATAGATACTAGTCGTAATACATAATAAAAACAACATGTTCAATTATTTTAAAGATTTTAAAAACGAAAAGTTCCATGATAACAACTTGATTAATCTCATCGGATTGCTTTCACAGAATGAGAGATTGGATTTATTTGAAAATCTAATTGGAATAAATAATGGAACGCTAGGTAATTTTATTAGAGGAAAAAGTAAGAGAGATTTTGATGTACACCTAAACTTTGAAAACTATCATGTTATAATTGAGACAAAAGTTGATTCAGCTGAGGGTGAGAGAAATAACATGTGGCAAACAGATAGGATTTTTCAAGATTATAGCAAAAACTGGAATAACAAAAGCCTAATATTAATTTACTTAACATACGGTCTTTCAGAATATTACATTAAAATAAGACAAGATGGTTCTTATTCAAATGGTCCATTTTCTACTTCCTTCCAACATATCGGCCTGAAAGAGATAACAAATTTCATCGAACGTTCAATAGAAGAATGTGTGATTGACGATTACGGTATTTTAACTTGGTTAGATTGGTTAAAATTTGAATTAACTAAAAGAGATGATAATCAGTATTTCCTTGAAAATATTAATAATTTACTGATTCGATATAAAGCCACACTAAATCTAACCGATTACCCAGTAAACAGACTTAATATTTTCGTCCCGGAATTCACAATTCCTTTTTATTTCAACTTATGTAAAAGTTGGAATAATTTGAACAACAACAAGATTGGTAAAGCCTGCTTATACCCGATGGGAAGGCGCTCATCTCAAGTAAATGATTCAATTTTGAATTTTTGGGAATTATGGAATTGTAAACAGCCATTAACCGCAAAAGGGCTTTTACATGACAATTCACTTTACTTTGAGTTTAATGAGGATTTTAATTTGCACTTAAAAGCGAAAGCTGATGTGCCTAATTTAAACCAATTAAAAGAACTTATTAGCTCAAATAGAGAAAATCTTTCTATGGGCTTTACTGCCACACAAGAGAACTATAGACAAGGCACTTACGTATTATTTGAATGGGACTTAAAAGTACTATCAAATTCTATAGAGACAAATGTTGAAAATATTAGAAAAGTAATTGAAAACGCCATTGAAGTATTGGAATAAAATGTACTATGCCCAATCGAGCGGGCAGCCCCGCCATTAATCCCAATGCAAATAAGGGCTGACGAGGAGAACCTCCGACTAAAAATATTCATCCTAGCAATTCTAACATTACCCTGCCTCAGACGAAACGGTTCATTAAGTTGTGTCTATGTGCCGGAATACCGCGGCACACAGATATGGGGAATTTGTTTGTAGATAACCCGTATAGGGATGTAACCGCATTTCTCTATCCTAAGAGTATATGAACCAGTTGCATATAGGCTACCACCTTATTAATTAAATATTATTTAATTGGAGTTAAAAATTAATATCGTTTAGCTAACAGTTTAGATTTTATTTAATACCTTTGAAAGAAAGATTGATAAAACACTATATGGTTATGCGCCAAAAAACATTTTAATTCATGGGAATCACAATAAGACTAGTTAAAATATATTTATTAATTTCGTCTTATGAAAGCTAGCATAAAATATAGCATAAATCAATTGAGAGACTATTCTGATCTATTTTCTAGAAGCTTCGCTCTTGAATGGCTGAAAGGGGATTTCACCTCATTAGATTTCAAAATAGCTAGGTACGACTCTAACTGGGTCAGACGCAAAGACAATTCTTACTGCAACTATTTAAAATACGTCTATAAAATCTTAGAAAAGCACTATAAAAATGAATATATTCTAAAAAACTCTTTTCTTAACGAATGGCTAATTAAAGAACTTGGAAAAACAAATTCTCAAGTTTTCAATGAATTCAAGATTGGAAATGCCATTGCTGATCTGGTAATGTTTAATGGTACTTCAAAAGTTTTCGAAATTAAAACTGAACTGGATTCTGGCAAACGATTAACCTCCCAGATAAAATACTATAAGAAGGTTTTTAACCAAATTTATTTAATTGTTCCATCATCAAAAATTCACCAATATCAAGACCACGATAGTAATGTTGGAATAATTACATTTGACGAGAATTCTATAAGTTCATTTCGTGTCATCCGAGAGTCTGAAACCAACTTAAATATTGATTTTGAAACTATTATGGGAATACTCCATACGACAGAATACAAAAGGATTGTAGAAGAGCACTTTGGCAAGCTACCAAAAATGACAAGCTTTAGCCAATATAGCATTTGCAAAGAATTAATATCGAAGATATCCCCTGTTGAATTAAGCCTTTATTTCAATGAATTAATGAAAAAAAGAAATTCATGTACTGCCTTGTCAACAAGAAATCACAAAGAGTTTAACCAATTAAGTCTAGCGTTAAAAATGACTCAACAAAAACGCAAGGACATGATTAACTCTTTAAAAGAACCAATAAATATTTAAGTATGTATTACCCTCTATTACGATCTAGACAATTTGAATTAATAACTCTACGAGAACTTGCAAATGAAAATGCAACTCAGGGATTTGTAATGCCTATTATTGAACCAGTCAAAGAGACCCATAATAACCTCAATTTGGCTTTTGATGTATTCGAAAAAATGGGCCAAAAGGCATATTTAATTGTAAATCCTGAAAATGGGGAAATGTCTGGAGATGGAACGCATTATCTTGATTACCTGGAAAAAAAACCTACTGGTGTATTCCTTCCTGCTTTTAGATATCGTTTAAATGGTAAGTACATATTAGATGCAATCCAAGACTATAACCTTAACGAAGTAATGATTATTTGTTCGAATGAGGTGGGTTCAGATAATTCTGATTTTACATCGGTTGCAACTAGTGCCTCAGTAACAGCTTTTAATGTAGGAGACCCTGACAGAAACAGATCTTTAAAAAGATACTTATTTAAGTTAGGAAAGATATTCATAAGACTTGATGACCCTTTTGAACGCCAAACGAGAAATAGTGACTTCTTATCTATAGGAGCCCATCCTTTTACAGAAGAACACTTGTACTATAAGGAGGAAGGTTTTTATGGTTTTTCTGACTACACTGTTCTTCCAAGCGAATATATAGAGGGGGGAAGCACCCCAAGAGCTGTAGTAATTCACCTCACATATTTATTTAAAGACAAACAAATTTGGATAAGGCATTTTACATCTACAACAAATGATTCAATTGCCAATGTTCAAGGTAAGTTTGCCGAAGCGGCTGAAAAAGCCGTCAAATACTGTCATAAAAATAATTTAAGCAATACAGCTATTAAAGAACTAATTAGTCATTATGATGAACAGCATTATCCTGGACTTGGTACCATAAAAAAGATTTCAATGAAAAACCACATTTTAGTAGTTGTAGATTATTTGAGAAACAAATAATAAAATGTATACGTGTGACAACTGTTTTTCAGACAAAGAATTAAAAGCCTATATCCAATCTTCTGGAGTAAGAGGAGACTGTGATATTTGTAATTCATCAAACGTCTATAGAATAGATTTAATAGAATTACTTGATTTCTTCCAAGAATTAATCGACAACTTTAGGAGAACTGAAAATGGTCAATTATTAAAATCAAAAATACAAGAAAGCTGGAGTTTCTTTTCTTCTCATGATAATGCTTCTAAAATATTGAACTTTGTTATAAAAAAAGTAAATACAGAGATCGAGAGTGCAACTGATTTAGTTGATTACACAGAGGACATTATCGCCAACTATTCTTATTGGGATACACTCAAAGATAAAGTAAAATGGAAAAGACGGTTCCTATCTGACCTGGAAATCATTCAAGAATTGGGATGGGACGGTTTTTTCAATACTCAATTTGAATTATCTCCAGAAGACAAGCTTTATAGAGCGCGTGTTCATCATCAAAGTGGGATGAGCGCTTATGCTCCTGAAAATATGCTATGCCCTGAACCCAGTAAAGCAAGTGGAGGAAGAGCAAATCCATCAGGAATTCCATTTTTATATTTAAGCGATAAGGAAGATACTGTACTCTATGAAGTTAGAGCCTCGTATTTAGATGAAATAAGCATTGGAGAATTTCATTTAAAAGAAGAATTAGATAAAGTTAAAATCGTTGATTTTACTGAGGATACTGTGCTTTTTCAACCAGGAAGAATAACAAATACTATTAAATCAAGATTACTCAGGGAAAAAATCAGCAGAGATCTTTCTAAGCCTATGAGAAGGTATGATTCGGAAATAGAATATATTCCTACTCAATTCATTTGTGAATACATAAAGGTTTATACAGGTGCAAATGGAATAAGATTTAGTAGTTCTCTGGATCCTGAAGGTAACAACCTCGTAATTTTTGACCAATCGATAATGCAATGCTCTAATGTTATAGTAAAAAAAGTTAATTACTTAGATCTAAGTGCAATTGAGATAAAGATAGCAAGCCGATAGTACAATCGAGTGAACAGCCCCGCTAGTAGTCCCGATGTGAACCGGGGCTGCCGGGGAGAACCTCCGTCTAAAAATATTCATCGGGACAAATCTCACACCATCCTGCCTAAGGAGGTATCGGTCTCGCTGGCTTTACCGGAGGGGTCAATTTCCCCCGGAATAGGCGGTCGGCAGGATCGGAATATTTTTCTGTTTTAAGCAGCAACTTGCAATCCTTAATTTTTCGCAAGGTCAAATCACCAGCTTTATAAGCAGTTTAAGAGTGCACAGATTATTAATGGCTTGGGGTAAAGGGTTTTCATGTTAATCAAGTTTTCGGTCCTGTTCTTGGCTTTAGTGCTAAGCGCAAGGGTTTTAAACCTGTCTATTGCTTTTAGAGCTTATAATATGTTTTAAACTACTAATTATATAAATCATTTCTAAATTTCGCAACTAAATTCAAACCGTGTACACGCATTTATAATTGAATATTTCTGTCATTCAGTAAAAATACAATTTATCTGGTTAATTGAGAACGATAAAAAAAACTCATTATCTTTTTGAATGATGGTAATATTATTTATACTTTTAAAATCCCTTAGTCCTTAAAATTGGTTCATATGAAAAAATTCCGAATAATTCCCGCTATGGCTGTTTTGCTTGCAACAGCTTTTGTGTTAAGTACACAGTCATGTAAAAAAGATGATGATACACAAGTGCCCGATAATATTGTGGCAGAATCAACCAAAGTAATCGAAAAGGATAATTGGCAGAATAAGTTGGAAGAGGTAGATACTAAAGATTATACTTTTCGATTTAGCGATAATCCGGGTTTACGTGAAGGTGATATTTTAGTAACGGAAGCTGATGGTGGGTATCTGAGAAAAGTTACTAATATTACTGTAAAAGATGGAAAAACGGTTATTGAAACTGAGTTTGCTTCTATTAGTGAGGCAGTTGAAAGAGCGCATGGAAAAGCTGAGAATTTTCAATTGATACCCGAATTTGAAAATGATAGTCTTTGGCTTGGCGAGGGTGTTAACTTTGCTAACAACAAAAACAATGAGTTAATTTCAACAGAACTGGAGATTGATTTGGTGTTGTATGATAAAGATGGAAATTATCAAACAACTAATGATCAAGTTAAATTGGCAGGTGGCTTTGAATTGCAATCAGATTTTAGCGTTGAAATAGATATTAAATGGTTTGAATTACAATACCTATATGTGGGCTATGATTTCATTGAATCCACCAATTTATCTTCCAGCATTGGTGAAGGGATTAATTATACCACTCAAAACAAAATAGCTGTAATTCCCTGTGGAACAATTATAATTTACGCAGGTATTCCTATCGTAATCGAGCCTTATATCGATTTTTATGCGGGCTGTCAGGTTGGAACATCCGTAGAATTAGAAGCGAGTGTAGAACAATTGTATGAATATACAGCATCATTAACCTATGATGAAGGTAATTGGAACAGCGAAAAGGATATTAATAAGCAAATTGATGCTCAAGAACCAGACCTTGAAGGTGAAGTTGAAGCCAAGGTTTACATTAAGCCCCAACTAAGATTTAAGGTTTACCAATTCGTTTCCCCGTATGCTAATGGGGAAATTTTTGCGAAAGCAGAGACTGAAATGATGCCCGATATAATCCAATGGGATATTGCTGCTGGTATAGGAGCTCATGCAGGTGTAAAAATGCAAATCTTTGAAAAGACATTGGTTGATTTTGAAGCTACTCTTTTTGAGCTAGAATGGGTGATTTTGAGCGGAGAGACCGGTGGAAGTAATACACCTCCAACTGCCTCATTTACTATTAGTCCAGGTTCGGGTAATACATCAACAATGTTTAATCTCGATGCTTCGGCATGTAGTGATAACCAGGATATGACAAGTCAGATGGAAGTACGATGGGATTTTGATGGAGATGGCACCTGGGACACCGAATTTACCACTGATAAAACAGAAGATTATCAGTATTCAACAGAAGGGACCTATACCGTTAGACTAGAAGTAAAAGATACGGGAGGACTGACTGATATAGCAACACAAAATATAACTGTTAGTGATGGTGGTGGAGGTAATGGCTGCGATGGTATCACCCAAGTGGATTATGGAGGCCAAGTATATAACACTGTTGAAATAGGTGACCAATGTTGGTTAAAAGAAAATTTGAACATAGGAACCATGATCTCCGGCGATAAAGAAATGAAGTATAATGGAACCATTGAAAAATACTGCTATGATAATGATCCAGAAAAATGTAACGAATACGGGGGTCTTTATCAGTGGGATGAAATGATGCAATATACCACTCAACCTGGCGTGCAAGGAATTTGTCCGAATGGGTGGCACATTCCTACGGACAATGAGGGGATGTTACTAGAAGGTACTGTGGATAGTGAATATGGTTATCCTGACCCCGAATGGGAAAAACAAGGATGGCGAGGTTCTGATGCTGGTTACAATTTAAAAAGCACAACTGGTTGGTATGACGATGGCAATGGATCAGATGCATTTGGCTTTAAAGCCTTGCCAGGTGGTTATAGATTGAATGATGGATATTTCTATTATATAGAGGAATATACACGGTTTTGGATGTCAACTGAGAAGGATAACAATCAAGGGTGGAGACGTACAATTAGGTCTGATTTTGAAGGAGTAACTCGCTTATATAACGAAAAAACCAATGGATTTGCTATTCGCTGCCTTAAGGATTGATGGTTTGCAACAAGCAGATAAATATTTTTTAGTGTAGAATATTAGGGTTTGGAGTTAAATACAAACTTATTTGCATAAATACCAAAATCCAATGAATGAAATAATAAACACTACACAAGTTGAATGCGATAAGAGTACTTTTCTTGTAGACCTGGTAAAGCATGAAAGCGGCAGGTTATACATCGAGATCATGCAAATAATTGATATGGATAAGGGTGACAAGCAAATTATTAAGATCAATCCGACTATTCTGAATGACATAATTCGTACACTTAAAGAATATAAGGAAAGGATAGATAAAGCTAAAAAAGGTTCAACTACTGAGCTCGCAGATGAAGAACTGCAAAAAATCCAAACTTGGTATTTAAAGGGAGTTTCAATTAAGGACATAGCGGCATATTATGAAAACCAGACATGTTGTTTGAAAGGATTTTGAGAAATAAAGGAATTCAAATCGTCCCATTTGAAGTGCCTTTTCAGAAAAAGAAAAGAAGGTGGAAAAGGAAATAGAATTAGGTTGAAATTGCCACCTTAATTGGCCTTTGGAAAATTTGCTATTATAAAAGCTCATTACCAGGGGGGACTTGATGTGGTTGGTCGCATTACTGTAATTGCAGTCTTTTATTAGTATCCCTCCGGCCATGATCATCTTACAAGCCTGAAAAGCGAACAGGATTTTTACGGTCAAAATGCATGATGAACCGGAAAAAAATCCGCAACCAATAGATGGTCCTGGTGGAGCAGTGGCAGCAAAGTGGATTGACCCGGCGGGAATTTGCCCAATATAAAAAGCTGTAGTATCATATTCTATGGGCAAATATAAATTTTGGGCATATGCATCAGCACGACAAATCTGCGATGACATCAATTGAAAAATTCGAAATAAAAAGAGTAACTTTGTTGTATGGACAAATTTGGACACATAGAAGTTAGAGTCCTTGGGAGCAAAGGAAATTTGAAGCTTTCACAAGACAGTTATGACGTGAAAGAGATAATTTCTATGCTTCAAAACATTGAAGATTTATTATATCCAACCAATAAAAAGGACAGGCCATTAATTACTTATGATTTGAAAGAAGGCTCCGTTAAACATATTTTTAAAACAAGTATTCAAGCAATAATAGGTTTTAGTGCTATTCTGGCCCAAATCCAAAAATCGAATTCAATTGATTTCTTGGAATTAAGGACAGCCCAAGCGATCGAGAATATTCAACATTTCTCGTATCAGAAGAACTACGATTTTGAGATTAAAACCTCAATTGACCCTGATACAGTTTTAATTATTAATCCGAGCTCCAGGTTTTTCCGAACCGAAAATATTTGGGTTGAAGCCGAATTGTATTTTTATGGCACCTTGACAAATGCTGGAGGGAAAAGCAATATCAATATACATTTAGACACAGCCGAATTTGGGTCACTAACAATTGATACCGACAAGGAATTTCTGAAAGAGCAAGAAGAAAACATGTTGTATAAAAAATTTGGTATCAGAGCCCTAGGCGAACAAAATATTGAGACTGGAGAAATTGATAAAAAATCATTGAGACTTGTTGAGTTAATTGATTTTGCCCCAGAATATGATGATGCATACCTTAATTCATTAATTAGAAAGGCGAAAGGCAATTGGAAGGGCATTAATCCTGACGAATGGTTAAATGAAATTAGAGGGGATTATAATGCATAGTGTTTTGTTAGATACTAGCTTTTTCATTAGGCTTTTAAATGACGAGGATAATTTGCATCAAAATGCCCGAGGGTATTTTAAGTTTTTTCTGGATCAAGAAACAATCATGAAGGTTTCGACCATTTCAATAGCTGAGTATTGTGTAAAAGGTTCAATCGAAGACCTACCATTAATGAATGTTCAAATAGTTCCTTTTAATCTTGATCATGCGAAGAAAGCTGGAGAGTTTGCAAATATAATCTTTGAAGAAAAGCAATTATCGGCAGAAGACCTGAAACCGCGAGCTATTATACCTAATGACTCTAAATTATTTGCCCAAGCAGATACTGATAGGTCAATCACCCATTTTGTAACTTCTGATAGCAGATCAGAAGGAACTTTGAAACTTCTGAAAAAGAAAATAAAACCAAGATTTGAAATTATAGATATAAATAATCCCTATAATCAAGTTTTCGGTGTACTTGATATTAAATAGCTCCACTCCTCAATCTATCAATCGACCAGAAATCCCGGTAGCCATCATAAGAAAAATTCATCCGAATAAATCCCAAAACATCCCGCCCAAATCCGGATCAAAGGGTCAATATAATAGATAAAAGCAGCTTCTTAAAGACTGAGTTCCACAATTGATTCTTATGATTCCTACCCTCTATTCCACCACCAGCTTCTTCTCCAGGCTTCGGCTTTCGCTTTCAATCCGCAGCAAATAATGCCCGGCTTCCAAATCCTGAATATTGACGGTGGAATTGGGTGAAGTGATGGTTTGTTGGAGCACCTGCCGGCCTTGTTGGTCGAAGATGCGGAGTTGCACGTCTCCTTCCAATTGGTTTAGATCAATGCTTACCTGATCCTTCGCCGGATTGGGATAAACGTTGAAGCGCTGCTCACCGGCTTCCGTTAGGCCTACGTCTTCATCCACGAAAATATAATCAGTACGGGTGATCTTGCTGTATTGATTGCCATCATATACTTCCAGGGTAACATCGTATTCGCCCTGCTCAGGATAGCTTACCACGGGGTTTTGTTCGGCGGAGGTTTCCGGCTCGCCACCTTCAAAGGTCCAGTTCCAGGAAACAATATCACCGGTGGAGTTATCGGTAAACTGTATGCTTTCTCCTTCGACAATTTCCGTGCTACCGGCTTCGAAACCGGCATTCAGGGTATAGGTGGGTGACCAGGGGGCCGTAAAAAAGCCGCGCCCGTGGGTAGCTGCCATTACCGTATTGTCGGCATAGCGCATTTGAATCATATCAACACGCACATTGGCCAGTCCTTCAACAGCAGGGGTCCATTCCACGGTTTCGGCGGCAAGGCCGGTGGATTTCCATACCCCGATTTCCGTTGCCAGCAGGGCTTCATAGGAATTTTCGGGGTGGTACAACGCCCACCGTATGGGCATATCGGGCAGGTTGCCATCGATATTGGTCCAGTTTTCACCGCCGTCATAGGTTTGCCATACCGAAGCGATGCCGTAGTTGGAATAGGTCACCAGCAAGGTGTCGTTGGAACCGCCAACGGCAATGCAGGAAACATTGGCGGTGGGCAGTTGGTCATTGCCTATCTCTATAGCTTCGGGAGTGCTTTCTGCATTAGTTACCTTAAAAATACGCCCTGATTGTGTTCCCAGGAATAGGATAACACCATCTCCGTAATGCGGTGACGCCTTTACATGCGTAAAGGGTACACCGCCTGTGCCGGTGTTCAGATCGATAAAATCAGCATCTTGGTTATAGGGCAATCCCGATATCCGCAGGATTTGCTCAGGCCGGTTGCCAAAAAAGCTAACAGCATTGGCATATAATGTGTTTAGCGGGCTATGCAGGTCGGCGGGATTGATAAACAGGCCGCTGTAATAATCGAGGTAATCGGCATAGCTTCCGTTATTGAAAACCGTATAACGGTTGTAATAGGTTGAAGTGATCATCATGGGATCATCCAGATCGAAGAAGCAATAAGCGCCATCGCCGCCGCTCACCATGTCGTTTATATCCAGGGGGTTTCCGGAATAGTAAAGGGAGCCGTTGTCTTGCAGGCCGCCTACCATGACCGTTTCATCGGTTTCGGGACTGATATCACCGGTGTAGAACTGCAGGGTGTTATATCCGTTGTTTTTCTCCTCAAAGGTGGGATCGGCCATATCGCCTTCGGAGGTATAAAACACGCCACCATCGCATGTAAACAGCATTTCTTCGGATGAACCGGGCTTATAGACGATCTCATGCTGATCGGCATGCACGTAATCGGGCCCGCCGCCATAATACATCAACGACCAGTCGGAAAGATGCGACCAACCGTTTCCGGAATTATTGGTCATCCACACATCAAGCCCGCCCACATACAGGCGATCGGGATTATTTGGGTCGACGGCAGCTGCCAGGGCATGCCAGGCTAAATTAGCCCAGTCACCGGCATCGGGTTTGTTGATCTCAGCCCAGTTTTCCCCGCCATCTTCACTTTTCAAAATATATCTTCCCTTGTAATAAGGATGACCACTATAGTAGCCGGCAGCTATCGCAGCATATACAATATTTCCATCCGAAGGAGCCGCTGCCATTTTCACCCTTCCGGGAAGATAATAATTGGTATTTCCTTCTATAATGATGCGGTAATCCTCAAACACATTCCAGGTATTGCTTGTGCCTTCATCGGAGTAGAGGATGGTAGCCCCGCCTTCGCCGTCGATATTGGGCCGGGAGCCCACGAAGATACGGCCATTTGGAGTGGTATCCAGATCGGAAACGGCATAGGGAACATCCAGGTCGGTGATATCGGGTAATACCTGCTCCCAGCTTTGCCCGCCATCGGTTGAGCGGTAAAGGCCGTCGCTTGGCTCACTCTGATGATTGGCGCCCTTGTATTCGCCCGAGGCTACTCCGGCATAGATCACACTGCTGCCGTTTTCATCTCTTACAATAATGTCAGTTACATAAGCAAAATCTTCTGTTGATCCGAGCAGTTCCCAGCTTTCACCCTGATCGGTGGATTTCCAGATGCCAACACCCCTTCCTGAAGACTCACGATAGGTGATCAGCGCAGTTTCGACCTCACCGGTTCCGACAAAATACGTTGAGTTATTGTTGGGATCATAAGCAATGGAGCTGATGGAGAGGTTATCCCAGAAATCGTTCACCGGCATCCATTCGGAGTTGTCGTCGGTGATATCATTGTTGTACCACAGTCCACCGGTCACACCGCCGGCCCATACCTTGTTGCCCGCAGGATCATTGGGATCCCACATGGCACAACGGGTACGGCCGCCCATTTCGGCACCGGTGCCTTCCCATTGTAAGGTCTGCTTATTACCCCTTTTAAGCTCCTTGTGACGAATAGCTTCAGTTTGCTGATAAGCTGACTTGAGTCTTTCGGCAGGAACACGGCCCAGTTCAGGGTCGAGGGTCATGAAGTATTCCTGCACGGCTGCACGGCCGGGCTGATCGGGGGCAGGTTCAGCTTCCTCATCCTGTTTAAGCTTACCGGGAATTTTCTCGTATTCCTCTTCCAGGTAGTTTTCGTACTGTTCGCGTTCAGTTTGCGATGGTTTGTCTAAAAAGGTTGAAATGATCAATCCGATCAAAAGGATAATAATGCCTACGGGAAGTATCACATGCAAGGATACACGCCGCTCAGACTCTGATGAACTCATGTTTTGTTTAAATTTTGGTTTAACACCTCAAAAGTAAAAAGAAAATGGAAAAATAGTAACACATGATTTTTATTGCTGTAAAAATATCACTGGTGTCCGGAAAAAGCTGGAATAGTTCAACTCCTTGGGAGTTGCTTTTCCAGCCACTTG
>JAIPAP010000148.1 GCA_021740045.1 Bacteroidales bacterium
TCAACCTGCCCCTGGCGCTGATAGGAGGCATACTGATTGTCTATTTCACTACGGGCATTATCAGTATTGCCGCCACCATCGGGTTTATCAGCCTTTTCGGTATTGCCACCCGTAACGGCATCCTTTTGGTTTCGAGGTATGAAGCCCTGCGAAAAGAGGGAAAGCAGGGACATGAACTGCTGAAGGAAGGCGCCCTGGACAGGCTGAACCCTATCCTGATGACGGCCTTCACCACCGGTCTGGCACTGCTGCCCCTGGCCCTGAAAGGCGGCCAGCCGGGTAACGAGATACAAAGCCCGATGGCCGTGGTTATCCTGGGCGGGCTGCTTTCAGCCACCATCCTCAACCTGGTGGTGATACCCGGCGTGTATAAGCTGGTGACGCAAAACCGCGAACAAACAGTTAAAGAAGAAAACGGATTGTAGGTATCCTCATTGAAATCAGTCACCCGGGTGGTCTCTCCACCGGGTGACTGAAATTTTAAAGGTATGTTTTTAAAAATTAAAATAGGTTGAAGCAGAAGTTTAGGATAAAATAGACTTCTCAAAACTTGCAAATTTCAATTTTTTATATTAGCTATTGAAAATAGATGCATATGCTTGGCATATTTGTTTTTACATCCATTTTAATCCCTAGAATCTACGCCTATGGTCCGAACCCACCCCCACCCGATCATGGACAAACCGGAAATCAGGAAAGTAATGACGTGCTTATCGGTGGAGGCACTTTTATTCTTATGTTTCTTGGAACGGCTTATGGGGGAAGAAGGTTTATGATATGAATTAAGAGTAATACCCAAATTGAGCGCTTCTTCATAGTCTAGTGTAAAGCTTACAATTTCTTAATCCCCGTCCCGAAAATTTTCAGGATCAGGGAAATCCGTGAGCGAAATAGCTCAAGTTGAGGTCTATTTAATTATCTTCAGGTGTTCATTTTCATCATGGCATACCATAAAATAAAAATGAGCTGTGCATCATGTTATTAAATTAGTATTTTAGCTCCACCATATTAAAAACTGCTTGATATGCCGATGAAAAAACTTGGTTGCCTGATAATGTGCATCTTCATTCTCCTTCTTTATGCATGTGGTCCCTCGGGGACCGAAACAAGTCCATCATACACCGATATTCAATGGAACGAAATCGAGAATAATATTACAAAACACATTGATCGCAATACAGATAGTTCATATTACTATCTTAACAAGGGTATGCAGTTAAACAGCACCCATCCATTATCACAGTCTCAAAAATTCTTTCTTTATCACCATCTTGGACAGCACTATACAAACACTTATCAAGTTGATTCGGCCAAAAAGTATGTTTTGAAAGGCATGGAAGTTGCCAAAAATGAAAAACAAAAAAAAGAATACTATAAGTTTGTTTTGCAACTGGCTTACGCTTATAACCTGGAAGAAAACACTGACTCAGCAATCCAATACTATAAGAAAGCAATTGATTATTATCGAAAGAAAAATGATACCCTGAACCTTGCCCTGAGTTTATCGAGCGAAGCTTCTGCGCTAATGGAAAAAGGCCTGAATGAGGAAGCCTTAGAACGGTTATATGAGGCCGAAGAATACCTGACAAAAACCGACATGTACCTAAACCTGGGAGCTACCTATGAAAACATTGCATCCATAATCTTTGAGCTGGGACATGATAGCCTGAATACCACCTACTATCAAAAAGCCATTAAGGCTTACAAAAAAGAAAAGGACCCCACTCATTTAGCCGGAACATACGGAAACTTGGGATTGTATTATAAAAACCGGCAATTATATGACTCCGCTCTTTATTATTATGAGAAAGCCGGCAAAATTGCACATAGATTAAATGACCAATTGACATTAGCCCGCAACCATTTGAATACGGGAAATATCTTCGATTTATTGGAAAAGCCTGAGATGGCCAGGCAAGAATATGAATACTCACTGGAAATCTGTAAACGTGAAAATATTCCTTACGGGCAGTATCTTAACCATATCAACCTTGGAGAATTGTACCTTAAAACCGGTAATAAAGCACAGTCACTTTTTCATTTGGAAAAGGCTGTGCAGTTTCATGAGCAATATGAATTTGATCAGTTTGAAAATGTATTGTTTCAACTTCATACTGTGGAAAAAGACAGGGGTAATCCTGCCAAATCGCTTGATTACCTGGAAAGGTATTGCTATTACCGCGATAGCATGATCAATCAAACCAAGCATAAAGAATTAATGGAACTGCGAACACGCTATGAAACCCAGAAGAAGGAAGCTGAGATTTTAGGCCTGAAACAAGAAAAACAGGCTGATAAAGTCACCAAAGCCTATCTGATCATTGCCCTTGCCTCGCTTGCCATCATCGCCATGATTGTGATCTTCTGGAGTTACCGCAAACGGGCAAGAACCAAGCAAAGGACTTTGAAATTGGAGAAAGATAACCAGCGAAAACGCGATCAGATGGAAAAACTCAGGCTTGAAAAACAATTGCAGCAGGAAAAAGCTGAGCGTTATCAACTCGACCTGGAACTGAAGGAACAAGAGCTGGTTTATCAAACACTAAAACAAGCTGGGATTACCCATATTTATAAATCCATTAAAGAAAAGTTAAGCCCTTTTGCCCACCGGCTTGCCCGGAAGAAAGACCAGGAAGAATTCACGAAAACTTTACAGGACATAACGCATGATGTGGACCAGGAACCACTTTCCGACTTTGAAGAAATGTTTATCCAAATGCATGGAGAATTCTATGAAAAGCTGTTAGCAATAAACAAGGACCTAAGCCGAAGTGAATTGCAACTTTGCGCCTTGCTGCGTATGAATTTGCCTTCGAAAGAAATCGCTAATCTGCTCAATCTTTCAACCTCAACCATCGACCAGCGCCGCCATAGCATACGCAAGAAACTGTGTTTGGAAAATCATCAAAATCTGATTAGTTTTTTGATTAGTTTATGATGAATTGTATTTTGCAGAAGAATAATAAATGACTGCTGTCATTCTAAAAAACCAAAACCATGAATAAGCCGGACTTTTCCACATACCGTTTACTCATTGCAGAGGACAACAAGGAAAACTTCCTCTTTTATAAATCCAGTCTCAAACCAACAGGCATACAGATTATTCATGCAGAAAACGGACAAAGAGCCGTAAAACAATTCAAAGACCATGAAATCGACCTGGTGATCATGGATGCCATGATGCCGGTGATGGATGGTTTCAAAGCCACCGAAGCCATCAAAAAGATGAAACCCGAAATTCCCGTCATTATCCTAACCGCCTATGTGAATCAGGAAACAATACGTGAGGCAGTGGCCAGTGGTAGCAACGATTACCTTTCCAAGCCTATCACCCCGGATGTGCTTTATGTGGCCCTTCAAAAATGGCTTCCCGGTTATTAGGGCATAAAATTATATGACCAGATGCAACGATAAACAGTACAGATAAGGTTCATCACGAAGATGCGCACGTTGAAAGAAAAAACCACGCACATATAGTATCAAAGCAGCATCAAGGAAATTCCCTGCCCTCGCCTAAGGCGAAGCATACAGGCTCCTTCGCCTCAGCGACTTATTTCTTAAACCTTTCTTTAAAGGTGATAGAGAGGCTGCAACCCGATGGAGACCTCTCAGTCGCCTCCTAACGTCGGCTCCTTCGAGGTGACAAAAGGCTTAGGAGAATAGGGTGGGGGGCAGGGGGAAAAACGCTTCGCGTTTTTCCCCCTCCCCCCCACCACACAACCACAAACGCTTGTCTTTTCGACTGAAGAAATTGAGCGCCACAATTTTATCAACAAAAAAACGAAATTATTTCGCTCAATTTCTGAGGGAGAAATCTCCGTCCGGCTGCAGCACACTATCCAACATCAAACCTCAACACAATCGTCAAGAGAGCGTTGAAACAAATTTTCAATAGAGCATTTGAGAGAATAACCTACCGGTAGCACATAATCCTCATCTAATAGCATTGAATTCAGGTGGAGATTTCTATCAATGACACGTTTATACAATTAGCATCCATATAAGATAAGATGAAAAAGCTGTACCTCCATTCGAAATATAAGGTTGCTTTTAAAAAAGTGAACCTGGTTTTTCCACAGGTCCACTGGAGGGAACAAGCAACAAAAACAAGGTACTTAAACAAAAAGCTGATTGCTATAGGAATCTGGAATAGTTGATCCTCAAAACCGAAAACCTGCATGCGAATAAATATCCCTTATTGGGATGAACCAGGAGATAATAGCTAATTGGTTTATTTCATGCCATTTACACCTCATACCACCTATCTTCTATTTTTCTTCACGAAAATCATAAAAGCCCTATAACCAGTATACTAAAACATTTTTTGGTTGATTTTTCCGGTTGGTGGGTAACAGGGATGGGTCTTATAAAATCCATAAATTCAATTTGTTAACATTTTAACAGTAGCTTTTCAATAGATTTTTTGCGGTTAAATTTTTTGTTTGTGGAATTAGTCAATCTATCTTTCATCCTCAAAAGAATTTGGCTGAATAAACTTGATCAATGGAAACTAAAAAACGACTCGTTGTTATGGGCAATGAATGGTTCATTACCGGCAAACAGGTCAGTGTGCTGCGGCAAGATGACATTGCAGTGAACTATGTTATTGATCGTTCGGAATTGATCGACGCTTTACAGGACAAACAGGCAGTTGATGCGGTTATTGTTGATGGCGATATGATCGCGGAAAGCCTGCACGAGTTGGTTGCAGCGATCAGGCGGCAATACACCAAAGCCCCCTTGCTCATCCTGGCTTCGAACTTCCGCATGTCGGCCATGGCGTATGCCCTGCAGGCCGGATTTGATGAATTTATGGCTAAACCGGTTGGAAATGAGGAATTGATTACGCTGGTTAAGCACAAAACCAATGCAAAAACAAACGCTAAAAAATAGCAGGAAAAATATGAAAATTACGAACTCCATAACGTTGTTCACGCTGCTAATTGCCTGCACCTCTTCTTGGGCGCAGGGAACCGCACCAGTCGATAGCGATAGCGACGGCAAACTGGAAATTGCAACCAAACAAAACTTGCGTTATCTGTCGGAAAATTCCAACGCAGATTGGTCGGCGGATTACGAACAAACGGCTGATATTGTTTTCACGGAAGCTGATTTTCAAGATGGTGGTGATTTTTACAACAGTGGGAAAGGCTTCTCACCCATCGGAAATACTACCACAGCATTTACCGGTTCTTATAATGGGCAAAATCACATTATTGAGTATTTAACTATAGTTAGATCAAATGAATCCAACGTTGGTCTTTTTGGCTTCATTAATAATGCAGCTATTTCCAATGTGCAAATGGTCGATGGAAGTGTTAACGGTATTAGTGACGTAGGTTCCCTTGTTGGTCATGCTATGAATTCAACAGTGAATAACTGTAATGCATCCTTATATGTAAAATGTAATGGAGCGCAGGGTGGAGGACTTATAGGAAAAGCAGAAGGATCAACTACTTCTGTTGAAAATTCCTCAGCCACGGGCAATGTTGATGCGGATAAATTCGCCGGTGGACTTGTTGGGATGATAATCGATGGTACCGTTAACAACTGCTATGCCGAAGGAACGGTATCTGCTCCCATAGATGGCTATGCCGGTGGTTTGATAGGCGATAATGACGACACTTCTATTAGTAATTCACATGCTACAGGAGACGTATCAGGCCAGGATAATGTGGGCGGCTTGCTCGGAGACAATGAAGGCCCTGTAACCAATTGCTACGCCACCGGACAAATCACGGCCACCGATGACGAGGTAGGTGGTTTAATCGGTGATCATGATGTTTCGGATATAACCGATTGTTATGTAACGGGCAGTGTAAATGGCGATGATGATGTCGGGGGACTTATAGGCTATGTGCATGGAGGTGCCGTCATTACAGCATGCTATGTAACCGGAGCAGTAGATGCAGATGAGAATGTGGGTGGGATAGCCGGAAAGATGGTAGAGGCTTCTTCCATTCATAATGCTTATTGCATAAATACGTCAGTTGATGGTACATATGACGTCGGCGGCATTGTAGGTGATATAGATGCTGGTGGCATAGAAAACTCATATGCCGTAAACGATGTTTCTGCATCAAGTTCAAGTGAAAATAGCGGTATTGCAGGTTATACTTCAGGAGGCGCTACCATCACCGCCAGCTTCTTCGATAAAACCATAAACACAGGCATGCCCGATGAAAACGACTACGGCCGCACCACCGGCGATATGCAAACGGCCTGCACCTACTTTATTTCCGACTGGGACCTGGCCCCGTCCGGCAGCACCGCAGGAACCTGGACCATCGACGAAAGCACCCCATCACCGGCCAACAACGGCTATCCCGCCCTGGCCTGGCAAAACCTGGCCAATACCTACACCACCAACTGCCAGGCCACAAGCATCGCCTTTTCTTCCGTGCAGCCCAACCAAATGACCATAAGCTGGACCAATGGCGGAGGCAGCGCCGGGGCTGTTTTCATGAAAGAAGCTACCACAGGTACCGCTGCACCGGTGGATGGTACTACGTACACAGCCAGCACAACATTTGGCGATGGCGGCCAGATTGGAACTTCCGGTTGGTATTGCATTTACAATGGAACAGGAAGCGAAGTAACGGTAACCGGATTGACCAAAAATGTCGAATACATCGTTCATGTAACCGAATACAACGGCAGTGCCGGCTCCGAATATTACCTGGCCACTTCAGCAACGGATAATCCGAATACACAAATAACATCCGTTCCCGGCCTCTGGACCGGCGACGATCCCAACGACAACAACTGGAACACTCCCGATAACTGGGACGACGAGCAGGTGCCCGGCACAGGCGTAAATGTGACCATCCCCGATACCGGCAACGACCCGGTTATCAGCGCCGCAGCCACCTGCCAAAACATCACCATAGAAAACAATGGCACATTAACCATAAACAGCAGCCAAACCCTCAATGTCTCCGGCGATTTTACGCTGAATGACGGCGGGGGTTTCTCCAACAACGGCACCCTGAAGTTTTCGGGCACCGCCTGTGAATTAAGCGATAACCGGGCTACAAAAAGCAGCCTGGGGAATGTAACCGTGGGAAATTAAAAGATTGAATGAGATGAAAAAATTATTTTTTACACTATGCACATTACTGCTTTTATCAAGCACAAGCCTGTTC
>JAIPAP010000027.1 GCA_021740045.1 Bacteroidales bacterium
ATCAAAAGTATTTTAATTACGCTACCGGACTTCGGATGGTGGATGATAAAAAATGGGAACACTTGTTTGGCTTTCCCAAGCGGAACCCTACCGATGAACTAAAGCAGCATCATTGCAACCTGGGTCTTGCCATACAAATGGTAACCGAAGAGGTTGTGATCAAGATGGCCGAAGAAGCCAAACGGATGACCGGCGCCGAAAACATATGCCTTTCGGGTGGTGTAGCCCTTAATTGTGTAGCCAACGGAAAATTGCAAAATACCGGCGTTTTCAAAAATATGTTTATCCAACCCGCCTCGGGTGATGCAGGAGGATCGGTTGGAGCTGCCTTTGCAGCTTACCATGAATATTTTGGCAAGAAACGGATCATTCCCGATGCTCTTGATAATATGAAAGGCGCTTTGCTGGGCCCGGCATTTACCGATAAAGATGCAGAACGCATGGCCATGCAGTTTAAAGCCCCGTGGCACCGGTATGATAAGTTTGACGAGCTGGCCGATGCGGTAACCGATTTTATCAATCAGGGCAATGTGATCGGCTGGATGCAGGGGCGTATGGAATTCGGACCACGGGCATTGGGAAATCGTAGCATTCTGGGCGATGCCCGTAACCCCGAAATGCAAAAACGGCTTAATCTCAAGATCAAATACCGGGAATCGTTCAGGCCTTTTGCACCTTCGGTACTGGCGGAAGAAGCACCCAACTTTTTTGAGATGAAAAGTCATTCACCTTATATGATATTGGTGCAAAATGTGGTAAAATCAAGAAGAAACAAGCTTCCCGAAGATTATCACAATTACGAGGTGAGAGATAAACTTTATTACCAGCGCTCGGATGTTCCGGCAATCACGCATATCGACTTCTCAGCGCGGATACAAACAGTCCATAAGGATGTTAACCCTCGTTACTGGAAGCTTATCGACACCTTCAGACAAAAAACGGGATACGGAATTATTGTGAATACCAGCTTTAATGTACGGGGTGAACCCATTGTATGTACACCCGAAGACGCCTATCGGTGCTTTATGCGCACCGACATGGATTACCTGGTGATCAATAATTATCTGTTTATTAAAAAAGAACAGCCCGAGTGGCAGGAAAAGAAAAAATGGCAGGAAGATTTTGTACTGGATTAAACGAAAACTATGCAAAACATCAAAGAGTTAACCTTTCAGGCAATAAATACGGCCATTGGAGCCGGTAAGGAAATATTAAAGGTATATAGTTCGGAATATGAGGTGGAGCAAAAGGCTGATGACAGCCCGCTGACCACAGCTGATAAAAAAGCCCACGATTATATCTTCGAAAATCTTCAGTCGACGGAGATACCCATGCTAAGCGAAGAGGGTAAGGACATTGAATACACCGAGCGTTCAGTATGGAAAAAGTTTTGGCTGGTCGATCCCCTGGACGGCACCAAGGAATTTATTAAAAGAAATGGCGAATTTACCGTAAACATTGCATTGGTAGAGGATCAAAAACCCATTGCCGGGATAATTTATATACCGGTACTCGATGTACTTTATTTCGGGGCAAAAGGTCTTGGTTCATTTAAAACCGAAGGGGCATCGCGCCTGGCAAACAAAAAAGCGCCCCTTGAGGATATTATCCTGGTATCACATCAATTACCATTATTAAGCAGTACCGATAAATATGTGGTGGTGGGAAGCCGCTCGCATATGTCGCCCGAAACCGAGGCTTTTATCAATAAGATCAGGGAAGAAAAGGGCGAAATTGAGATCGCTTCCAGGGGCAGTTCACTCAAATTCTGTATGATAGCCGAAGGCAAAGCCCAGATATATCCCCGTTTCGCTCCCACCATGGAATGGGATACCGCCGCCGGGCAAGCGATTGTTGAGCAGGCGGGAGGAAAGGTAATGCAATCGAAAAATAATCAGCAACTCATTTATAATAAGGAAGAGTTGCGAAATCCTTGGTTTATAGTGGAACGATAAACGGATGGAATGGAAGAGAAACAAGGACAGTACCGGTTAAAACCGCTGGTATCAATTGTAACGGTAACTTATGATCACATGGATGTAACGGCCGACATGTTACGGTCGCTCGAAAAGCTGACTTACCCGGCCACCGAAGTGATTGTTGTTGATAACGCCTCTCCCAACGAAGATCCACAGGTTCTGAAAGATCAGTTTCCGGCTGTTTCACTTATCAAAAACAAAGAAAATGTGGGCTTTGCCGGTGCCAACAACATCGGCATTCAAAAAGCCAATGGAAAGTATGTGCTTCTGTTGAATAATGACACTGAAGTGGAGCCGGAATTTCTGGAGCCATTGGTAAATAAGCTGGAGCATAATCCCGATATCGGGGCAGTAAGTCCGAAGATCAAGTTTTATCACATGCCAAACCGGCTTCAATATGCCGGACTTACACATATACATCCCTATACCATTCGCAGCCGCGGCATCGGCTTTAATAAAGTGGATAAAGGGCAATACGAGGAAGATCGACTTACAGCCTATGCGCATGGCGCTTGTATGATGGTAAGGGTGGAGGTGGCCAAAAAACTCGGCTTAATGTCGAATGCATTCTTCCTGTATTATGAAGAACTCGACTGGGGCTTTCGCATCCGGCAAGCCGGTTACAAGATCTATTATGTGCATAACTCAATAATCTATCATAAAGAGTCGGTTTCAACCGGTAAACTGAGCCCGCTCAAAACCTATTATCTCAATCGCAGCCGCTTGTTGTATATGCGCAGAAATGTGAATGGGTTTCAATTATTTGTGAGTGTTCTTTTCCAGTTGTTTTTGTCCTTCCCGAAAAACACCATGGTTTATTTATTCCAACGACGTATCGATTTGTTAAAGGCCTATTGGCATGCCCTGGGGTGGCACATTAAAAACATAGGAAACAGCGAAATTCATCATAGCCCCGCATTTGATGAACCGCTCGAATTTAAACGGATTTAAAAAAAGGGATTTGTTTCATGCAGCAACCTGCACCCCGAAAATATTGGCCATTGGTTTCAATCGTTACGGTTAATTATAACCATTCCGATGTCACCCTGGAATTGATCGGTTCGCTTTCGCAAATTTCTTACCCCAACATAGAGATTATTGTGGTTGATAACGCTTCACCCACCGATGATCCGGGAATTATCAAGCGAACCTATCCCGGGGTGGTACTGGTGCAAAATCCGATTAATTATGGATTTGCTGCCGGAAATAACTTTGGTATCATGCGGGCCAGGGGAAAATATGTGTTGCTGCTCAACAACGACACCATGGTTGATAAAGACTTTATGCAACCACTGGTGGAGAAACTGGAAAATAATCCTAACATAGGGGCCGTAAGTCCCAAGATCAGGTACTTTCACACCCCGCATATGATACAATATGCCGGCTATACTGCTTTTAATAATATTACCATGCGCAACAGCGCCATTGGGTCATTCGAAACCGACAGAGGTCAGTACGACATGGATTACCCTACTCCGTATGCCCACGGGGCAGCCATGATGGTACCCATGGAAGTGATCAAGAAAATCGGGTTAATGTCATACATCTTTTTTCTTTATTACGAAGAGGCCGACTGGTGCGCCCGGATTACCCGAAACGGATATGAAATCTGGTATGTGCATAGTTCGCTGGTGTTCCATCGCGAATCAATATCCACCGGCCGGCTCAGTCCCATGAAAATTTATTACCTCAATCGAAATCGCCTTGTTTATATGCGCCGAAATATCTTTGGTCGCGATTTTATTTATGGCATCTTTTACCAATTGTTTGTCGCCATCCCCAAAAATGCATTCGTGTTTTTTCTGAAGGGAAAAATTAAGCTTTTTCATGCCTATTACCGGGCTATAGGATGGCATATCAAACATCTGTTTTCAAAAGAAATTCATGAAAATCCAATGCTTTGAGGACTCAAGATGATTTATTTATATAAGAATTTGTAATTTAGTATATCAAAACTAGCGAGGGGAATGGAAATGATTATTGACATCATACAATGGGTATTGATCATTTATCTGGGTTTTTCCACTTTTTACATCTTATTTTTCGGCATTGCCGGGTTATTTCCTTTGCCGCCTTACCGGTATTCAACGGAGAAAAAACTAAAATTTGCCGTTTTAATACCCGGTTATAAAGAGGATGCCGTTATTGTTGATGTTGCCCAAGATGCTCTGAACCAGGATTATCCCTCCGAAAATTATGATGTGGTGGTTGTTGCCGATTCTTTTCAGCCCGCAACCCTGAAGCAACTAAGAGCACTCCCCGTTAAACTCATTGAGGTGAGCTTTGAAAAAAGCACCAAATCGAAAGCCTTGAATAAAGCCATGGATCAACTGGGCGACGATTATGACGTAGCAATTGTTCTTGATGCCGATAACTTGATGAAACCCGATTTTATAACCAAGGTAAATGCCGTAATGGCAAGCGGCATTAAAGCTGTTCAAGGCCATCGGATGGCCAAAAACACCAACACCAATTTTGCTGTATTGGATGCCGTTAGCGAAGAAATCAACAATCATATATTCAGGAAAGGTCACCGTGTAATTGGGCTGTCCTCGGCGATTATTGGCTCAGGAATGGCCTTCCATTACAAGTTTTTTAAAACACTCATGAAAGAGATAAAAGCGATAGGCGGATTTGATAAAGAAATTGAACTGCGCATGCTAAGCAATGGTGATGTTATTGAATACCTGCATCATGCCCATGTTTTGGATGAAAAAGTACAAAAAGCCGAAGTTTTTCACAAGCAACGTCGCCGATGGCTTTCGGCACAGCTACATTATTTCAGCCTTGATTTTATGAAATCGGTTAAAGCTTTACTTTTACATGGAAACATCGATTATTTCAATAAAGCCATACAGTTCATACAGCCTCCACGTGTATTGCTACTCGGCGTTTTGATATTGATCTCGGTATTATCTGTTATCTTCAATACACTGTTTTTTACCACCATCTGGTTGGTTATAACCGGGCTTTGCATTTTGGCCTTCTTTTTTTCCATTCCGGGAAATTTTTACACTGTGCGGACACTTAAAGCCCTTTTAACCCTTCCCTGGGGCATTGTACTGATGTTTTTGTCATTGCTTCGGATCAAAGGTGCAAACCGCTCATTCCTGCATACAACACACGGTGATCATTAAATTCCGGTGTAATCAACATTGTTTTGTTAAAACAATTACCATTATCTTTGACCCTTTATATAATTTTGGCACTATATTTACATGGGGCTGGTGGTTTTTAAAAATGAGGGCCAAACATATTGCGTAAAAACATTAGCAAAATCTAAAAAGCTGTAAACAGGGGAGGCTCATGAGAGGACTTAAGATATTCATTATCAATGTGATCATTCTAATTCTCATTGATTTTATACTTGGCTTAGTAATCATACCCGATGTACTTGAGTCGGACGACAGTAACCGGGTTAAACATGAATTTTTTCATCATGGTTTTAAGCCTGATACAAAGGTTCAGCATGCCTGGGCCAATCACAATAAATACACCTTTTTTGTTGATTCCTTGGGACTTAAAAATGCCCCTGGTCGTCATAACGACCTCACGGCTTCGAATAAACGCCGGATTATGTTCATGGGCGACTCCTTTGTCGAAACCATCGGAATGCCTTACCGGGATAGTTTTTTTGGGGTACTGGAAAACAAATACATCAGTAAGGCCAATATAGACCTGATCAATGGCGGTGTGGCCTCCATGTCGCCCAAGCTTTATTACCTCCGCTTAAAATATTACCTCGATTACAAGGGAATGGATATTGATGAACTTTTTGTTTTCGTTGATATAAGCGACCCACAGGATGAGATCATGTATAAAGGCTTTTTACCAAGCGGTTATAACTACAAGCCCAGAGAAAAAGACAATCCCATCATCCAAAGCATACAAGATTATTTAAGGCATCATTCCTTTGTTTATTACACCTTGTACCGGATGTACTGGAAATACCGTGATGAACAACGCGATGCACAGTATCCGTGGGATAATAAATACAACGAACGGTTTATTTGGATGGAAAATGAATCGGTTTATGAAAACTGGGGACGTGAGGGGCTTCAGTTATGCGAACAAAACATGAAAAAATTGGTTGAACTATGCCGGAATCATGGCATAAACGATATACACCTTGTGGTATATCCCTGGCCGTATCACATCGAAAGGGGTAAAACAGATACATTGCATGTGCTGTTTTGGAAGAAATTTGCCCGGGATCACGGACTGGATTTTATTAATTTTTATCCGCTTTTTATCGAAGAGTTGGATAATCCGGTAAAAAAATATTACATACCTGATGATATGCACTGGAATAAACAGGGTCATCAGTTAATTGCAAAAGAATTGGCAAAACACTTATAACCATGGATACACTTAAAGATATTTTTAAGTTTTTAAAAGCACGCAGAAAATACTGGCTGGCTCCGGTCATAATCATATTACTTCTGCTTGGACTCCTCCTGGTATTTGCCGGAGGTTCGGCCGTAGCTCCGTTTATTTATACGTTGTTTTAACTAATGATGGCTTATGATGATTGAACGTAAAAAATCGCTCGAAACCATTATCGTCCTCATGGGCGCATTACTGGTATTCTATTTTATATTTGAACTGGAGGTGCTTCTTTATATTGGTTTGGGTTTGGCCGTGCTGAGTATCATCTCGGGCTGGCTTACCGATCGCTTGGCTTGGCTGTGGCTCAAATTGGCCGAAGGTATTGGATACGTGATGTCAAGGATATTGTTAACCCTTATATTTTATATTTTCCTTACTCCTTTGGCCTTGCTTTCGCGATTATTCACCAAGGACCACCTGCAGCTTAAGGGAAAACAACCCTCATATTTCGTGGAACGAAATCAAAAATACAAAGCCGAAGATATGGAAAACGTGTGGTAAATCGACTGCCATAATTTATATACCGGGTAAATATCCATAATATTGCGGGTTACAAATAAATTTTTGTAGCTTTATGCCAAATAAAAGTGCATCTTTGAAATAAGAAGCAAAAGAACGTATGATGAACAGCATAACTAACTGTTGATCAAAATCTTGTGAAACTGATGCATTTTATTTGAAAAACAGCCTGATTATGAAAATTGGTATTGAGGGACAACGCTTATTCAGGGTCAGAAAGCATGGAATGGACATGGTAGCGCTGGAATTGATCCGTAACCTGCAAAAAATCGATCACGAAAATGAATATGTGATCTTCGTAAGTCCCGACGAAGACAAGTGTCTCCGGGAAACCGGTAATTTCAAGATCAGGGAGCTTGCCGGTGGAGCATATCCCTGGTGGGAACAGTTTGCCTTACCCAAGGCTGCCCGTAAAGAGGGCTGCGATATCCTGCATTGCACCAGCAACACTGCCCCTGTAAATTCAAAAACCCCGCTGGTTATTACCTTGCATGATATCATTTATCTTGAAAGCCTCGGCATTTTTAAGAAAGCCGGGACCTGGTATCAGAAACTGGGGAATCTTTACCGCAGGCTTGTGGTTCCGCCCGTAGTGAAACGTAGTAAAAAGATCATAACCGTTTCGCATTACGAAAAACACCGTATTGCCGATTTCTTCGGATTTAAAAACAGTAAACTCGAAGCGGTTTACAATGGGGTAGGCGAAAAGTTCAAAAAAATCCATAATGAGAACCTGCTCGATGAGATCAAAAACAAGTATCACCTTCCGGAACGTTTTATCTTCTTCCTGGGCAATACCGATCCGAAAAAGAATACACCAGGTGTTCTCAAAGCATTTTCGGCCCTCATAAAGGAATTGGATAAAAAGATACCCTTGGTATTACTCGATTTCGACGAAGACGACCTCGACCGCGTCCTCGATGATATTAATGATCCTGATTTAAAAGAACATATCATTTTAACCGGATACGTAATTAACAAAGACCTCCCGGCCATATACAACCTTAGTGAGCTTTTCCTCTATCCCTCGCTTCGCGAAAGTTTTGGTATACCTATACTGGAGGCTATGTCGTGTGGAACACCGGTAATTACCTCCAACACCTCCTCAATGCCCGAGGTGGCAGGCGATGCCGGAATGATCGTTGATCCGTATGATCCTCCTCAAATCAAAGAAGCTATCTTACGTTTGCTAAACGATAATAAATTGAAAGAAAACTTGATCAGCAAAGGCTATGAACAAGCGGCCAAGTTTTCCTGGGCAAATATGGCCCGTGATGTCTTAAATATTTATAAAAGCGTATATCAAGGGATTCAACAAAACAAATAATCAGGCGTATGATCGAAAACCGCGATTTCATAGTATTTGGATTGCAACCCTGGGACTTAAACATTGGCAGCACCTGTAAGTACACTGCCAAGGAAATTGCCCGTAAAAACCGCGTGCTTTTTGTAAATAAACCGCTTATGAGAAGCGCTCAGTTTCGCGAAAAGCACAAACCTGAAGTCCAAAAACGCCTCAATGTAATAAAAGGAAAAGAGCCTGAAATTGAACAGGTTGGAGACAATATATGGCTTTTCACACCCCCCACTGTTTTGGAATCGATCAATTGGATCAATAACCCAAAAATTTTCAATTATTTTAATAAAGTCAACGATAAACGTTTCGCCAGGCACATCAACAGGGCCATTGAAAGAATGAACCTCCAGGATTATATTTTGCTTAATGACAATTCGATGCTGATCGGGTTTCATTTAAAGGAATTTCTCAAACCCAGTTTGTATATTTATTTGCTACGCGATGCGGTAACACAAGTTTATTATCATCGAAAGCATGGGGTTCGCATGGAACCGGAATTACTCAAAAAGGTCGACCTGGTAGTCACCAACTCGCATTATTTTGAGGAGTATGCCCAAAAATACAATCCGAACGCACATATGATCGGGCAAGGTTGTGATGTAGGTATGTACAGTGACCCCAAGGATAAGCTGGAGATCCCCCAGGATCTTAAAGATATTAAACGCCCCCTTATCGGATATACCGGCTCCTTAACCACCCGCAGGCTCGATATCGACCTGATTGCCGGTTTTGCAAAAGCTCGTCCCGATTGGAGTATCGTATTGGTAGGGCCCGAAGATGAGGACTTCAAGAACAGTGAACTTCATCAAATTGATAATGTGATCTTTCTGGGTAGAAAAGACCCCGATGACCTCCCCTCATATGTAAAAGGCTTTGATGTGGCCATTAACCCGCAGGCTGTTAATGAAATCACCGACATTAATTACCCCCTGAAAATTGATGAGTACCTGGCCATGGGCAAACCGGTGGTAGCCACCAAAACCACCTTTATGCATTACTTTGAGGATCATACTTACCTTGCAAAGAATGCCAATGAGTATGTGGAAATGATCGATAGGGCATTAAAGGAAAATAACCAAGAAAAAATTCAGAGCAGGATGGCCTTTGCAGGCGAACACACTTGGGAAAATTTTGTTCATAAAATCTATAAGCACGCTAAACGAACGGAGCAACAGAAACAGAGCAAATGATAAGAGGGAGGGATATTGTCATAACCGGATTGCAGGGTTGGGATAGTGATATTGGATCCAACTCTGTGAATATTGCCCAGGAATTTGCCCGCGACAATCGCGTGTTATTTGTTAATTATCCCCTCGATAGGCTTACCCGCTGGCGCCGCCGTAATGAACCCCGCATCAAAAAACGTATCGATATCCTCAAAGGCCGGGAACCTGCTTTAGAAAAAGTTGCCGAAAATATCTGGAACCTGAATCCAACCGTGATACTGGAATCAATTAATCAATTGGGCCCAAAGCCTCTTTTTAATTACCTGAACAAGGTCAACAACCGGAGATATGCCCGCACTATTAGTAAGACTATTGATGAGCTAGGTTTTAAAGATATTATCCTTTTCGATGATAGCGATATGTATCGCAGTTTTTACCTGAAGGAATTGCTCAATACCCATACTTTTATCTACTACATCCGCGATAACATGATTGCCACCGATTATTACCGGAAACATGGGGCTCGCATGGATAGCGCCCTGATCAGGAAGGCAGACGTAGTGGTGACTAATTCAGTTTACCTGGCCAATTACGCCGGCCGGTTTAACCAGCATAGTTATGCCGTAGGGCAGGGTTGCGATCTGGAATTGTTCAACCCGGAAACGGTAACCAAGTTGCCTGATGATATTAAACAGATCCCCTCCCCTCGCATTGGGTACATGGGTTCGCTGCGATCAATAAGGCTCGATATAGAAAAACTGAAATATGCCGCAACACAAAAAACCGATTGGAATTTTGTTTTTGTGGGACCGGAAGATAATGATTTCAAGCAAAGCAAATTGCACGGGATGAAAAATGTGTATTTTCTGGGTGCGAAACAAGAGGAGTGGCTTCCTGCCTATGTGGCTGCATTCGACGTAGCCATAAATCCTCAAAAGGTAAATGAGATCACCATTGGGAATTACCCAAGAAAGGTAGATGAGTACCTGGCCATGGGTAAGCCTGTGGTGGCCACCCGCACCGATGCCATGATCCCCTTTAATGAATACACCTATCAAACCGAAAACAAAGAAGATTTTATTCAAAAAATAGGGCAGGCATTAAAGGAAAATAACCCCAAGCTTGAACAACAGCGCAAGAAATTTGCTGAAACCCATACCTGGGAAAATAATGTTAAAGCGATATACGAGGCGGTGGAACGTGTTTGGAACAAATCAAAAAATGAATAATGGGGGTAAAGGATAAAATAAAAGGAAATCCAAAATTAAAGAAACTGGCTATATGGGCATTAACACCTAACAGGCAGCCAAGACCACGTACCTGGGTTAAACTATTTGTAAATCCTTTTAAGCATAAAAGAGGAAAACATTCAGTGGTGAGAAAACGAACCCGTATGGATGTGTTCCCCTGGAACAATTTCGTTTTGGGTAGCAACAGCACCATCGAAGATTTTGCCACCATCAACAATGGGGTTGGCGATATTATCATCGGTAATAATACCCGTATCGGCTTGGGCAATACATTAATAGGGCCGGTAACCGTAGGCAATAATGTGATCTTCGCCCAAAATATAGTATGCTCGGGCCTGAATCATGGCTATGAAGATATTCATACACCTCCCAAAGACCAGCCTACTGTATCGAAACCCATCCTTATAGAGGATGAGGTGTGGATTGGAGCCAATACAACCGTGGTGGCCGGTGTTACTATAGGAAAGCATGCTGTTATAGCAGCCGGCAGTGTAGTAACCAAGAGCGTACCACCCTTTTCCGTAGCTGCCGGAAATCCCGCACGCATATTAAAACAATACAACCGCGAAAGCGGGCAATGGGAAAGGGTGAAATAAACATGTGTAAACAAAAAATATGGGGAAGCTTATTACATTTTTGCGGTACATAAAAGATTTCATAAAAAACGGTGAAGTTAAGTTCATATTCAGTGCGATAAAGTATAAACTTTTTAAGAAGCCTGTTTCTAAGGAGCACTTGATGCGAAGCAAACTGGGTTCCTTTTTTATACGCAAAGGCACCATCGATTTCATGTTTGCCAATTATGCCTACGAATGGAATGTAAAAAGTTTTGTATTAAAGCATTATAAAAACTATGATGTGTTTATCGATGTGGGCGCCAATATCGGCACCTATAGCATAATGATGGCTCAGGAAGGCTTGCAATGTTATGGCTTTGAACCGGTTCAGGATAACTACCGGGCCTATTACATTAATGTATTACTCAACCGGCTTCAAAAAAAGATAACACCGGTAAACTGTGCCCTGGGCGATGTGGAAAAGGATGCCGAGTTTTATGTTGATCCGGTAAATACAGGGGCTTCACACATCACATACGAGCATAAACCCGACAATGTCCATGTTTCCATCTGCACCCTCGATAGCTACCTGGAACAGTTCAATATTCCAAAAGATAAGCGCATCATGATCAAAATTGATGTGGAGGGCATGGAACCCGAAGTGATCAGGGGCGGGACCAGGTTTTTTACCGAATATCCGCATATGCTCATTATCCTCGAAAGTAAGCACAGCGAGGAAGACAGCATTAAGAATGAACTCGACAAACTGGGCACTTTCAGGTATATGCGTGTTGATGCTTTCAACATGGCAAGCATCAAGGTTTATTATAAAAATGAAGAGGAAAATAAGTAATCCCTATATAGAAACATATGCTTACGGTAAAGATCATTTTTTGGGTGTTGGTGTTCCTGGTGTTCTATGCCTACCTGGGCTATGGAATTTTGTTGTTTGTGCTTGTCAAACTAAAGCGTTTATTTGGTTTAAGCCGCGAACATAAAGGAGAAAAGGACTACGAGCCGGAAGTCACCCTGTTTGTCGCCGCCTATAATGAAAAAGATTTTGTGGATAGGAAGGTGAAAAATGCCCGCCAGCTCAATTATCCCAACGATAAACTAAGACAGGTTTGGGTAACCGACGGCTCCGACGACGGCACGCCTGAGCTGTTAAAACAATATCCCGATGTGGAAGTTTACCATTTACCCGAGCGTAACGGTAAGATAGGGGCAATGAACCGGGGCATTAAACTTGTTGAATCGCCCATCGTGGTTTTTTCCGATGCCAATACCGACCTGGGAAAAGATTCTATTAAAGAGATCGTACGTTTATTTCGAGATCCAAAAGTAGGCTGTGTTTCGGGTGAAAAACGCATTCAATCCAAGGAAAAAGATACGGCTGCAGGAGCCGGTGAAGGCATTTACTGGAAATATGAATCAATGCTTAAAAAATGGGATGCCGAGCTATACTCGGTGGTTGGCGCTGCAGGCGAACTATTTGCCGTTCGCACCAAGTTATTTCAGGAAGTTGAACGCGATACTCTTTTGGATGACTTTATCGTTTCCTTGCGCATAGCCATGCAGGGGTACACCATACAATACAACCCCAACGCTTATGCCCTTGAAACAGCTTCGGCCAATGTAAAGGAAGAGCTAAAACGCAAAGTAAGGATCTCGGCAGGAGGGTTACAGTCCATTATTCGCTTGAAATCTTTGCTTAATCCATTTAAACATGGAATACTCACCTTTCAATATATCTCACACCGGGTGCTGCGATGGACAGTAGCGCCCTTTAGCCTCCTCGTTATTTTTATCCTTAATCTGATAGCTGCACTGGAAGCCGGCCTGTTTACAACTACCCTCTACCCTATTCTGTTTTGGTTGCAGGTGGTATTCTACCTGCTGGCATCATTGGGATGGTATCTCGAAAACCGGCAAATTCGCCTAAAGGTATTGTTTATTCCATACTACTTCCTCATGATGAATTATTCGGTATTCCAGGGGTTAAGACGATTGATCAGAAAACAGCAGTCGGTTAATTGGGAAAGAGCCAAGCGGGGTAAGTAAAAAGCAATTTGTAATGGGAATGAAAAACGAACAGGCTGTTAAAACGTTATACATAATAAAATTTTGCAATGCATAAGGCTATAAAAAACTTCGGCTTTCTATTCAGCATTTTGGCAATGCTCTCGCCAATCACCGGCATTGCACAAAGTAAATCAAATTATGCCTTCGATCCCGGTAACTATGTTATTGATGGCAACGATCACAATTTTAACCCCGGCGATACCATTACGCTCATGCCCGGTAACTGGCATTTCCTGTTATTAAAAAATGTCCATGGATCTGAGGATGCCCCCATCACAGTAAAAAACGGCGATGGAATCGTTAAAGTTGATTCCAATCATTATTTCGGGATCAAGATTGGAAATTGTTCATACATTAAATTCAGCGGTGCAGGAAACGATGAGAATTATTACGGCATTCAAATATTGCGCACGGTGGGCGCCGGCTTATCCATTGATGATTTAAGCAGTGATGTGGAAGTTGAACAGGTTGAAATTGCCAACGTACCTTATGCAGGAATTTACGCCAAAACCGATCCGAATTGTACCTTTGAATCATTGCGCGACAACTTCACCATGTTCAACACCATTATTCACGACTGCTATATTCACGATGTAGGTAATGAAGGCTTGTACATCGGAAGCTCAAAATACAATGGAACAGAGATCACCTGTGATGGACAGGACACCTTGGTTTATCCCCATGTAAATAAGGGCGTTCAAGTTTATAACAATATTATTGAAAATACCGGTTGGGATGGAATACAGGTAAGCTCGGCAGTGGCCGATTGCCAAATCTATGATAACCTGGTTATTGAAGATAGTAAAGCTGCCGTTGACTTCCAGATGAGCGGCGTACTTATCGGAGGAGGATCGCAATGCGATTGCTATAACAATATTATCAGAGACGGCCTGGGCGACGGAATTGATATATTGGGGTTGGGAAACCAAAAGATATACAATAACTTAATTGTTAATCCGGGCCGCGATTATAACGAGAAAAATGTTGCATACCCCGAAAAACACGGTATTTATATTGGTGATGTAAACACCCTGCCCGATGCCAGTTTTTATTTTTTCAACAATACCATTGTGAACCCGAAAACCTTTGGTATTAAAATGACCAACGAAGCATCGGATGGTAACAAAGCTTATAACAACATCATAGTGAAATCCGGGGCTTATAACACATACGGCGACGGTTCCTACATAAGGATAGAGAATCAGAATATCGAATTCGATATTTCCAACAATTACTTCTCGCCTGTATTCAAACACATTAAATTTACCGACACAGTAGTGGGTAATTTTACGCTTCGCAAAAATTCCCCGGCTATCGATGCCGGTATCAACCTGGGAAGCTATGGTGTGAATTTCGACCTGTATAACAATACCCGACCCTATGGTAATGCTTTTGACATAGGCGCCTTCGAATATAACCCCAATAATGTGGGCATTATCGAATTTAAAGAAACAAAAGGTCTCTTAAAAGGAAATTACCCCAATCCGTTCAAAAACAAAACCATCATCGAATACGAGCTACCTGAACCTTCGCGGGTAAAATTGATGATATTTTCACCGCAAGGCAAACTTATAAGGATACTGGAAAATGAGCAGAAAAGCACCGGTAAGCATAAAGCCACTTTTCAACCCGGTAACCTGGCCGGCGGATTATATTTCTACAAACTTTGGGTAGACGATCAGTCCTTTACCAAAAAAATGTTATTTTTAACAAATCAAAATAAATAGCAGCCTTGAAAGCAAGTGATCGAATTGTAAAGTCAATAAAAAGCATACTTAAATCTTTTGTACCCTATAACCTCGGAGTTAAAATTCGAGGCGGATGGCAAAAGTTTATGGGATTCTACTACCGTGGCAACAACGTTTATTGCCCCTATTGCGGGCAGTCGTTCAAGCGCATGTTGCCCGGGGGTATGGAATATAAAGTGATTGAAGAAAGGGATATTGTTGGAGGTGGCTATCGCGATAATATCGTGTGCCCAAGATGTTATTCCACCGATCGTGACAGGCTGATCTATCTTTACCTTAACCATAAAACCTCCGTTTTTTCGCAACCCATCAAATTACTTCACATTGCTCCTGAAGGACCGGTGCGGGCATTACTGCGAAAATACAACAACATCGAGTATTATACCGGCGACAAATTCACCGAAGGTTACAATGATTACTATTACGACCGTGACATCATCCAAATGGATATCACCGATATTCAATATGAAGATGAATCCTTCGATGCCATCATCTGCAATCATGTGTTGGAGCACATTTTAAACGACCGGCTGGCTATGTCGGAGATATACCGGGTAATGAAACCCGGTGGATGGGCGGTGCTGCAAGTACCCATTGCCCGTTCGCTCGAAAAAGGACTTGAGATTGAAACCAAAAGTAATAAAGAACGGGAGGACCTTTTCGGGCAGTTCGATCATGTCCGGTTATATGGGCTCGATTATCCCAAAAGACTGGAACAAGCAGGTTTTAAGGTTAATATTTTAAATCCGGCCCGGGAACAATGGCCCTTTGACCTGAAAAAATATGCCATAAACGAGGAAGAAAATTTATACGTAGCACAAAAACTATGATTTGGGCTATAAACATCCTTAATATTGAAAATCTCGCCTCCACTGTATTCATTTTATTGCAGAACAACACCGGTATGGTTTCGGGTTCGGTTTTTTACTATTTTATACCTGTTATCATAGCGCTCATAGCCGGGCTCGGTTATTTCCTATACGTCAATCAAAAGCTTAAAAAACAATACGCTGAAAAACTAAAGGAAAAAGATGCCAAGATTGACGAACAGCAATCCAGGTTATCACAATTCAATCAAAAACTTGAGGAGGAAATAAAGGAGCGGACCACCCAACTTCGAAAAGAGCTCGATGAACGTAAAAAGGTGGATGTTTCGCTAAAGAAAGCACTCAAGCAAGCAGAAGACGCCAATTACCTTAAAAATGCCTTCCTGTCGAATATGAGTCATGAAATCCGCACCCCGCTTAATGGCATTATAGGATTTTCGAGCCTGCTGGAGCAAGAGCTTTCCATGATCGAAAACGAGGAGCTATTCGAATATGCCAAGGGCATTTCCCAAAGCGGGGAGCGCCTGCTTCACCTGTTGAATAATGTTATCGACATTTCCCGTATCGAAGCCAATGACTTGGAAATCGATTTGCGATCTTGCGATGTAAATGATGTGGCCGAAAAAACCGGCGACCTTTATAGCTTTACAGCCAATGAAAAAGGGCTCAAGTTTAATTTCACCCCAGGCGAAATTCCCCAGGCAATGGCTGATGAGAGTAACCTCTCACGGATTTTAAGTGACATTATCGATAATTCGGTAAAATATACCGAGCGGGGCTTTATTAATATATCCACCGGCTTTGATAAGACGCAAAACGAAATATTTATCCGGGTAAAAGATACCGGCATTGGTATCGATTCGGCTTTTCTACCCGATATTTTCGAGGCTTTCAGGCAGGAATCACTGGGATATTCCCGTAAATACCAAGGCGCCGGTTTGGGTCTTCCCCTGGCAAAGCGCCTTACCGAGCTCATGAATGGCCGCATCGATGTGGATTCGGTAAAAGGGATAGGCACCACCGTTACGGTATATCTTCCATCGGCCAAAGAAAAAGCCGAAGAGGAAAAGAAACCCGCAGAAGCCCCTGAAAAAGCAAGCAAGGAAGAGAGTAAAAAGAAATCAACACCATATGAACAAGTAGTGGTCTTTGTAGTGGAAGATGACCGCATGAACCGCTTGGTGCTGCAAAAAATGCTCGATTCCAAGTACAAGATCATTATGGCGGTTGATGGCGAAGAAACCATTAAAAAAGTAAAGGATTATTACGACCATGGCCAGCTTTTCGATATCATGCTGTTCGATATTAATCTACCAGCCCCTTGGGACGGCATAAAGCTAATGAAAGAGATCAAACAGAAATGGCCCGAATACAAACAAGTACCCTTTGTGGCACAAACGGCCTATGCCATGAGCGGGGATAAGGAACGGTTTTTGGAAGCCGGTTTCGATGATTATTTGCCCAAACCGGTGGTGCAAGGAAAGTTGTTTAACATCATTGATGTACAACTGCAAAAATTCCGTGAAGTATATAATGAATCATAAGTAAAAACAATATGAACGATTATCAAGATAAATCAAAAGAGGAATTGGCTAAGGAACTGCAGAAAACGAAAAAACGCCTGCAGTTTGTGGAAGATTCCGTGTCAGATTACCGTCAGCAGATTGAAGAAGAGTTGGACCAGGTCAAGCAGGAAAAAGAATCCATTAATAATTCCATGAAGATGCTCCTGGCCCGTATCAGCCATCACATCAGGGTGCCCATGAACGGCATTATCGGCATTATCGATCTTTTACGAAAAACAAAACTAACACCCGAACAGGAAGAATACCTTAACATTATTAATAACTCGGGCGATAACCTGCTGAGCATTGTAAACGATATTTTGGATTACACCGTCATCGAAACCGGCGACATCACCATTAAAAACCAACCCTTTCAGCTCCATGAAGAGATCAGGCAAATTATGGAAATGCTCAGCGTGAAAACCAAAGGAAAAGGAATTACCTTTGAACACAGCATTGCCGGGAATGTTCCGAAAGTTATCAAGAGTGACCCTTTAAGGTTACGGCAGATCCTGATCAACCTGCTCGATAATGCCATTAAATACACCAAGGAAGGTAGCGTTAAACTGTCGGTTGAGGTTAAAGAGCAAGGTGATGAACAAATGCAGCTTCTTTTCCGGGTAACCGACACCGGTTCCGGAATGAGCAGGGAAGATGCCGACAGCTTGCTTAGCACATTGGGCGGAAGCATGAAAGGTTCATTCTCGCCCGAGTCGTACGAGGTAACTCCCGGCCTTGGTCTTTATATTTGTAAAAACCTTATCGACATGATGAAGGGTGAGTTGGGGATTAACTCGGAAGAAGGTAAAGGATCGGAGTTTTGGTTCACCATTAAGGTTACCCCCTCGTCACCCGAGGTATTAAAAGAAGAACTAGATGTTCCGGTAAAAGAAAGGAAAGATGTGGAAAAGAATAAACTGTCCATCCTGCTGGTTGAGGATAACTTGCTGAATCAGAAGTTTACCATTGCCACCTTGAAAAAAGAAGGCCATACGATCGATCTGGCAGAAAACGGCCACATTGGTCTGGATAAATTCAAGGAAAACAATTACGATATCATCCTGATGGATGTGCAACTGCCCATTATGGATGGGATAGAAACCACCAAAAAGATACGGGAAGTTGAAAAAGAACAGGGCGTTGAAAAACCGGTAAAAATATTGGCCGTTACGGCCTATGCCATGGAAGCCGACCGCCTTCGCTGCATAGAATCCGGTATGGATGACTTCCTGAGTAAGCCTTATAAACCCTATCAGCTTGTAGAGATGATTAACAAGCACGGTTTCACGGGTGACTGAGGAACGCATGAGACATAGAGGTTGTGTAACTGATTGACCGATAGATGGGAGATAGCGAAATAAAAAATGAAAGGTGAGTATAATTGTGGCTGGCGTGGAGGTGAAATCCATCATTTCAAATAAAGCCGGAAAACACCGGCATCAATCTACCGGCTCAGCAATATAACAGTGGAGAAGTAAACTATCTTTTCCGATTGCAAACAGTTATAACCTATCTTGGTGGAAATAAAAGTACCTTTCATTCAAACAAAAACCTCTCCCCGGTTTTTTATATTTTTGCATTGTTTATCGATTAAACCTAAAATTAAAGATGATACCGATTTTAGAGAATCTCGACCGGGTAAGAAAAAGTATCCCCGCTGATGTGAAGCTGGTGGCTGTTTCTAAAACCATGCCTATCGAAACCATACGCGAAGCTTATGATGCCGGCCAACGAATATTTGGCGAAAATAAGGCCCAGGAAATGATCGATAAAGAGCCACAACTTCCCGAGGATATTGAATGGCATTTTATCGGCCATCTGCAACGCAACAAGGTAAAGCAAATAGTTCCTTTTGTAAGCCTGATCGAAAGTGTTGATAGCCTCAGATTATTGCGGGAAATCAATAAGGAAGCAGCCAAGATCGATCGTTTGATTCCTTGCCTGCTCCAATTTCATATCGCCGAGGAAGAATCGAAATTTGGCCTGTCACTCGAAGAAGCCGAAGACCTGCTCGACAGCGATGAATACATGGATTTTGATAACATCCGCCTTTGCGGGGTGATGGGCATGGCCACCTTTACCACCGACGATGAACAGATAAGACGGGAATTCAGGGCGCTGAAAGTGTATTATGAGCATTTGAAAAAGAATTATTTTCAGGACGATCAGGCCTTTAGAGAAATTTCAATGGGTATGACCAACGATTATCACATTGCCCTTGATGAGGGCACCACCATGGTCCGCATAGGAAGCGCCATTTTCGGAGAACGAAATTACTAACCCAAAAAGAGGAAGAGATTGAGCTACCTGCTGTTTGTTGTTGGATTTGTGTTGATCATTATGGGAGCTAACTGGCTGGTAGATGGTGGCACAGCCCTCGGTAAACGCTTCAACATTCCCAATATCGTTATCGGGCTCACCATTGTTTCACTGGGCACCTCCGCCCCGGAACTGATCATAAGCTTACTGGCCAGTATTAAAGGCAATACCGACCTGGCCATTGCCAATGTGTTGGGAAGTAATATTTTTAATGTCTTTATCATCATAGGCTTTTCCGCGGCTGTATACCCGGTTGCCATCAAAAAGAACACCACCTGGAAGGAAATTCCCTTTAGCCTGCTGGCCGCCGTTGCGCTAGGCTTATTGGCAAATGATGTGTTCCTTGATAAAATGGAAATGGATGTGCTCAGTCGTATTGATGGGCTGATATTCCTGGCCTTCTTTGCCATTTTTATCAGTTACACCATTTTCACCGCTAAAAACCAGGAGTTTGAGGAGGTTTCTTCCGCCAAAGACTATACCCCTGCCAAGGCTTCACTTTTTATTCTGGCTGGACTGGTAGGCTTGTACTTTGGCGGCAACTGGATCGTTGAAGGCTCTTCCGATGTTGCCCGCTTATTGGGCATAAGAGAAACCGACATCGGTTTGGTGATTGTGGCTACAGCAACTTCACTACCTGAATTAGTCACCTCAGCCGTAGCAGCCTACAAAAAAAATTCCGACATCGCCATCGGGAACGCTTTGGGTTCGAATATTTTCAACATCTTCCTGGTGCTGGGATTAAGCGCGTTTTTCAATAACCTTCCCTTCAACAAACACCTTATGATGGATGTGTGGGTGGCTATAGGTTCGCATTTTATTTTGTTCCTGTTTATTTTTGCCAGTCCCAAAGGAAAACCCAATATCAACCGCATTGAAGGGATTATCATGCTGGCGATTTATGTGGCCTTTATCACCTGGACGCTGGCGGGGAAATAGGGCTTAAGGTGGAAGTTTTAGGTTCCGAGTTCCAGGTTCCAAGTTCCTGGTTCCGAGTTCCTGGTTCGAAGTTCCAAGTTTTAAGTTTTAAGTTCCAGATTTTAAGTTACTCATGATCATACATTTCTGCATAATTGACGGAGGTTCGGATGGAGAAGGATAATTCAGATCTGTGAGCGATACAATATTCAGTTTTGGTTGAGTCTTGCGTTCACCATTTCAAATGGGAAAGCGCAAAATTGAAATGCATGAAACCATCACCACCCGTAACCTGCCCGATGAATTTTCGGCATCGTACCAGGCCAAGGGCGTTGATAATGTGGTGAAGAATAGATTTGTTCCCATCGATGAGAATAAAACCCGGTATGTGGCAGAACAGGAGTTCAGGTTCAAAGGGTATATGAGATTCATAGCTCTATTCATGCCGAAAAGTACTTTCAAGAAAACCTCACAAAAACATATGAATGACTTTAAGGAATTTGCCGAAAAAGCATGAGAGATTATTTTTCAACCGTGATTTTTCCGGCAAAAAGTAAGTCGAAATCGGTATTGTAGAGTTTCCAGTAATACAGGCCTGGTGCTATACGTTTTTCAATGCTCACTTTTTCTTTCAGGGTGTATTTTTCTAATAAGCGCTCACCATTATTGTTCAGTAATTCAACGGTTAGTTCCTCTTGCGCTGGGTTTTTCCAGGTGAGCTTAATGTTTTGTCCTCTTTTAACGGTAATATGCAAGGCTGTTGTAACCTCCACCTCATTACCCCGGTAAGCGCTTTCGTCAAACCGGTTAACAAGCACCTCAAGGTCGGGGTTGGGTTTATAAGCCTGGGCAAGAAGCTCACGTTCTTTGCGAATTTCTTTTTCGGTTGAAGATTCCTGCGTTTGCCGCTCAGCATCCTCTTTTTCCGGGATTTCCTCTGCCGGCGTGGTGATTTCCGGAACCGTGTCAGTCACTTGTGTCTCCAGTGTATCTGCTGCGTTTTCAAGGTACTGTTCGGCCAGTTCAGGTTTTTCGGGCGATTTATTAAACAAAAGGAAAAAGCCCCCTATCCCGATCAAAAGTATAAAACCGGCAGCAATAGCAAACCATGTTTCCCGAAAACTCCTTTTCGGAAGACTAAACAACTCTTCTTCGGTGGTTTTTAAATCACCTTTATCCTCATTGGTGATAAGATCATAAATAGCTAATATTTCAGTACTGCACTGATCGCATTCCTTAACATGCTGCCTTATATAACGGGGTAAATCTTTAAACCTGCCGTTTTTCAGTGCATCTGCATATTGTGCTATTTCTTCTTCGCTGAGGTGTCTCACTATTCTTCCACTTTATACTTTCGAAAACGTATATTCAAATAACACTTGCAAGCTTTGCCGGTCATAAAAGGATTGCTGATGTGTTCCGTTCAGCCGTACAATGATCTGATCCATCCGTTTGTGCAACCACATCCTGACCGCATCGGGCTTGGCATTGTTATTTTCGACTCTTTTTTGGGTCATCGCCAGGGCAGAAAACACCTCTTGTTTGGAGGTGAAGTTCTTCATTAACAGATCCTGAAGTCCTAACTCCTGATATTCGTCAGTGTATTCTTCCAGATCGCTTTGGCCTATATGCATACCAAACAAACATTTCAGGAAAAGGATTAGTTTAGCCGTTTCATCATCAAACATTTCCAAAATCCGTAACAAAAAATCCTTTTCATTTTTTATAATAATGTCGGTTTCAGTATTTCGAAGGGAATCTTTAAGATAATAGGAAACTTCCTCCCGGTTACTTACATGGTCCCATGATCTTTGTCCCGACCGGATAATTTCACAGCACATGCGATAAAGCACAGCGGTGTAATACGTCTCATAATTGGCATCACCTTTAAAGCTGTTGGCAATTTGTTCCTTCTTATCAAGGTATTTCCGGATGATTTCCTGCTTTACATCATCCTTTTCACGGTAGGGAATAGCCCTGCGATATGACAATCGATTTACCACTTTATCAGCAAGCGATATGATTTGTTCAATAGGAGGTATCGCCTCGGATACCCGTTTATCTTCTGTAAGTCGAGATGTTTGCATTCCCCTTGATCTAAACTACCTAGTAAAGTATGCTCCAAAAGTAATGCATTTAAGGGAAACCAACAAACATCCACGACCAATTTCAGGGCTGTAGTACATGCTGCCACTGCCCTAAAAGAAATTTCATTAATATGATTACGGATTTTCCATAGGTGTTTTCCATTTAGTTTCAGACTTACACCCATAATAGGGTAATACCGGAAATAAAACGACCTTAACGGGAAAGATAAGCCCCGCCAGGCTGGGGATTTGCCCAGCGGAGCCTTACCGGTAGTAATAGAAGCTAAAGGGACATCTTTGGTTAGCAAACAAGTGCTATTTCGAGTGAATCGGGTTTCTTCTATAACTATTACCGAACCTCTCCCATTATCCATATCATTATTGATGGTGTAATTGCAAACCACTATCTTCTCACCAATAAAACATGAATTATTCCCCAAATTCAGGAAAGCCTGATGATCAAAGGCATGTTTAAAACGCCCCCGCTTTTCGATCATGTAACTTATTTTCCTTGGAAGAATAATTCGTTTCATTGCAGTGATTTTAAATATTGGTTGCACTTAATCGTTAAAATTGAAAGCCTTTCAGGGTTTTTATTTTGTTTTTTTATAAAACACGAATATGAAAGCTAAAAAACAATACCTTAAGTATGCAGATTTTGCATATGATTCATAAATTTGCACATCAATAAATCAGCGATCTACTATGAGAAAATTAAAGACGATTATTCCAGTATTATTAATGGCGGTTTTACTAACCTCATGTATTAATGAAGACGATCCGGTACCGGCCGAGGATATTTATCAGATTTATTATTATGAATATCTGGCTTATGAAGACGAATCTTATGCCAGGGCATCATTCCGCGAGGGAGAGATTGCGGGCAAGCAGGTTGAATTGGATGACAATGCAACCTTAACGGTAAACGGTAATACCATGGTTTACAAGGAAAACACCGGTTCATTCCCTTATTCCGCATCATTTAAGGGAAGACCTGCTTCCCTTGAATTCTATTACAAAAACGAAGACGGAAAAGAATTTGTAAACTCCCTCTATAAAGCCGATATCGATTCCATTGCGTTCAGGGCGGTTAATCACACAACCAGTTTCCAGGAGGACTATGTTTTACACTGGAAAGGAGCCGCCGTTGGTGAAGGTGAACGGGTGGTGGTTAATGTAGACACAGAAGGTAGCGGTTTTCAGGAATTTCAACAAACCAAGAAAGATGCTTCCACTATAACCCTCCCTAAATCGGACCTGATGCAATTGGGCCCCGGCGAGCACGACATGCACATTCACCGTTATAAGGAGATGGAGATTGATGATGTATCGGCGGTGGGCGGTTTGGCGGTATACACCTACTCTTCAGATAAAGGTATTTTAAAGATCGAGCAGTAAGGAAAGTGAACTGACTTTGTAATAAGAAAAAAACAGGCATATGAAATCACATAAAAAAGAACTCTGGTTTAACACCAGCAAACGAAGGGAATTGATCAACATTACCCGTGATGTTGAATCGGTAGTAAGAGAAAGCGGTGTGCAGGAAGGCTTGGTGCTGGTTAATGCCATGCATATTACCGCCAGTGTTTTTATTAATGATGATGAATCGGGTTTGCACCAGGATTTTGAAAAATGGCTCGAAGGCCTGGCTCCTGAAAAGCCCTACAATCAATATCGCCACAACACCGCCGAGGATAATGCCGATGCCCACCTTAAACGCACCATTATGGGTCGTGAAGTGGTAGTAGCCATCACTAACGGCAAATTTGATTTCGGCCCCTGGGAACAGATCTTTTACGGTGAATTCGATGGAAAACGAAGGAAAAGGGTGCTGGTGAAGGTAATTGGGGAGTAACAGTTTAAAGTTAAAGGTTGAAAGTTTAAAGTTGCCTGCTAACAATAGCTCTAAAAAAATAAAGCGGCATGGCTATTCAATAGATCCTGCCGCTTTTATTATTAAATGCTGGGCTTAACTTTAAACTTTAGACTTTAAACTACTTTTTTAATGCTTCCTGCATCACCTTCCCAATATCAGCCGGTGATTCTGCTATGTGGACGCCACAGTTGCGAAGGATTTCCTTTTTCGCCTGTGCAGTGTCGGCTTTTCCACCTACAATAGCTCCGGCATGGCCCATGGTTCTTCCTTTGGGGGCAGTTGCTCCGGCAATAAAGCTCACCACCGGCTTGGTACCGTTTTCCTTGATCCATTCGGCAGCTTCGGCTTCCATATTTCCACCGATCTCCCCTATCATTACAATTCCTTCGGTTTCCGGATCATTCATAAATAATTTGATGGCATCCAGGGTAGATGTCCCGATTATGGGATCGCCACCTATACCAATGGCAGTAGACTGTCCGAGGCCAATTTTAGTAAGCTGGTCAACAGCTTCATAGGTCAGCGTACCCGAGCGGGAGACAATCCCGATCTTGCCCTTTTCATGAATAAAGCCCGGCATAATACCCACCTTGGCTTCACCAGGCGTAATCACCCCGGGACAGTTTGGGCCGATCAAAGTGCTTTTCTTACCCTGCAAAAACTCCTTCGCTTTGATCATATCACTGGTTGGAATACCTTCGGTAATGCAAACGATCACAGCCACACCGGCATCGGCAGCTTCCATAATTGCATCGGCGGCAAAAGCCGGGGGCACAAAAATAACCGATACATCGGCACCGGTTTCCTTTACTGCATCCTGAACCGTGTTAAATACGGGACGATCCAGGTGCTTTTGTCCGGCTTTTCCGGGGGTTACACCACCAACGACATCCGTACCGTATTCAATCATCTGCTGGGCGTGAAAAGTACCTTCGCTGCCCGTAATTCCCTGTACCAAAACCTTCGAATCTTTATTTACCAGAACACTCATAATAAGCTTTTATTTTTTTCAATTATTTAGAAGGCCAAAGATAAAACGATTTTCCCATTCCCCGGTAATTTCGAAGGAATAGAAAAATGTCAGGCTAATAAGGGAAAAGTAGGTGGATTTGTTCAATGGAAGGGTTTTTTGGCGGATCGCAGGATAGATAGCTGATGGTTTGAGGTTGGGTGGGCATAAGCATACTCTCCCGGTCTAAGTACCCACCCTATTCTACACGGGAAAATAACATAAAGATTTTAACCTGGTTACAAAGCAATTAAACTACCGGACAAAAAGCCCTCCCTCTTAGGGAGGGTTGGGTGGGTATAAAATTAACAACATTACCAACTACCAACTACGATCTACCAGCACATCACCCTTTGCTCTCTGCGCCATGCCCTTCGCGCTATGCGTTCCCCACATATTTCCCTATTTTTGCCTATATTCATCCGCAATAAATCCGGGTGATTTTCAGTATATTTAGAAACCAATAAATGATGGAAAACCTAACACCACAATATAGAGACGATACCATCTGTGCCTTGTCGACCGCACCGGGAGCAGGCGCGATTGCCGTAATACGCTTGTCAGGGCCGGAATCTTTTGCTGTGACCGAGTCCATCTTTAAGCCGGCAAAAAAGAACCCTAAGCTTTCCGAAGCTGCTTCTCATACGATCCACTACGGTACTATCAACAATGAGGAGGAGATGATAGACGAGGTGGTGGCAAGCATATTCAAAGGGCCCCATTCATACACCGGCGAGGATGTGATTGAAATTTCATGCCATGGATCCATCTACATACAACAAAAGCTCATTGAACTCCTCCTGAAAAAAGGCCTGCGGCTGGCCCAGCCGGGGGAGTTCACTATGCGGGCCTTTATGAACGGCAAATTCGATCTTTCGCAGGCAGAAGCTGTTGCCGACCTCATTGCCGCGGATTCCAAAAAAGCTCACGACCTGGCCCTGGATCAAATGCGGGGGGGCTTCTCTTCCAAGATCAAGGAACTGCGTCAGCAACTGGTCGACTTTGCTTCCCTTATCGAACTGGAGCTGGATTTTAGCGAAGAAGACGTTGAGTTTGCCAACCGCGATGAGTTGATAAAGTTGCTCGAATCGCTCAAAACGGAAATAACCCAGTTGCTGAACTCCTTTTCCGTAGGCAATGTGCTGAAGAAGGGTATCCCCGTAGCCATAATCGGGAAGACCAATGTGGGCAAATCCACCCTGCTGAATGCCATCCTGAATGAGGAAAAAGCCATTGTGAGTGAAATTCCCGGCACCACCCGCGATGTGATTGAAGACACCATTATCATCGAAGGGACCTCCTTCCGGTTTATCGACACCGCCGGACTGCGCCATTCCGAAGATAAGGTGGAAAGCATTGGCATTGAACGCACCTATGAGAAGATACGGCAGGCCATGATCGTGCTGTATGTATTCGATATTGTGGAAACGCCCATGGAAGAGATTGAGGAGATGATCAAGGAATTCAAAGAACATGTGGATGACCAGAATACACGCCTCATCCTCATCGGCAACAAAACCGATCAATTGGTGGAGTCGCCCAAAACCTTTCGCAACCTGGTGGAACTGGAAACCATCTTCGTTTCGGCTAAGCGCAAGGAAAACGTCAACCTTATCCTCGACAGCCTGGTTAATGCGGTCAATCTTGAGCAATACACCGACAATGCCATTGTCTCCAACGCCCGCCACTACGAAGCCCTGAGCAAAGCCCTGGAAGCCATAAACAATGTGGAAGAAGGATTCAACAACAACATTCCCAGCGACCTCATCGCCATCGACATCCGGCAGGCCCTGCATCACCTGGGTGAGATCACCGGCGAAATCTCTACGGACGAATTGTTGGGTAATATTTTTCGGAATTTTTGTATTGGGAAGTAAAGTGAGTTTAGGTTTCAATTTTAAAGTTCCAAGTTCCAGGGTAGAAGGAAGGGGCATGAATAGAGGCAGTTGGTGGAAAGTTTAAAGTTTAAAGTTATTGCGATGAGCAAGCTGTATAGGTTTGGCGCCACATTATTGATAATCTGAATATTCTTTCTGATCCATATCCTCGTCCACAATCAGGTATACCGGGTGTGTTTTCAAACTTTCTAAGTTCTTTCATCATTTCTTGCTTTAACAGCCTTGCAGCCATTAGCCAATAAGTTAAAGAATTAACACATCAAAGCCCAAAAACCCGGCATACGGTATTCGGCAGCAAACCAGCAAAAAATCTTATTATAGTAATGGTCTAAACCTTAGAAAAATATTAATTTTACATTACATTCATTAAGACATAATTATGCTACACAATTATTGGAATGCAGGGATAAGATTAGGTAAATACCGGATTTTCAAGACCATAAATCAATTAATCAACAGAAATATACACGAATGTAAATATGACAAAATGATCTCGATTATTGAATTAAAAATTTAAATTATGGAACGAGTAGTCCTATTATTTTTCACGATTGTAGCAGTACTTTCAAACACAGCAAACAGCCAGGATCAAAAGGCTGTAGAAATACTGGAATCCATGCAGGAACGGTATGAACAATCCATTGAAGATATAGACGATTATCTCATGGAAAAAGGTAAGCATACTATTTTTTACAAAAAGGCCTTTACCGAAGATGGCAAACCTTACTTTAAAACCAAGACCAAGGGAAATAATAAAAAAGATATGGGATCAGCATCAGCAACGAATAAAGACCTTTACTCGCAATTTTCCTCCAAAGCAAAAGAAAAGGCAATCTACGAGAGAACTGATAAGGTTGATGGACATGAAGTTCATGTGATATACATTGATCAAATGGAAATAAAGGGGTTTAATGCAGACAGGGATACAGAGGACGCTGTTGAAGACATCTATTTGTATATTGATTCTGATAAGTTGGTGGTCAGAAAAATGAAATATACAATAACATCCAAAATAAAGGGCGGAGAACCACGTAAGGTTTCGCCTGTGGTTAAAAACAAAGACTTTAGAAATGTGGAAGGCATGCTGATCCCCTATGAAACCGCTACTGTTATCAAAGGATTAACGCTTACTGAAGAAGAACGAAAAAAAATAGAAAAAGGATTAAGCGATTTTGAAAAAGAAATGGAAGAAATGCCCGAATCGCAAAGAGAAATGATGGAACAGATGGCAGGAGACAAGATTGAAAGATACCGGAAAATGATTGAGAAAGATCAGTATGAGCAAGTGAAGCGGGTAAAAAACATAGAAGTCAATACCGGTATGAAATTAGAAGATTTCTAAATCGCTGCACTTATGTAGCAAAAAGCTTCAGCATACAAACTTGAGGAAACTTTTTAATGGATTTCCGGCATGGGTATATAGCACAATTTTTTACCTTGCGGGTAGAATTGTAGTGCCCGGAATTGATGGTACAAGAAGAATGCAACTATGAAAAAATCCATATTAATCGCCGGTTTGATTTTACTTGTTTTAACCGGCAAAGAAGTTATCAGCCAAAATGCCCAAAGGAGCGAACTCACAACGGATTATGCCCAATACGTGAACCCGTTTACCGGCACAAGCAGGATGGGGCATGTGTTTCCGGGAGCCACTGCCCCTTTCGGCATGGTGCAGTTAAGTCCACAAACCTACTTCGTCCCCATGTTCCTGGAGGATGGAAGCTACAACAAAAAGACCTATGAATACTGTGCCGGATACCAATACCGCGACACTACCATCATTGGGTTTGCTCATACCAATTTCAGTGGTACCGGACATTCCGATCTGGGGGATGTGCTTGTGATGCCAACCACCGGAAAGCTTATCCTTGAGCCATTGGAAACTTCCGTCGGGAACAAGGGCTTTTATTCGGTTTTCTCTCATGATGAAGAACATGCATCGCCGGGATATTACAAGGTGATGCTCGACAGTTACCACATCCGGGCAGAACTCACAACCAGCGAACGTGTTGGATTTCATAAATACACATTTCCGGAATCCAAACAGGCACATATTATCCTGGACATGGTTTATAATGTGTATCATCACGACAACAAAAATACCTGGACCTTTATAAGAGTGGAGAATGATTCGTTGATAACAGGTTACCGGCAAACCAAAGGCTGGGCAAGGGACCGGAAGGTATTTTTTGCCATAAAATTTTCTAAGCCATTCAAAAGCTATGGCCATAAGAAGTACGACCAAGTTATTTATGACGGTTTTTACCGGCGCTTTAAGCAGGAGAAAAACTTCCCGGAAATGGCAGGCAAGAATTTGCGGGCTTACTTCAACTTTGAAACCAAAGAAAATGAAATTATAAAGCTGAAGGTGGCTTTGTCGCCGGTAAGTACGGCCGGAGCCTTAAACAACCTGAACACTGAAATTCCCCACTGGGATTTTGAAAGAACGCACAATGAAACCCGGGAGAAATGGAACAAGGAACTATCGACAATTGAGGTAGAGACGCTTGATAAAAACGATAAAATCACCTTCTATACTGCTCTTTACCACACGAACCTATCCCCGATAATTTACGAGGATGCAGATGGAAAATACCGGGGACTAGACCAGAACATCCATACTTCTGACGGATTTACCAATTATACCATTTTTTCACTTTGGGATACCTACAGGGCGCTCCATCCGCTTTTCAACATCATACAACCGGGGCGAAACAATGATATGATAAAAAGCATGTTGGCGCATTATGACCAGAGCGTTCATAATATGCTGCCTATCTGGAGCCATTATGCCAATGAAAACTGGTGTATGATCGGGTATCATGCTACCTCGGTCATAGCTGATGCCATGGTCAAAAATGTTGGTGATTTTGATCGTAACAGGGCTTTGCAAGCTTCAGTGAACACGGCTAAGGTGAACTACTTTGATGGCCTGGGTGAGTACATCGATTATCATTATGTACCGGATGACCTGAGCCACTCTTCGGTTTCTAAAACACTGGAATATGCTTACAACGATTGGTGTATTGCACAAATGGCTCGTCAAACAGGGCAACCAAAAATTGAGCAGGAGTTTCTGAAACGATCAAAATATTATCAAAATGTTTATGATCCTGCAATAGGCTTCATGCGACCAAAACTATCCAATGGTAAGTTCAGGGAAAATTTTGACCCCATGGATACGCACGGACAAGGTTTTATTGAAGGCAATGCCTGGAATTACGGCTTATATGTACCTCATTACATAGCCAACATGATTAAGATGATGGGCGGAAAGAAAAGGCTAACGCAAAGACTGGATTCTCTTTTCACTATGGAAATTGAAGATAAATACATTAAAAATCATGAAGATATTACAAGGGATGGTATAATGGGTAACTATGTTCACGGAAACGAACCGGGGCATCACATTCCCTATCTCTACAACTGGCTGGGACAGCCCGAAAAAACGCAGGCAAGGGTGCGTATGATAACCGATAAGATGTACGGGCACAAGGTAGATGGTTTATGCGGCAATGACGATGCCGGACAAATGAGTGCATGGTACATTTTCAGCAGCTTGGGCTTTTATCCGGTAACTCCCGGTTCACCGGATTATGCCCTTGGAAGCCCTTCGGTGGTCAATGCCAGGATTCACCTGCAAAACGGGAAAACCCTGGCCATAAAAACCAGAAATCAAGGCCGGGAAAATGTGTATGTAAAAAATGTTACGGTGAATGGAAAATCGCTGAAAGGAGCTTCTCTTTCACATCAGGATATTGTTAATGGCGGTGTTATCATGTTTGAGATGACCGACAAACCCTCTATTGAACAAAACTAGATTTCCATTTTTTGCATCCATAAATTGCGGCTTTAGAGCTTTGAAAAAATATTTTCAATGCCCTACCCTATCCTTTTTTTCCCGATACCTTTTCGGGCCTTTGCCATTTAATCCATACCCCTAAATAAAACCGTTTATATAACCGTAACAATCAAAACCCCGACGCGAACTTGCATACTTATATATGAATTCTTATATTGATACTTAACATTTACTATTATAATTTGTTATCCAATGACAGTACAGTAAAGAACAATATGAACAAAAAGATCTATTGGATAATAATCTTGCTAGTTTTAATCGGAGCCGGGATTTATACCGTTATTTCCTTTTCAGGGGAGGAGTGTCAAAAACCCACCGTGAACGAACTTAAATACGCCAGTGGCCCCATTGTGATTGAAACCCCTGTTCATGTTGCCCTTGAAAAGGGTATCTTTAGTTCTCACGGATTGGAAGTTTTTGTAGAACTCAACCCCGATGGGAAAACCTCGCTGGATCGATTGTTTAAAGATAGCGTTGATATAGCGGCGGTGATGGCCACCCCGGTAGTTTACAACAGCTTCAGCAGAAAGGATTTCCGTATCATAGCCAAGACGGAGCATGGCAGCTTCCACTCTATGGTAGCCAATAAAAAGAGCGGTATTCGCAAGCCCAGTGACCTGGCAGGTAAAAAAGTTGGTGTTACCAAGGGTACCTCGGGAGAATATTTTATGAACTCCTTTTTGATCTCGCACAACATGCTCCCCTCCGACCTTAAGCTGCATTATTTAAAGGGTCCTGCACTGGTTAAAAGCATGAAGGAAAACCGCCTGGATGCCATCTTTAGCTGGGAGCCCTATATTTCTTATGCCGAGCGTGAGTTGAAGGGCAATGCCATAAGCTTTCCCAGCCCGCAACTGGTGCAGCCCTCATGGCTTATGGTTACCATGAGTAGTTTTCTTGATGGGCATCCGGAATTGATAACACGCTTTATAAAATCCCTGAGTAAAGCCATCGATTTTGTAAACACCAACAAACAACAAAGCCTTGACATCCACACCAATTTTGTGGGTATCGACAGGGAAGTGGCAAAATCGGTTTTGATGGATATGCGTTTTAACCTCTCACTGGACCAGGAATTGATCCTCGATTTGGAAAACCAGGCCCGGTGGTTGAAAAGACTGGACTATGCTGAGGAACAACCCATACCCGATTACCTTGAACTAATCCACACCGGAGCATTAAATGAGGTAAGGCCCCATCAGGTTACCATCATTAAAACAAACACAGGATTATGAGCATTAAACGTTTGTTAATACAAAACACCATTCTTCTTATAATCGTGCTGATGGCCTTATTTGCAACCCAATACTATTTTAACCTCAAGCAAAAAGAAGAACTTGATACCAAGCAAATTGCCGACCGGATAACTTATGAAATGTCGGATTTGATCTTATTATCAAATGAATATCAAACCTTTAACTATACCCGTATTGTTAAACAATGGAAAATCAAATACAGCAAGGTGAAGGAATTAATGTACCGGAATCCGGAAATAAACCGGGTACTGAATGAACAAATAATGGATTTAAACACCAACTTTAGTGAGCTGATTGAAATTAAAAAACTACGCAATGAGCATCCGGATGAATTCAGGCAAAACGAACAAAAACAGCTTAGGAAGGAATGGCTTTTTGCTCGGAATCAAATCTTGTCAAGATCGATTTTAACTGAAGTTCGCACCATTTCAGCTTCGGCTATGAATCATATGTTTGAGTTCCAGCAAACACGATCCACAATTTCAATCAGTTTAATTCTGCTGGTAAGTATTATCGCTATCGCCAGCTCCTACCGGTTAATCAGGAAAATAAGCATTCCGCTTAACACCCTTGACCTGGGAATTAAGCAGGTTGAAAAAGGGATATTCTCCTTTTCATTTGACCCGGAACATGCGCATAAATCGCTGAAACGAACAGCAGACACCCATCAGATCGGTCAGGCCTTTAATGCCATGTTAACAACCATTAACGATTACATCGATAAGCTCAATAATGAACTGGAAAAAAACCGGCAATATTCCCATAAACTCAAAGAAAATGAAGAACGCTACCGTTCGCTATTTGAAAACGCCCCCAATCCTATTTATATCGATTTCAATACCCAGATCATTTTGCCAAATAAAGCCTTTCTTGACCTGATAGGAGCGCGTTCGGAGGAAGAAGTTATGGGTATGTCTCCCTTTGATGTTTTTCATCCCGATTATCATGAACAAATTGAGAGCCGTATCAAAAAGATGATCGATAAAGGCAACCCTGTTCCTTTGGTACATGAACAGATCATCCGATTTGATAAAAAAGTCATTGATGTGGAGGTAACGGCGGCGCCCTTCACCTATCAGGGCAAAAGAGCCATTCATGTGGTTATGCGTGATGTAACAGATGAACGTATGCAAAAGCATAAGCTCGAGGAGTACCGTAAATCATTGCAGGACCTTACAACCGAGCTCTCTGTTGTTGAGGAAAAGCAACGTAAGGAAATTGCGGCCAATATTCATGATCACCTGAGTCAATCATTGGTGATCTCAAAAATGAAATTAAAGGATGTGATGAAGCAATCGGGTATCGAAGCCCTAAAAACTGAAATGCAAACCGTATTGGATTTGATATCGCAGGCCATCAATAACTCGAGGAAAATAACCTACGACCTCAGCCCAACAGTGCTGTATGAACTTGGCCTGGTGGAGGCTGTATATTGGCTCAAAGATAAGGTAGAAGAAGAAAACGATATTGATGTTGCATTTACGCCCTATGAAGAAGAGCCCGAAATTCCCGAATCGCAACTCATATTGCTATTCAGAACAATTCAGGAGCTTATTAATAATACACTTAAGCATGCCAGCGCTGATAAAATAGAGATCATGTTCAAAAACCAAAAGGAGGGCCTTGAGATCAGGATAATTGACAACGGAAAAGGATTTGATGTAAAAGAATTAAAAATGATGAGAAAGGAGAAAAGCGGATTCGGGCTGTTTGCCGTAAGAGAGCGCGTAGAGAATATGAGGGGAACATTCCATATTGATTCAAAACCGGGAGCCGGCACTTCCGTAACAATTTATTTACCTTTATAACCTCTAGCTCTTTGATATGGATATTTCTGTATTACTAGCCGATGATCATAAGATACTGCGCGATGGCCTGAAAAACGTTATCGAAAGCAGGGCCAACCTGAGCGTGGTAGCCGAAGCCACCGACGGCCGTGAAGCCGTTAAGCTAAGCCATGAACATAAACCCGATGTTGTGGTGATGGATGTTGCCATGCCCGGCCTGAATGGTGTTGAAGCCACCAAGCAAATTATTAAGGATAACCCCGATGCTAAAATAATTGCGCTTTCCATGCATTCGAACCGGAGGTACATCAGCGGCATGTTTAAGGCAGGTGCCTATGGTTACCTGATGAAGGACTGCGAATCGGAAGAACTGATCAAGGCCATTGAAACCGTAGCACATAACCAAAAATACCTCTCCCAGAAAATATCCGGGATTATCCTTAACGAATACATGTCGACCCTCGAGGAGGAAGGACCTGAACTCTCGGGCAGGGAAAAGGAGATACTGCAACTTATCGCCGAAGGGAAAAGTTCAAGGGATATCGGCGAGATCCTCTTCCTCAGTTCCAAAACCATCGACGCCCACCGCAAAAATATCATGGATAAACTCAATATGTATACCATCCCCGAGCTTACCAAATATGCCATCCGCTCCGGTTTGATTACGCTGGATGAATAATACCGAGGGTATTTCGAATAATAATACAAACTCATCAACATCTTTTTCCACAATTAGGGGGTACTCTGCTTTGATCACCGGATTAAAAGGCTCCCTTTAAGAACATCCCCATCTCATTTTAGGGAAATTCCCTATTGTAGGAATTTTTTTGCCATTGCACTTTTGCAATTGAAAATGATCAAAGGATCAGATCAACAAAGCTGCTTGCTGATTTAGTCAGGTAATTAGAAAAAAGGTGCAGCTTATGGTATTTATAAAACTAAATGAAGAGATGATGAATATGTCAGGCATCAATATAAAACGGGATGAAAAGGAGTTTTTTGCGGTGATGGATGAAGTACCCTTTGCGGTAGTGCTCATCAACATGGATCATACCATTTATTTTGCCAATAAGGCCGCCACTAAACTTTTTAAGGGACAAAAAGGCACTGGAAGTTTGATCAATAAAACTGAAAGGCATCAGGAAGCTCATACCAATTCATTTGTCGATAATCCGGTGCCCGGAACCACCCGTCGTTACCTTTACCGTGAAGATGGTAGCTTTATCCCGGTGTTAAATAACACGCAAACCATTACGCTAAACAATACGCAATATTACCTGGAACTTATGGTAGATATCACCAACGAAGAAAGCAGGCAGGAAGAATTAAGGCGTAAGACCAACGAATTACGTGAAATTATTGATAAAAAGGCTATTGCTGAGGAAAAGGCTCGCCGTGAATCGGAAAAATTCGAGATGCTTTTCGAGGAGCTTAGCGATGCATTAATCCTGCATGATCTTAACGGGAATATCCTGAAGGTAAACCAGAAAACATGCGATCGCCTGGGCTACACACGGGAGCAAATGCTCAGTATGAATATTGCCGATATCGATAATAAGGCTCATCGCATCAGGATCAGGGACAGGATCGCTTTCCTGCGCGAAGAAAAGCATATGAAATTCGAATCGATACACCTCACTAAAAATGGCGAGGAAATCCCGGTTGAGATCGTATCGAAGGTTGTTGAATTCGACGAGCAGGAAGCTATCTTAAGCAGTGTAAGGAATATTACGGTAAGAAAGAAATACGAGTACCAGCTTATTAAAGCCAAGGAAAAGGCCGAAGAGTCTGACAGGCTCAAAACGGAATTTCTCAATAACATTAGTCATCAAATTCGTACTCCGTTAAATGGTATCATGGGATTTTCCGAACTTGTCGGTGATGAAGACTTAACCAGCGAACAGCGCTCGAAATACATTCAAAAGATCCATGAAAGAGGCGAACGCCTCCTGAATACGGTAAATGATATTGTTGAGATTGCCACTCTCGGCTCGGGGTCTACGGAATTGATCAAGGAAGAATTCCATTTGAAAGAGGCTTTAAACGACCTTGTCGGTAAATTAAAGGAAAAGGCCGATAATAACGGCGTAGATTTCATCTTCAACTATGATGATGCGATCATGGATGAAAAGATTGAAACCGACAAGCCGAAACTACTCAAGGCATTGGAGCACCTGACTGAAAACGCTTTTAAATATACCTATAAAGGCAAAGTGCAGCTATCAGTTAAAAGTTATAATGGCGAACATATTGCTTTTTCGGTCGAAGATACGGGGGTGGGCATATCGCCCCAAGATCTCAAGGCGATCTTCAAACCCTTCCACCAAACGGAATATACCATTAAACAAGCCATTAACGGTAACGGCCTGGGATTGACCATAGCCGAGAAACTCGTCAATTGCCTGGGTAGTAATATCGAGGCGGAATCCCGCTTAGGTGAGGGATCTAAGTTTTCATTCACCCTGAAATGCCTCAAGAATAGTAAAGATAATTGAAGGATAAACCGGGTGAAAACACCCGGGTATTAATGGTTGAAATGGCAGCGGTGCCAAAATCAGCAGGAAACTAAGCAAATACAATATTTAAATTAAGCAAATTGCTTATAGTCATCAACCAATTATAGCACTACATTAGCACTTTAATAACATGGAAGACACTTTATATATGCTGGAAAAGAAAGATATACTGTTAATTGAAGACGACAGGCACATAGGAAACTGGGTGAGCAGCAAACTTGAAGCCCCGTCGAATACGGGATCGATTGAATGGGCCAGCAGTATTAAGCAAGCCAGGGCTCTAATAAACATACAACACCCGGGCTTGATCATCCTCGACCTGCACCTTCCTGATGGCAATGGTATTGAATTGCTGAAAAGCATTCGAAAAGAAGGGATCACGTCGACAGTTTATGTATTTTCCATCAATACCAAATACAAAAATGCCTGCTTGCGTCATGGTGCCGACCGATTTTTTGATAAAAGTTATGAAAGCGATCAGTTGATTAAAGCTATCATGGAATTAACTGATGGTGAAAGTCCTGATAGCCCGGATGATGTTCAGAAATTGTGGAGAGGTGACATCCGGGAATCAGGGTAACAGGGGAGGTTGACTGTTCGAAAAAGGAGGTAATGTTTTTAGTGGGGTTTGATTTGAACAGCAACCGGCTCCCCTTCACTGCTTAAGCGCAGGGATGGGGAGTTTTTTAATAAAACAAATTTCTACCAGTACTTCTTAGCGCAAATTCGTGCTCAATTCGCGAAAATTCCCGGTCTTATTTTTAGAATTTTATATTTTCGTCCCAAATTAAGGGGACAAACATGAGAAAACATTTACTAACAACCATCATGGTATTAGCAGCCATTGTCATATTGACCAATACCGCTAATGCCCAACTGCACGTGGCTTTTGCCGAGCTCCGGGAATTCCCGGAAGACAGCCTTGCTTTCGAAAAGCTCGAAAAACTGTTTTCCGAAAATAAAGTGGAAGAGGCCAGGACATTTGGGAGCCAAAAAGCCGACTCCTGCATGCAGGCCGGCAATATCCACGACTACCTGTTCTTTATGAATCAAACCGGCGCCTTCACCATTTTTGTGGGCCGTGATCTCGAAAAAGCCTTCAGCACCTTTTACACCATCGACTCGGTAATGCAGGGGCGGGCCGATACCATGAGCATTGAATTTGTCATTACCCAGAAATTCCTGGCTACCACCTACTATTATCAATACAAAGACAAAAAAGCCAATAAGCACTACCGCCGGGGATTGAACATACTGGAAGAAATGGGCATTACGGACAACACCCTGGCCGCCGATTTTTATGTGAACGTGGGGAATACTTATACCAATATGGGCCAATACGAAAATGCCCTGCCTTTTATCCGCAAGGGACGAAAGCTCACCAAAGAAAAAGGCTATTACCATTTGCTGATGCTTGCCAACCAAAGTTTTGGCTACATTGCTTCCTTCCGCGACTCCCAACTGGCCTTTGAATTTTACGAGCATATCTATGAAGAAGCCGAGCGACTTTCGGAAACCCTACCCGAAAGCCCGGCAGAAAAGGCTACTTTCTTGAAATACATGGCCAATATCGATAATGTGGTCACCAACCTATACCGCATCGAAGGCGACTATGACAAAGCCCTCTTCCATGCCAAGCGTGCCTATGAGGTGTTCACCACCGCCAACCTGCCCGATCTCTACCTGAAAATACTGGTCACCAATGGCATCGCCAAGCTTTACCTGCTTAAGGAACAGCCGGAAAAAGCTACCAACTATATTACCGAAAGCCTGCAAATAGTCGACAGCAGCTTTGGCCGTAAAGACCACCGGGCGGTAAAGGTGCTCAATACAGCCTTGCAGCACGGCCTGCAAACCGGCAACTACGATACCGCCGCCTATTATGCCGATGCCATGAATCAGGTGAATTATCCCCCCGGAATCCGTACCGAAAAGATCACCCATTACCTGGCTATGGCCGATTACCATAAGGCAGTTGATTCCATTGAACAGGCTGCCAACTACTATGAAAAGGGCATACGGCTTTACGCACCGGAATTCGATATCACCCGGCTGAGGGATAGCATACCGGATATTGATGTGAGCTATGAAGAATATTTCAGGAACTTACATAAGGTGCTGGCCGATTTTGAAGAAACCTTCGACCAATTGCAGTTTGCCGATGAGCCTGCCAAGGATTTCCGCATCAAGCTGGAATATTATGACCTTATGACCTCACTGTTGGACAAACATGCTTCCGGCATTATAGTAGAGCAATCGGGAATGGCGTATTCCAAAAAGTACGAGCACACCGCCAACCGGCAAATTGAAACGGCCACCACTTTATACGAACTCACCAACAAATCCGACGATCTGCAAAAATTATTCTCTGCCATTGCCCGTACAAAGTCTTTCTTCCTTCAGAAGCAAATGGCCAATAACCACATGAATGCCCAAAAGGCGCAAAAGAGTGATGCATGGAAAAGCTATATGAAGAAGCTGCAACAGCTTCAGCAGCTCGAAAACCAACAAATGGTCACCAACCTGGCTGACAGTAGCCGCCAAGCCGATAGCCTGGAGAATGCCATGCTGGACGTAAAATTCGCTTTGCTTGAACAACAAATGGAATTTGAAAACAATACCACCAATGAGCTTCCGGAGATCAGGCAATACGACATGGCACAGATACAATCATTGATAAAGGAAGATGAAGCCCTGCTCAATTATTACATGACCGATTCCTCCCTGCTGGCTTTATGCATTACGCATGATGATATGGCCTTTGCCAGAACCGGCCAAATACAAGCCCTGGAAAGCAGCATCCGAAGCTACTACCGGGCCATCAAAACCGGTGATCATCAGCTTAAGGAAAAAGCCAATGAATTGTCCCAATACATCCTTCGTCCCTTTGAGGAGATGATAGCCGGTAAAGAACACCTGGTAATGATCCCGCATAAAACTCTTTTTAAAGTTCCCATGGAACCCTTAAGGCTGGCCAATGGGAAAATGCTGGTGGAAGAAAAATCCATCAGCTACCATTATGCATCATCGCTGTGGGCAGCAGCGCGCGAACGCGAGTCTGGGCAAAGGGGGGAATTCCTGGCTTTTGCGCCCGTTTTCAGCAAAAAGCAGCAAGACGAAGAACTGGCTTATCGCTCCATGCTGGAAGAAGCTTTTATTGAAAAATACTACCGCAGTGGCAAGCAACAACTCGATGCCCTCACCCATTCCGTTGAAGAGGTAAAAAGCCTGGATAAAGCCTTTAGCA
>JAIPAP010000028.1 GCA_021740045.1 Bacteroidales bacterium
AGGAAAAAAGCTTCGCTTTTTTCCGCCCCGCCGCCACCATCTTTTAAAACCATGATTGTCATTTCGATGGAGCTGACGTTAGGAGGCGACTGAGAAATCTCCGTCGTAATGCAGTCACCTTTACATTTTTACCTAGCCCACTTTATCGGGAATAATTGATAACCATTTTACAATCAGTATCCAGTAAAAACTTGTCATTGGTACAGAAACAACCTCGCTATCGCGAGGTTGTTGAGGGAGCCCGCCTGCCGGCGGACAGGAAATCTCCATGCTAAATGCAATTTCGCCGGACGCCAGTTATATCTTATATGCCTTATATAGTTCAACCTTATTAAAACTATTCAATACACTACCGATAAGAAAAGAGACATTATTGTTTAAGACGAATCAGGAGTCCTGAATTAAGTATCTTACCCTATTCCTTATGTAACCTGGTTGGATTTGTATTACAATATGCACATACCGCTTAGCGCTCTGCTGTGAAACATAGTACAATAATAAATTGAGGTATTGAGCACTCATAAAAATTCCTGCTAACTAATCCCGGTCTTTAAGATGGCCTACCAGTCTCAGCATATCCTCATAATGAGACCCTTTCCAATAAATCCGGCCACAATTCTTGCATTGGAAAAATTGCTCATAATACCGGGCCGTTTTCTCCGGCAGTTGATCCATAACCTCATTCTTCTTTACTTTCTTTAAGGTTCCATTGCATACCATGCAAATGGTAAAAGGTCTGAACATTTCCTCAAGCTGAAATTTCCGGATTACCTCAATAAGCTGATCCTTGGTATCGGTGCTCCTGATCCAATAACCCCGTGAAAGTTTTCTGATCTTGAGCAAACCACGGTCGCGGGTAAGGACAATGCGGTTTTCGGCCTCAGCCTTAATAACTATGGCATTATCGTCAATGAATTGCTCAAAAAGCGTATCGAAACCCAGCATGCGTAGGTACTTGGTCAGTGTACCCAGGTGGGCATCGGTAATGAATTTTGGTTCGCGCAAAGGTTCCGGTCTCAAACGGGTAACATTGGAAATATCGAGGCTTTCAAACACGGGATACACAGCAATGCGTTCACCATTGCGCGGATGATAATCGAAATTAACCGAAGTGCCGTTTGCCAGTATCAAATCGATTTCGGTGTGCGGCACCCCCAGGCCTTCAATAACATCTTTAACCGTGGGTGTTCCGGGAACATTCACTTCGAACAATCGCTTCCGGCGATGCGAAGGCAAAAAATCATTCAGCTCCTCATAAAACCTGATCCAAAGACGCATACGCTCCTTATCGAGTATTTTGATGTTAACAAGATAAGAAAAACTCAAAAATTGGTGAGCTTAGTGTGGATTTATCTTTTGGTAAACATGCATGGAGCATGGAATTGTAGATTGGAGATTGACGATTGGAGATTGTAGATTGTAGATTGTAGATTGTAGATTGAGGTGGGGATTGGAGAATGCGAGACGAGACTGTTCAAAAACCTGGGGATTGTTCAAAAACCTGTGTCATTTTTTTCAATCTTCCTCAATCTTTTTAACCCTTTCATAATACTCAATAAATTAATATTGAGGGGTTTAGCCCCGACAGCCATGTGGGATTTGCTACCAACTACCAACTACCAGCTACCACTCATTCGTACCTTATCCTGGGTTTAACATTTTTTAACAGGGAATATGCCAGTCACAGCAAGGCTTATCCCTATTTTTGCCTGCATAAAATCGATGCATTATGACGGATGTAAATATAAGAGAGCTTAACGAAAAGATAGAGCGGGAAAGCACTTTTGTGGAGAAGATCACCGCTGAGATGAACAAAGTGATCGTGGGACAGAAGCATATGGTCGAAAGCCTGATGATCGGTTTACTGTCCAGCGGGCATGTGCTTTTGGAAGGCGTTCCCGGCCTGGCGAAAACCCTGGCCATCAGCTCGCTTTCAAAAACCATCAATGCCGGCTTTAGCCGCATGCAATTCACCCCCGACCTGCTCCCGGCCGACTTGCTGGGAACCATGATCTACAGCCAGCGTAAGGAAGAGTTTGTGGTGCGTAAAGGCCCTATCTTTTCCAACTTCATCCTGGCCGATGAGATCAACCGCGCCCCGGCAAAAGTGCAGAGCGCATTACTCGAGGCCATGCAGGAACGGCAAGTTTCCATTGGCGATCATACCTATAAGCTGGAAGAACCTTTTCTGGTGCTGGCAACCCAAAATCCCATCGAGCAGGAAGGGACCTACCCCCTGCCCGAGGCCCAGGTTGACCGTTTTATGCTGAAGGTGGTGATCACCTATCCCACCAAAAACGAGGAGAAATACATCCTCAGGCAGAATATTGCACAGGAATTTCCAGCCACTCAGGCAGTTGTTGAACCCAATGATATCCTGAAAGCCCGCAAAGTGGTGAAGGAAGTTTACCTGGATGAAAAAATCGAGAATTACATTACCGACATCGTTTTTGCCACCCGCTTCCCGGATGACTATAACCTGGGGCAATTCAAAAACCTGATAAGCTATGGTGCATCGCCCCGTGCCAGCATCAACCTGGCATTAGCGGCAAAGTCTTTTGCTTTTATTAAGCGGCGTGGTTATGTAATCCCCGAAGACATACGGGCTGTGGCTCAGAATGTATTGCGCCACCGCATCGGTTTGACTTATGAAGCGGAAGCCGAAAATATGACTTCGGAGGACATTATCAAGGAGATACTGGAAACCATTGAAGTACCGTAGAACCTAAAAACCCCTGGCTTTGGAAACATCGGAAGTACTCAAAAAGGTTCGGAAAATAGAGATCAAAACGCGCGGTCTGTCGAGGCAGATTTTCTCGGGGCATTACCACAGTGCCTTTAAAGGCCGTGGTATGACCTTTAGCGAAGTCAGGGAATACCAATATGGCGATGATATCCGCAATATCGACTGGAATGTGACGGCCCGTTTCAGTCATCCTTATGTAAAAATATTTGAGGAAGAAAGGGAGCTTACGGTCATGCTTCTGGTGGATGTGAGCGGTTCAAACGAATTCGGTACGCAGCAGCAACTCAAAGAGGAGATGATGACTGAAATAGCGGCAGTGCTCGCTTTTTCAGCCATTCAGAACAATGACAAAGTGGGGGTGATCTTTTTCAGCGATAAAATCGAAAAATGGATACCCCCGAAGAAGGGCACCTCACATATCTTGCGCATTATTCGCGAATTGATCGATTTTAAGCCTGAAAGCCAGAAAACCGATTTAAGTGAAGCCTTGCGATACCTCACCAATGCCATCAAGAAAAGGTCAACCGCTTTTATCATTTCCGATTTTATCGACCGGAATTTTGAAAATGCGCTTCAAATTGCATCCAACAAGCACGACCTGGTGGCTTTACAAGTTTATGACCAACGTGAAACCGAGTTACCGAAAATGGGCATGGCAAGGGTTTACAATAAGGAAACCGGAAAATATTTATGGGTCGACACCTCCGATTCCCTAACCCGGAAAAATTACCACAAATGGTGGCTGGAACATGAGCATTATTTGAAAACTGTGTTCAGAAAAAGTGCTGTAGACACAGCCCGCATCCATACCGGTGAGGATTATGTGAAACCATTGATGAACTTGTTCAGAAGAAGGGAAGAACGACATTAATATGTGGAAGATCATTAAACAATTGCTCATCATCAGCTTGTCATTACTTTTATGGGAAAATGCAAGTTCCCAGGAGGTGAAAGCTGTATCCAGCCTCAGCAAGGATTCCATCCTGATCGGTGACCCGGTTACCATGGAAATTACCGTGGAAGCACCGGCGGGTTACAAGGTATTTTGGCCGGGAATTGGTGACACCCTGACCGGTAAAATAGAGGTCCTGGAAAAAACCCCGGTTGATTCGAGCCTATCTTCCGGCAAAAACCACAAAAGCTATTACCGGCAATTAACCATCACTTCTTATGATTCAGGTTACCATGCCATTCCACCGGTGGAGTTTCGGTATCGCCAGGCAGATGACACCACTGTTAATAAGGTGGAAACCGATGCCCAATTGCTTTATGTGAACATTCCCCAGGTTGATCTGGCCAAAGACATTAAAGACATTAAAGACCCGATGGAAGCCCCGGTTACTTTCCGCGAGCTGCTGCCATATATCGGAGGCGGTTTGTTGCTGATCCTGATTGCAGTGGCTGTGTGGTATTGGCTTAAGAAACGTAAGAAACATGAAGAACAGCCTGTTTTCATCAAACCCAAACCCAAGGAACCGCCGCACAGGACTGCCCTAAACAAGCTGGAAGAATTGATGAATAAGAAACTGTGGCAATCAGGAAAGATCAAGGAATATCATACGGAACTAACCGATATACTAAGGCGTTACATTGAAGATCAGTTTGAGGTGCGGGCTGTGGAGATGACTTCCGACGAGATATTGAATGCTTTCAGGCATCGGTTGGCCAAAGAGACTTATAAAATGCTGGAGGATACCCTCAAGACTGCCGACTTGGTAAAATTCGCCAAATATCAGCCCATGCCCGAGGACCATGAACGCAGTGTGAAAAATGCCTATGAGTTCGTAAGAAATACTATGCCGGCAGCGCAACCGGTATACAAAGAACAAAGCGATGAACCGTCGCAGGAAACAAACAACAGCGATAACAGGAGAATAACAGAATGATGTTTAGCGATATAACATTTGCCAATCCCGGATTTCTCTACCTGCTCATCATCATACCCCTGATGGTGGGATGGTACATTTGGCGCCGTCATCGCAACAAAGCAGAGATACAGGTATCGACCACCGAGGTGTTTGAGAACACCCGCAAAAGCGCCAGGCAATACCTGTATCACCTGTTATTTGCATTCCGGATAATTGCATTGGCACTGCTGGTCATTGCGTTTGCCCGGCCACAATCATCATTGAGCCGGAAAAACATCTCTATTAAAGGTATTGATGTGGTGATTGCCAGCGACATCTCGAGCAGTATGCTGGCCCAGGATTTCAAGCCCAACCGCCTGGAAGCGTCCAAAGATGTGGCTATCGAGTTTATAAAAAACCGGCCCAACGACCGCATTGGCCTGGTGGTCTTTAGCGGGGAGAGCTTTACGCAATGTCCGCTAACAACCGATCATTCGGTGGTTGTCAATTTATTGAATGATATTGAAAGTGGCATGATCGAGGATGGAACCGCCATCGGTGACGGATTGGCAACTTCGGTTGATCGCTTGCGCAACAGCAAGGCTGTCAGTAAAGTGATCATTCTTCTAACCGATGGTGTGAACAATGCCGGTTCGGTTGATCCCCAATCGGCTGCCGAAATTGCAGAACTATACGGGGTGCGCATTTATACCATAGGCGTGGGATCCAAAGGAACAGCCCCCTACCCGGTAAAAACACCTTTCGGGATCAGGCATCAACAAATGGATGTGAATATCGATGAGGAAATGCTGCAAAAAGTAGCGCAGATATCCGGGGGCAAATATTTCAGGGCCACCGATAAGGAGAAGCTCCAGGACATCTACAGCGAAATAGACCGCATGGAAAAATCCAAGATCGATGTAACTGAATATAAAAAGAAGAATGAGGAATTTTTAATATATGCCTTGTTTGCGGCAGGATTGCTGCTATTAGAATTTATACTGCGAAATACGGTTTTCCGTTCAGTACCTTAGTCTTATGGAAATGATCAGATTCGAACATATCGATTTATTATACGGACTGGCATTGCTACCGGTTTTCATTATCCTGTTTTGGCTGGCTGTAAGGTGGAAGAAGCGGGTATTGAAAAAATTCGGCCAGTATCAGGTGATCAGCCGTTTGATGCCCAATGCTACTAGCGGCAGGCCATTGGTAAAATTTATCTTATTCCTGCTAGCTTTCGGATTTTTAGTGATCGGATTGGCCAATCCTCAAGTAGGCTCCAGGCTGGAAGAAGCCGAGCGCAAGGGTATTGATATAATGATCGCACTGGATGTTTCGAAAAGCATGCTGGCACAAGACATCAAGCCAAGCCGCCTGGAAAAGTCAAAGCAAGCTATTTCAAGGCTTCTCGACCGCCTAAGGGGCGACCGTATCGGCATGGTGGTATTTGCCGGACAAGCTTATGTACAACTGCCCATCACCACCGATTATGCGGCCGGAGAGATGTTTCTGGCCTCGGTATCACCTGACGCTGTGCCCACACAAGGCACTGCCATTGGTGCAGCCATAGAAACCAGCATGGAATCGTTCCAGGAGAATGATCACAGCAAAGCTATCATCGTTATCACCGATGGAGAAAACCATGAAGACGATGCCCTAGAACAGGCCAGGAAAGCCCGGGAAGAAGGTATTACTGTTTACACCATCGGAATGGGGCTGCCTGAAGGAGCACCCATACCGGTTTACCAGGGTGACCGGCAGGTCGGGTTCAAGAAAGATAAAAACGGTAATACTGTGGTAACCCGCCTGAATGAGTCATTACTCAAACAAGTGGCCGACGCAGGCGATGGCAGTTATGTCAGGGCTAATAATGTGCAGGCCGGTTTGAACCAGATCTTCGATGAGATCAATAAGCTGGAAAAGAAAGAGTTTGAAACCAGGGTGTTTTCCGATTACGAAGACAGATTCCAGTACTTTATCGGTGCGGCATTATTGTTGCTCATCATCGAACTGCTGATCCCGTCGCGGAAAAGCAAGCTGGCAAAGAGATTTAACTTGTTCGAAAATCGATCTTAACATTTATCGTTCAAAAAATAAAAGCGCTTATGCTGAAAACTTTGATCCACATATTATTAATTGCTATCGCTTTATTGATCAGCCTGTTTACCGAAGCACAGAATCCCAACAAGCTGGTCAGAAAAGGCAATAAAGCTTTTGAAGAAGGTGAATACAAAGCAGCCGAGCAAAACTACCGCAATGCCCTCGAAAAGGATGAAGACAATTATAAGGGCATGTATAACCTGGGTAATTCACTTTACAAACAGGAAGGCTACAAAGAAGCTGCTCAAAACTATTCCCGGATGACAAACAAAAAGGTGGATAAGAAATCTCTGGCACAAGCTTATCACAACCTGGGCAACAGCCTGTTGAAATCGAAAAAAATACAGGAAAGCATCGATGCCTATAAGCAGGCGCTAAAACTGAATCCTGACGATCAGGAAACCAAATACAACCTGGCCTATGCAAAGAAGCTGAAACAGCAGCAACAACAGCAAAAACAGAAAAACCAGCAACAACAGAACCAGGATCAGCAACAAAAAGACAAGCAGAAACAAGATCAACAGCAGCAGGACAAGCAAAAGCAGCAACAGGATCAACAGAAACAACAACAGCAGAATCAGCAGCAGAAGAAAGGGGATCAGCAAGAGCAGCAACAACAAAAAATGGAGCAGCGTAAGATCTCCAAAGAAGATGCCCAGCGCATGCTGCAAGCTTTAAAAAACGATGAGAAAAAGCTGCTGAAGGAGATCAGGCGGCAAAAACTAAAGCGTAAGAAGATAGAATCGGAGAAAGACTGGTAATTTAGCGCAATTAATATAAACCCGGTAATGAAGCGGATCATTCATATACTTCTTTTCATACTTGGTACGGCAAGCATGGCTCAAGCCCAGGATGTGCAATTCAAGGCTTCGGCGCCCAAGCAGGTTACTGCCGGGCAGCGGTTCCAGTTAACGTATTCGGTCAATGCCGAGGCCTCGGATTTTAGCCCTCCCGATTTTGAAGGATTCCGCATTTTATCGGGCCCTAACCAGTCTTCAAGCTCAAGCATACAGATCATCAACGGTAAGATGAACCGGTCGGTGAATTATGAGTTCTCCTATTGGCTGGTTGCCCGGGAACCGGGAACCCATACCATTCCTCCGGCTAAGGTAAAAGCCGAAGGTGAAGCTTATGAATCTAATCCCTTAACGATCAGGGTTACCGGCAGCTCACAGGGAACTTCACCCCAGGGACAACAACAGCAAAAGCGGCAACACCGGCAGACGGAAGAGCCGGATGTGGACGATGATATCTTTATCCGCGCCACGGTTAACAATAAAAATCCCTATTTGGGCGAAGAGGTCATTATAACCTATAAATTATACACCCGCGTTAATATAGCCGATCATAAATCGAAAAGTGAGCCAGCTTACCCCGGTTTTTGGGTACAATCCCTCACCGACCAAAATAGCAGGGCCAATCAATATTACCGCAATATTAAAGGGCATCGCTACCTGGTGGCCGAAATCCGCTACGACGCACTATACCCACAAAAAACCGGCGAACTCACAACCGAACCCCTGGAAATGGAGATCATGGCCCGCGTAAAGAAGCAACAACGCTCACGCCGGAGTTTTTTTGATGATTTTTTCGACAGCTACGATAATGTCCGCCTGGATATAGCTTCCAATCCCGTAACCATCGATGTTAAACCGCTTCCTATGTCCAATCGCCCGGCCTCATTCAATGGAGCTGTAGGAAAATACAATTTCAGTTCCAGCATCAATAAAAAACAGGTTAAAACCAACGAAGCCATCAACCTGAATTTTAGCGTAAGGGGAAGCGGCAATATCAAGCTACTGGAAGAACCTGATATCAAGTTCCCCCCTGATTTCGAGGTGTATGACCCGGAGATCAATTCCAATATCAATAAATCAGTCAACCAAGGCATATCAGGAACAAAAACATTTGAATACACCATCATTCCAAGGATGGCTGGTAATTACAGCATAGGGCCGGTAACATTTACTTATTTCGATCCGGTGAAGGAAAAGTACATTTCGCAAAGCGCTCCTGAATTTGAAATAGAAGTGACCAAGGGAACAGGCGGAGCACCGGGGACAACATATTCGGGTACCAGTCAGGAGGATATCCAATACCTGAGCAAGGATATCCGGTTTTTAAAAACACCACCCTTTAACTGGCAGCGACAGGGGGCATGGTTCATTGGCTCGGGTTTGTTTTACATCCTTTTAGCCATCCCTGTGCTAGGAATCCTTATTGCCTTGCTGGTGCGCTATGAGCAAAAACGCCGGAGCCGTGAGGCTGATTTTATTAAAACCCGCAAGGCCACCAAGGTTGCGCGCAAGCATCTGAAATTCGCCCGAAAGAAAATGAAGGCCAATGAAGAGGATATGTTTTATGAAGCTGTGTTGAAAGCGCTGTGGGTATACCTGGGCGATCGCTTCAATATCCCCCAAAGCGAGCTTTCGGGCGATAAAGCTGTGGAAATATTAAGCAATCACCAGGTAAGCCACGAAAATATTGATGAATTGACGGATATTATCAACCAATGTGAGTTTGCCCGCTATGCCCCCGGGGATAAGGATTACACTATGGAGAGGGTATATCAGCGGGCATTGGCGGTAATTACCCGGATAGAAAAGGAATTGAAATAAAACACGCATGAAAAAAGCAATTGTACTTATATTCTTCAGTATGAGCATAAGCCTGGGCTTTGCCGATGAATCAAACCGGCAGCTTGACACCCTGGTTTCGCAAGCCAACCGGCTTTATACCGAAGGTATGTACAATGATGCCATTTCGCTGTACCGGCAGGCCATCGATACCGGATATGTTTCGTCCGAATTGTATTACAACCTGGGGAATGCATTTTTCAAGAAGAACGATATGCCCTGGGCTATCCTCTATTATGAGCGTGCCCTGCAAATGGCACCCAATGACCAAGACATAAAACACAACCTGGAAATGGCGCGGGAACAGATACCGGACAAGATCGATAAAGTTCCTGAGCTTTTCTACATCCGCTGGTGGAAAGATCTTAAAAAGGTATTTGCACCCGATGAATGGGCCAAAGTCAGCATGGCAGGTTTCTTTTTGCTGGCGATCAGCTTTATCATATTTATCCTGGGAAAAGGATACAATACCCGTAAAACAGCTTTCTGGATGGGTGTGGTTTTTACTTTCCTCACGCTTGTTGCCACCGGTATTACCTATGATCAATACCGGGAAGTGAAAACGGAAACCCAAGCCATCGTGTTTACGCCTTCGGTAACTGTGAAAAGTGAACCCGACGAGGATAGCGGCGATTTATTTGTGATCCATGAAGGAACCAAAGTGGAAGTAAAAAGAAAGATCGGCGACTGGCGGGAGATCAGGATTGAAAATGGCTCCGAAGGCTGGATCAGGGCTTCAGATATTCGCAATATATGACACGGATTGGTTTACTATCAGACACGCATGGCTACTTGCCCCCCGATGTTTTTGAAGCCTTTGGCAAAGTGGATGAAATATGGCATGCCGGCGATATAGGCACCATTGCCCTGGCAGATAAGTTAAGCGGCTTTAAACCCTTGCGCGCTGTGTATGGAAACATCGACGGGCAGGACATACGCTCCGTGCATCCCAAAAACCAGCTTTTTTATTGTGAAGGGGTAAAGGTGTTTATGACGCACATTGGCGGCTATCCCAAGCGCTATGAAAGGGAAGCCCGGCAAATCATCGATAAAGAAAAACCACAATTATTCATCAGCGGGCATTCCCATATTTTAAAGGTCATGAATGACCATAAACGCAAAATGCTTCACATAAATCCAGGCGCTGCCGGCAAATCGGGCCTTCATAAAATGATTACCATGGTACGGTTTTATATAGACGGCAACCGCATTGAAGACCTCGAAGTTATTGAGATGAAACGGAGTAAAGGCTAACGGATGCGGTCGGCGGCCCGTACAATCTTCTCATCTTTCTTAATACCTCTGTGCGCCAGTATTAAAAAAATCAATGAGATAAGCGGCAAATAGATGCCAATTTCCCTCCCATATTCGGGGGCTACTCCTATGGCATCTTCCACCACCGGCATATATAACAGGAAAAACAGTCCGATGAGTAAAACATTAACTAAAATATCGATCTTGATCAACTTTATTTGCAGCAAGCGATTCTTATACAGGAAAATAGTCACCAGTGCGATGAAACCAAGTGCAACTCCCAAAATAATAAGGGGTACGGTGTACCATTGATTGATGATATAGGCGTTGCCGGCTTCGGGAGCCATGTTTTCAAGGCCGTATATGTAAAATTTATAATACTCCATATCGCTCAGAAAACTGGCCATAGGAAAGAAAAATAAAAGTAAAGCTGCTACAAATGCAACAAATAAATAAATACTTTGTAAACGCTGGATCATAGTTTTGTGATTTATATCGATTATTCCTTAATAATTCTCTACCTGTTTTGTTAACCCTGCCAATAACTTTCTTACAATTAACAACATATGCTCATCATTTATGTTGATAATGACCCCATCCCTTCTTGCGGCAAATATACAGAATAGAGATCAATCCAAATCCAATGATTTTTTCTTTTTCTTCACATCTACCGAATCAGGCCATTTTTCAGGTTCAATAAAGGTGCTGTCGCTAAGCTTATAGCCATTTTTATAAACTTCTTGCCTGGCCTTTTCACCTGTTTCGGTGTAATAGGTCCACTGGCCTGTTTTCAAGCCGTTATTATAATGACCTTTGATCTTAAGCGTTCCATCCATATAATAAAACCGCGCTTTTCCATCCTTTTTATCATTCCGGTACTGGATATGGGATTTTAGATTTCCATTGGTAAAAAAGGCCTTTTTGGAACCATGCTGTTGGCCATTTTGATAATGGGTTTCCACCGCTACCGTACTGTCGGGATAAAAGGTGTAGGAAATACTATCCTTTATGCCCTTATCATAATATTCGGCCGAGGCTGGGTCGCCTCGCCGGTTATAGAACATCCACAGGCTGTCTTTTTGTTTGTCGATGTATTTTCCCCGGGCCATCACCTTTCCATCGGGATAAAAGGTGGTGGTATATGCCACCCGGCTATTATCAATAAAGTGGGTTTTGGCCTTAATTTTTCCACTGGGATAGTAATACCGGAAAATGCCAACAGGTTTGCCGTCTTCAAACCGGCCCTCATATTGCAAAACCCCTTCTTCTTTCTTTTGCCAATATCCTTGTTTCCGGCCTTGTTCATCGGTCTTATTCAGGGTATCGGGTTGTTGACCGAAAAGATAACCGGAGAACACCATTGAGATGATCAATAACACCACTTTTATTCGCATAAACAGACATTTTTCTAATCAAACGCTTTCGTTTCCTGATTATTTAAGGGTTTCCAAAATTAGTGAATTCATTATGAATTCTTTTGAGGAGAATGATGAATCAGGTTAACTTTGCAGCAGCTAAAAGGAGGAAATAAATTGACCGAATATCCATCGAAATTACTTGAAGAAGCTGTTAATGAGCTTTCCAAGCTACCGGGCGTAGGCCGGAAAACCGCCCTCAGGCTGGCGCTGCATTTGCTTAAGGAGGATAAAAAAGATGTGGAGTTACTGGGTAATGCACTTATCAAGATGAGCCAGGAGGTCAAGTATTGCAAAACCTGTCATAATATTTCCGATAAGGAAATCTGTGATATATGCTCCAATCCGGCTCGCGATCATACCAAAGTATGTGTGGTGGAAGATGTAAGGGATGTAATGGCCATTGAAAATACATCGCAGTACCAAGGGGTTTATCATGTGCTGGGGGGCATCATTTCGCCCATGGATGGCATAGGTCCTTCCGATCTTAGCATAGAAGCGCTGGTAAACCGCATCAGAAACAACGGGGTAAATGAGCTGATCCTGGCACTGCCCACCACTATGGAAGGCGACACTACGAATTTCTACATCTATAAACAAATAAAGGAGCTTGATTTAAAGATCACCACCATTGCCCGCGGTATCTCTTTTGGTGATGAGTTGGAATATGCCGATGAGGTCACCCTGGGCCGGTCCATTGTTAACCGTACACTTTATAAGGATTCATTGTCGGAATAAAAACAGAACCCCAGGTTCGCATCAAAAGAAACTGTACCTTCAGAAGCCTACATTATCGTAAATCCTTTCATGCAAACGGATTGAATGGGGCAAGAAAATTTTCGGCGTTATTTTTACCCGCCTGCCGCGGCCAGGTGGTCATTTAATCCCCTCGGGGGTTAAATTCCTCAACATTCCGAACATCTTCCTCCTCCGGGGATTCTTCCACATCGCCGTTATCATCGGGATCGAATAGCTTGAGCTGGTTTTCGAGGATAAAGTCCGCTTCCTTCATTTCGGAGTTGTTCTGAAGGTACTCACGGATGGCAGTTTTGTAGAATTTATTCGGAGTTATGCCGTTGGTCCGGCAAAAGCGATCGATAACAGATTTTTCCTTGGTCGACAGTTTAAAGGTGATCTTCCGGTACCTGACCTTCCTGCGTTTGCTCGACGAGTTACCTGCCATAGTTCAGTAATTCAGTTGTTAAAGGTGCGTAAAATTATGAAAAATAGCCGGAACAGTATGCTTATTTGCTCCTATCATTCTACTCCCCCCGGATGATCTCCCTGATATCACTCATGATCTTTTCGCCCAGTACCTCGGCACTATGCTGGTTTTCAGCTTCGGAATAGATCCTGATAATGGGTTCGGTGTTTGATTTGCGCAAATGCACCCAAGAATTTTCAAATTCTATTTTTAACCCATCAATGGTATTTTGAGGATGGCGTTTATATTTTTCAGCCATGGTTTTGAGAATTAAATCCAGCTTAATTTCCGGGGAAAGCTGAATTTTATTTTTCGAGATGGCATAATCAGGATAGGTTTTACGCAAGCGTGAAATACTCTTCCCCGAAATAGCCATGTAACTTAATATCAGGGCTATCCCTACCAGGGCATCACGGCCGTAGTGGAGATCGGGATAAATTACCCCACCGTTTCCTTCTCCACCGATTACCGCCTGGGTTTCCTTCATTTTTTCAACCACATTCACTTCTCCAACTGCCGAAGCCACATAGCTTCCACCGGCTTTTTCGGTAATATCGCGTAAAGCCCTTGTTGAAGAAAGATTGGAAACCGTGTTGCCTTTCTTATGCTGCAATATATAATCGGTTACCGCCACCAGGGTGTATTCTTCACCGAACATTTCACCATCTTCCTTTACAATCGCTAACCGGTCCACATCAGGATCAACGGCAAAACCTACATCTACTTTCTTCTTGTCGATCAAATCGGATATTTCCGAGAGATTTTCAGCGAGTGGTTCGGGATTGTGGGGAAAACGTCCGTTGGGCTCGGTAAATATTTCTTCAATGTTTTTCACACCTAATCTTCTAAGCAATTTGGGTATAGCCAACCCGCCGGTGGAGTTCACACAGTCGATGGCCACTGTAAAGTTAGCCTTTGCAATGGCATCGGCGTTCACCAAAGGCAATGCCAATATTTTATCAATATGACGCTCAATAGCGTTATGATCGGTTTGGTATATTCCAAGCTTGTCGACATTGGCATATTCCCAGCCACCTTGCCCGGCCAGTTCCAGGACTTTTTCACCGTCATCACCGGAGATAAATTCACCCTTGTTATTCACCAATTTAAGGGCATTCCAATGTTTTGGATTATGGCTGGCGGTGATGATAATGCCGCCATCAGCCTGATGGTCTGTAACGGCCACTTCGACAGTTGGTGTTGTGGAAAGGCCAAGATCAACTACATCCACACCAATGCCCATCAAGGTACCTGTAACCAAATGATTGACCATATCTCCCGAGATGCGGGCGTCGCGTCCGGTTATTATTTTTACTTTTTTTCCTCTGTTCTTTTCCTGGATGAACAAAGCAAAAGCCGTAGTAAACTTCACAATATCAAGCGGCGTAAGGTTATCGCCCTCTTTTTTCCCAATGGTTCCCCTGATACCCGAGATCGATTTTATAAGTGTCATGTAATTAGCCGTTTTATTTAAGAGCCTGCAAAATTAAACCTTCTTTGTTAAGAACAATTGTTTACCCGGTTAAGTTTCGGGGCATACTTTAATGAATTGCTAAGTTAGGGATTAGAATTATACCGTGGGAGCAAAAATAAATGAATACAAAGCATTAGGATGTAATGCTACTCAGGCTGCATCTATCTTAATTTCCCTGCCGTGTTTAAGTATCTCATAAACGATCGGGCTGGAAGGATCGAAATATCTTTTTCAGCGTTTCGCGATAATATGCAATTGTCTTCAGAACCTGGCATTACTTGACTAAAACCTAAATCACATATACAAGCCAGGAGGCCTGCTATTCTATACACTACGCCCTGATTTCCAGTCTATTTCCGACCTTCCTCAATACCACAAGTGGAATTCAACATCAATAGGCTCCTACAATCCTCACCCTCCTGTTGAAAACTTTTGTAAACCGTTAATAAATAAAAAGGAATTTAATTGGGTGGTAATAATAATTCAATATTTTTGTTATGTGAGGTAAATGCTGGCAGACAATATAAAATGCTTAATTTTGCATAATGAAAACGGTTTGAATATGAAAATAAACCATGAACAACGACTTTAATCAACATAATGATCAGTACAGCGAATTGCTTGTAAGGCGGTTTGAAGAGATGATCGATCACGGATCACAATACTTTTTTGATGTGGAGGACTTCGAGGCGATCATCGATCATTATTTCGAGAATAAAGATATTAATAAAAGCCGTCTTGCCCTCGATTACGCCCAACAACAACATCCCACCAGCGTGAGCTTCCAGTTAAAACGGGCCAAACTCTTTGTATCGCTCAACCAGGCTTCTAAGGCGCTTAACCTACTGAATGACATTGAGAATATCGACCCGTTCAATACAGAGATCTTTATGACCAAAGGCTCCATATACAGCCAGTTGCGCAACTATAATAAAGCGATTGAAGAATATAACAAGGCCATTAAGGAAGCTGAATCACCCGAGGAGGTCTATTCGAACATTGCCTTCGAATATGAAAACATGGGCGATTATGACCGGGCCATTTATTTCCTGAAGCGAGCCCTGAAATACAGTCCCGAAAGCGAGTCGATACTGAACGAACTGGCTTTTTGCTATGAAATTACCAACCGGCTTGAGGAAAGCGTAAGCTTTTTCACCACTTTTATCGATGAGCACCCTTACTCCAGAGCTGCATGGTTTAATCTGGGAGTAGATTACAACAACCTGGATATGAGCGAAAAAGCCATAGACGCTTTCGATTTCGTAATTGCCATTGATCCATCCTATACCCCGGCATATTTCAATAAGGCCAACTCGCTGGCAACTATGGATAAACATACCGAAGCTATCCAGGCCTATACCGATTCCTTTGAATTCGAGGACCCGGATTCCATGACCTATTATTACATTGGTGAGGCTTACGAAAAATTGACAAATTATAGTCAGGCAGCTTTTTATTATCGTAAATCCATTGAAAAGGATGAGATGTTTGCCGATGCATGGATGGGCATTGGAATGGTTAAGGATGAGATCGGTCATCATTTCCAGGCACTGCATTACATGTATAAAGCCATTAAGCTTGAGCCTGATAATCCGGAATATTGGTATATGTATGGCGACACCTTATACAAAGCCGGTAAGATCAGTGAGGCCGAAAAGGCCTATAAGAAAGTGATCCGTCTCGATCCGACCAATAATGACATATGGGCTGATTATTCATCCCTCTACGATCAGCAGGGATCTTATGATAAAGCCCTTGAAATTATCGATCAGGGCATTAACCAGCAACCCGATAACGTGGATCTGGTATACCGCAAGGTAGCTTACCTGATGAGCGGCGGCAAGGTTAATGAAGCCATTAAACAATTTGCCATCGGGTTAATTATGAACCCTAAAGCTTATGGGGATCTGTTCGAATATGCGCCCGAACTCTCGGGTAACCCTGCCTTGATTCAGTTGATCCGCGAAGCCGATAGCGATAATAGTGAAAATTAATTTAACATAGGGACATTTAAAGCACAAAAACTTATGAAGGAATTGCTGTCATATTTACCGGAGCGCCCGGAAAAGCCAAGAAATACCGGCGTAACCATGGTAATGGACAAAGGATTGAGTGTACGTGAGGCAGAAGACCTTGTTGACACAGCCGGAGAATTGATCGATTTTATCAAGCTCGGATTCGGCACTTGCATGGTAACCAATCATGTGGAAAAGAAAATCAAGATATATCAAAATGCCAATATTAAGGTATATTTAGGAGGAACCCTGTTCGAAGCTTTTTTGATCCGAGATAAATACGAAGAATTCAAAAAGTTCGTAAAAAAGCTTAAAATCGATGTGGTTGAAGTCTCCGACGGCTCCATCTACATTGATCATGATCGTAAATGTGAACTGATCAATGATCTATCGAAGGATTTCACGGTGCTTTCGGAGGTAGGCTCCAAGCAATCGGGCATCCTCATTGCCCCCACCAAATGGATCAATATGATGGAAACCGAATTGCAGGCCGGTTCTTTCAAGGTTATTGCCGAGTCGCGCGAAAGTGGGACGGTCGGGATATACAGGCCAAGCGGAATGCCCCATGTAGCGCTGGTAAGTAAAATTCTCTCCAAAATACCACTGGATAAGATATTGTGGGAATCTCCCCAAAAATCGCAGCAGGTATGGTTTATCAAGGAGTTTGGGGCAAATGTCAACCTGGGTAACATTGCACCTCACGAAATCATCCCCCTGGAAACATTAAGGCTGGGATTGCGCGGCGATACTTTCTTCCTTAACCTGCCGGAGGAAATGAAAGAACTTGAACTCAAAGCCGAGGATTCAGAAGAAGATCAAGAAGAATAACTTCCAAACGCTAATTGAACATTATGTTGAGGCATGTTTTCACTGTCCTGAAAGGGATAGCTATGGGCGCCGCCAATGTGATCCCCGGGGTTTCGGGAGGAACCATCGCCTTGATCACCGGCATTTTTGAGCGATTGATCAATGCGATCAAATCATTTAATCTTACAGCCGCTAAGCTGCTTTTTTCGGGCAGGATTAAAAGTTTTATCCAGCATACCGACCTGTATTTCCTTTTTGCTGTATTTGGCGGGGTGATCATTGCCATTGTGACCCTGGCCCGGCTGTTCGACTTTCTTTTTCAACATTACCCCGTTTACATTTGGTCCTACTTCTTTGGACTGATCCTCGCCTCGGTTTATTTTGTAGGAAAAACAGTCAATAAATGGACTGCCAGCGTAGTGATCACCTTTATTATTGGAACTGCAGCGGCAATTTCCATTACCATGCTTAATCCGGCAACCGAGAACGATGGTTTTATTTATTTGATGCTTTGCGGGGTGGCGGCCGTTTGCAGCATGATACTGCCCGGGCTGTCAGGCTCGTTTATATTGATTTTAATGGGCAATTACCAACTGGTCGCCATTGATGCCATAAATAATGTGAGGCTCGATATACTATTTCCGGTTCTTATTGGGGCTATTGTTGGATTGCTGGGTTTTTCCCATTTGCTTTCATGGATCTTCAAAAAATACAAAGATCAAACAATCGCTTTGCTCACCGGTTTTATTTTAGGATCACTCAGTGTGATCTGGCCCTGGAAAAACACCATTTATGCTATGAACGAAGCGGGCGAACCACTTATAAAAGATGGGGAAAAGATCATAGCAAGGTATCAATTGACCTCACCCGGGCAATTCGACAATCATGTATTATTTGCACTGGTGTTGATGGTCATTGGGTTTATCAGTATCGCACTTATAGAAAAATACGCCGAAGTAAAAGAAGGATAACAGTATGACATTATACGGTCTTATCGGATTTCCCCTTTACCATTCCTATTCGCAGGATTATTTCCGGCATAAGCTCGAGCGCGAGGGCATCACCGATGCGGCCTACCGCCTGTTTCCCATTGAAAACCTGGCAATGCTCCCCGAGATGGTGAGGGCTTATACCAACCTCAAAGGTCTTAATGTGACCATTCCATACAAAGAAGCGGTAATCAAATACACTCATCAGCTTTCGGAGCACGCGCGGAATATAGGTGCGGTGAATGTGCTGCACATCAGCAGGAGTGGTGAACAGCCAAAACTTACCGGTTTCAATACCGATTGGATCGCCTTTAGCGAATCATTGCAGCCCTTGCTTAAGGAACACCATCAACATGCCTTGGTACTGGGGACCGGTGGTGCAGCCAGGGCGGTTATTTATGCCCTGATCAAGCTGGGGATATCCTACCAGGTGGTAAGCCGTCAACCCTATGCCGGAAAGCACCTGGGGTATGGCGAGCTGAACCGGCAGATCATGAGAAAACACCGCCTTATTATTAATGCTACCCCGGTAGGAATGCATCCCGAGGAAGAGGAAGCCCCAGCCCTGCCCTATGAAATGCTCACACCTGATCACCTCTGTTATGATTTGATCTATAACCCCGCTCTCACCGCATTCCTAAAGACCGCCCGCCGTTATGGGGCCGATACAAAAAACGGCCTGGAGATGTTTAAACGCCAGGCCGAAGAATCGTGGAAAATCTGGAATGAGACTTAATTCCTTATGATCAACCACCGCCGGCTTTTTCGCGGGCTTCTTCCCGGATTTTTTCAGCTTGTTTTTCAGCTTTTTTAACTATGTTGTCGGCTCGCTGGTCGGCTTCTTTAACCACTTTATTGGCTTTTTTGTCAGCTTCATTGCGAATCTTTTCCGCCGCTTTTTTGGCAGCCATCTCTTGGAGCATACCCTTACCCTCGGCTTCGTTGATCACCTTTTGGGCCTGGCGGTCAGCTTCGTTGCGGATTTTCTGTGCCTGCCGGCGGGCTTCCTTCTTGATGTTCTCAGCCTGATTACGGGCCTGGTTCAAAATCTGTTCGGCCCGCTCATTGGCTTTTTTGATGAGTTCCCCGGCTTTTTCTTTGGCTTCTTTTTTTACCTGTTCCTTCTTTTCTTCTATTTTTTCCTCGATCTTTTCCTTTACCTGCTCCTTTACCCGTTTACCAGTTCCTTTCAAACTGGTTGAAATCTTCGGATCGGAAGTGGTACCGGTAACATCAACCTTTACGTTTACCGAAGAGGCATCACCTATCTTAATACCTTGTCCCAGCGACTTTTGAGCCAGATCATTCAGTACACCGGTGGCTTTCTTGCCAAATGAACCTTTGGGCAAGGTGAAATCGAGGGTATAATTTATGGATTGATCAAAGGAAGTCCATCCCTGTACTTCCGATTTGATGTTCCCCACCTGTATGTCAAATGGATCAACATGCAATTTTCCGTTTTCAAATGTAAAGGATAAATTCACCCGGTTCAGATCCAGGCTTTCTAGCTGATCCATTTTCAGGGAGCCGGCAATTTTTTGCAATGTGTTTACATTGTTAACTTTTACCGGTGATGTTTGAAGACGTCCACCGCCATTCAGGGTTTCATATACCGGCATCATGTCATTGCCCAGTTTGGTGGTAAATTGAAAACCTGTGGAAAAGGTTCCCTGTATCTTTTCGGCTATGGGAGCGAACTTTTCAACCACCATAAAGGTATTATACGCCTGCCTAAAATCAATGGTGTTAATATCCAGGTCCATCCTCACCTCAGGTTGCTCCACGCGGTAAGTGTTATACTCACCTTCCATCATTACTTTACCGCCGGCAATTTGGCTTTCTATGCCTTCGATGATCACCTTTTGATTGGCAATACGCAGGGTTCCCACCGCATTCTTCATGGTGATATTATCATAAACCAGTTTATCGAATTCGGCATTCATCAGGAAATTGATACGCTCAGGCACCCTAAATACGCCCTCGCGGGCGCCGATGGTATCTGATACGGTTTCACCGGTCGATGGTGCATCTTGCTCTCCGGGATCTTCGCTTTCTTCAGATTCGGGGATAAACTCATCCATATTAAAATACTCCGACCGCAATTCCAGGTTGCCATCCAGGGTACCATCCTGCATGGCATAAGCCAGGTAGTTGTTCACCTTACCCCTGGCCTTAAGAGAACTTCGTCCATACTTAAAATCAAGGTTGACCAGGTCGAGATACTGTGGCGAAACATTTATCTGGGCAGCAGGTATGCTCAGGCCCTGCGGAAAATCGAGGCTTTGATAGGAAAAATCCTTGGCATGGAAATATCCCAATGCTTTAAACTGATCATATTGTTTCTTTTCAATGGAAGACATATTACCCTGGAGGGCCAGATCAACATTCACCTCTCCCGAAATCTTCATATCCTCCGGCAGGGGATAAATGCTTTTCACCGTCTCCAGGTTGATGGTTCCTTTCATATCGGCATCGATGTAAGGATCGCTAATGGGGGTTTTAACATAAACCCCGGCCTTAAAAGGATTATCGGCCATTTTCATACGAAACTGCTTCACATCAACCACCGTATTATCCACATCATAACCGTTATTGCGGATGTGGGTATTGATAAAAATCTCACTGACCTCTGCATTCATTTCAGGATAACGGAAAAAGCCATCTTTTACCCCGATATTCAGTTCAAAGCCGGGGATACGCTCCCCGGTATAGAGGCCTCTGACAAATCCGTCAAACGCCAGCTTACCGCTAGTTTTTATCGATTCGAAATTTTTGGCATAAATGGGGGGAACCAGTGAGAGGAAACTTCTGAAATCACTCTCTTCGGCTTCAAATGCAATATCCATATCATATCCCTGATCCATCAACATAAAATATCCGTCAATTAAAAGTCCAAGATCATTAATGGATAAGGCCCCTTTTTCAAAACCGAATTTATATTTGTTCAAATCCGCTTCAAAATCAGTATCAAGTGCCACCTTGGCGCCATCGACATAATTCACCCCCTGGTAGCCCAGCAGGAAACGGCCAATGATAGCTTTGGTTTTAAGGGTGGTAACCCCGGCTGTAAAATCACCGCTCACCGAAAGGTCCAGATCACGCATAGCCACTATGGTATTGATATCCTCAGCCCGGTAGGCAAATTCACCACCGGTCACACTAATATTATTTAGTTTGATGCTAACCCCGCCGGTGGTATCGGTTTTAGCTTCCGGAGGGGCTTCCTCTTCGGGGGCTGCTACTATGTTCCAATTGGCTTTGCCACTTTTAAGCACCCGCAGCATGATCTCGGGCTTACTCAGTTCAAGGCGTTTCAGCACATACTGATCACCGCCAAAAACACTAAACAAGTCAACCGTTACAAAAAGCGACTGCATGTTTACAAGTGTATCTCCCTCAAACTCGTTAGCGCCGACAATACTGAAATCATTTACCGCCAGACTGAAATCGGGGAACGCCCGGATAAGGCTCAAATTGACACCGGTAAATTCGATTTGGGCATCCACTTGCTTATTGGCCTCCTGCTTGACCCGTTCGGCTATCTCATCTTCGAAAAACATGGGAATAATGAACAGTGCCAACACGATCAGGATGATCACAATGAATAAAACTCGTAAGAAAGCTTTCATAATGCTTTATTTTTATGCCATTTATAGAGTTTATAAAACAAATTGTCTTGCACCGGGGTTCATGCTCAGGAATATCTTTTATTGAGCAGGTAATGATCGGCCAGCACCAAAGCAGCCATGGCTTTAACGATAGGCACTGCCCTTGGGACCACGCACACATCGTGGCGGCCCTGGACCTGAAAACTTTGCGACTTCCCCTTTTTATCAACGGTTTGCTGTTGTTTACCTATGGAAGATACCGGTTTAAAGGCCACATTGAAAAAAATCTCCTCCCCGTTGGAGATCCCTCCCTGAATACCCCCTGAATAATTGGTGCGGGTTCTGATGTTGTTTCCCGCTTTATCATAATAAAACTCATCGGCATGCCGTGAACCTTGCATGGAAGCAGCTGAAAAGCCCGAACCGTATTCAAAGCCCTTAACGGCATTAATGCTTAACATAGCTTTGCCAAGGTCGGCGTGCAACTTATCAAAAACCGGTTCGCCCCATCCGGCCGGAACCTTGATTATGGAGCAGCTAATGATACCTCCGGCCGAATCGCCTTGCTGGCGAAGTTCATCAAGATAAGCTTTCATTTTTTGCGAAGCTTCCTGATCAGGACAATAAAGGGGATCGCCGGCGGCAACTTCAATTTCTTCCCTTGTGGGTTGTTTATTGCTTTGTATCACGCCAATCCGGCTCACCCAGGCTGCAATATCCACCTTCTTTTCCCAAAGCAGTTGCTGCGCAAGGGCTCCTCCCACTACCCGGGCCACGGTCTCACGAGCAGAAGCCCTTCCCCCGCCTTTATGATCGCGGATACCGTATTTGCTTTGATAGGTATAATCGGCATGAGAAGGGCGGTAAAGGTCTTTAAGATGGCTGTAATCCTTGGAGCGCTTGTCTTTATTCCTGATCAGGAAAGCAATGGGCGTTCCCAGGGAAACACCTTCGGCAATTCCGGATAAAAATTCCACCTCATCCGCTTCGCGTCTCTGTGTGCTTCCTGCTTTGCTCCCGGGTCGTCGTTCCCGGAGCATAGCATCTATAAAATTAAAATCGATCCGGATACCGGACGGAAAGCCATCGAGCACACCACCTATGGCAACACCATGCGACTCACCAAAAGTGGTAAGCCGGAGTATATGTCCAAATGTATTTGCTGCCATGGTTTATGATGTTTTTCCGTGCTTTCTTTATGTTGCTATTGCGTGGTAACCAAAGCCGGGCTTGCCGCCTTAGTCGTTATTCCTTGTCGTTCTAAGCACCTTCAGCTTGGCTTTAAGGGTTTTAAGTTCCTGCCGGGCTTTATCGATCTTTTGCTCGAATTCCTGTTTGAGCACATTGGCATTTTTCGAGTTGGCCAAAAAACCAATGTTGTTTTCCCAAAGCTGCAAATCCTCTTCCAACTTACTGATCTTATTTTGAATGATCTTGCGCTCTTTGTTCAGGATGCGATCAGCTTCATTGGAGTCTTTGGATTCCCTGATGGATTCCAGGTGGGTTTGATAATTTAGTGCACGAGCTTCCACAGCGTTGACTTTAAGCCTTTCGAACTGCTCATTAATGGCTTCGCGGAACTGCTGCTGCACTTTATCTTTTTCTTTGATGGGAACATAGCCTACTTCCATCCATTGCCGCTGGAATTCCTTAAGTGCATCCAAATTGGCTTTACGATCCTCGCCCAGTTCAAAGTTCTTCACCTTGTCGATCAGTTCACGCTTGATTTTGAGGTTTTCGGCTTCCCGCTCATTAATGTTGGAGAAATAATCCTGCTTGCGGTTAAAAAATTCATCGCAAGCCGCCCTAAAGCGCTTCCAGATCTTATCGGAATGCTTACGGGGTACCGGCCCGATCTTTTTCCATTCCTTTTGCAGGTTGATCAAGTCACGGGTAGCATTCTTCCAGTCGGTGCTGTCTTTAAGCGCTTCGGCCTGCTGGGTAAGATCCAGTTTCAGGTTGTAGTTTTCCAGTTGCTGCTGTTTGATCTTGTTGAAGAATACCTTCTTGTTGGAGAAAAAAGTATCCAGGTAGGCCTTGAATCGGTTCCAAATCTCTTCGTTATGCTTTTTGGGCACCCGGCCGATGGACTTCCAGATACGCAGTAGTTCGTTGATCTCATCGGTTTTTTTCTGCCATTCCTTAATGGTTTGGGGTTCCTCTTCCAGGAGCTGCTCAGCTTTTTCGCAAAGGGCTGCCTTTGACGCCAGGTTTTTTTCCTGCTCTTCGCGCATCTTGGCAAAATACTCGCGGCGGCGCTGATTGATCTTATCGGAAGTAGCTTTGAAGCGCTCCCAAATATTATCCTTCTGATCACGTGGAACGGGGCCTATCTCGCGCCACTTATCATGAAGCTTTTGTAATTCCTTAAATGATTTAGTGATGGAAGACTCGATCAACAATTCCTCGGCTTTTTCACAAAGCTCCACCTTGGCCTCGAGGTTTTTCTTCATATCGAGATCACGCAGCTCTTTGTTGATCTTAACCTTATCGAAAAACTTTTCTACCAGGAAATGATAGTTCTGCCACAAGTTATTCACTTCGGCTTTGGGCACCATGCCTGCATGTTTCCAACGTTCCTGCAGATCACGGAAGTCATCGTAGGTTTTTTTAAGCGATTCTTCGGAATTGATCAGCTCCTTGAGCTCTTCCAGTATCTTTTTCTTTTCTTCCAGGTTAGCCTGCTTGACCTTTTCCTGCTCTTCTATGTGGCGGGCTTTCTTCTCCTTGTATATGTTAAAGGCTTGGTTAAAGCGCGTTTCGACCTCATCTTCCACTGCCTGGAAATCTTCGGCATTACCACCGTCTGAAAGAAAATCATTGTAGCGTTTTTCGCGGGCTTCTTTGTTCAGCTTGTGGAAAGTAACCTTGATCAGGGCCACCCTGGTTTTGATGGTATTAATATTATCTTCTTGCACCAGCTCTTCCAGCTTACTCACCAGCTCTTCCCTGGAAAGCTTGTCGTAACTGGCCTCTATTTCTTCTTCGCTGGCTGGTTCCTCTTCCTCAAGTTCTTCATCATCATGATCTTCACCTTCGGTTTCGCCTGAAGTTTCAAGTGGTTCCTCATTTTCCCCAGGTTTTTCCGGTTCGTCGGGCGATTTTTCCTTTTCCGGTTGCCCCGAATCCCGTGTAACGGGTTCTTGCTCCCCTGGCTTTTCTTCATTCTCCGGCGGGGCTTCAATCCCCCCCGAAGTTGACTCCTCCTGTTGACTTGCAGAAGTTGTTTCTTGCGGGCTTGTTTCTTCGGAACCTTGCTCAGGCTGTTCACCCGATTCGGGCTGAGCAGTTTCGGCCGATGGTGATTCGGCTTCGGTTGGTTCTTGAGAAGCTTCTACAGGATTGCTTTCTTCGGCTACCGTTTCCTCCTGAGGGGGTTCACCGGTGGTTTGTGTTGAGTCTTCGGCTTGTTCCGGCTTTTTTTGCTGTTCTGGCTGGGGATTGTTTTCCGGTTCTTTTCCTTTGGCTTCCTGATTGGTTACAGGTGAATGCTTTTGCTCTTCCATAATCACAATGTTAAAAGTTAGACTTCTCATCTCGCCTCGGGCGAGAATTTGATCACACGATCCGTCGTATAAATTAATGTGTTAGTATCCTTTAAAACTGGTTTTTAAGTGTTTACGTTAAATTTCATTTAACACGCCGGAAAACATTCACAGTGTGAACGTTACCCTAGGCTTACAAAAATAGTAATATTTGACTAGTCACGAACCCCTTGAAACTAATTTCTTATTAAATGTTCTAAAATTTAACATGATCATTGAAATGCCTTCTTATTAAACAGCGTGTATCCCATATTAAACAAGAAGCTGAAGTTTTCGATCCGTTCGCTATAGTAACTTATGGAAAGGCTTATGGGGCCCAGGGGGCTGTGAAACACCAGTGACGAACCGGCTATATAATGCCGGCGGGCAAACTCCTCCCCATAAGCAGCCCTAAAATCATATTCCCGAACTATGGCCCGGTATGGTTGGAATATATAGGCCTCGATACGCCAATCAAAATTTCCACCCAAGTTATAAACCCCCATCAGGCCTCCCCCGGCATAATTATTAGCCCGGTATTCGGGTAAAAATAAAGTTTTACTCTCAGGAATGGGCTGATAAGGCGAAGCAAACAACTGGCTTACCGTATGATTGCGAAACAGGCTTCGATTAGATAGAAATACCTCTGAAGAAAAGCCCAGGTTAAACCGGTTTAATTTTTTGAAAAAATTCATGTAATTTAATCGTAGTTGTAGCCACTGATGGTTCTCACTTCCCCTTGCTTCATTGGGATTAGTGGTGCCGGGGATAGTATTTTCCGATCCCGAAACATATTTTAGCCCGACGTTGAGCAGCGACCCTTCGCTGGCATATTGTTTCCGGTCGAGGGTGTTGCGTTCATAACCAAATTGCGGACTGCTGAACCGGTAAGTGGTCTTATCCGGTGTATCAGAGCGGCTAAAGGTATTGGTTTGGTAATAATCTTCATTCATTTCACCAAAAGCCATTGCAGCAATAAAGCGCCCCCTGCTTCCCGAGGGAAAGCCAAAGCCCAGTTTCAGGTGATCTTCCTGGTCAACCAAAAAAGCCGGCGTTTCATCCTCGAAAAAGTAAGTCCTGGTTTTAAAGTAGTTCCATTTATTATAGGTAAAGGAAGCCTCGAAGTAATAGGGAAGTTTCCTGGGATAATCGATCCGCAGGGAAGCCATCCCCGAATTATAAAAACGCCCGAAATAACCGTTTCCTCTTAGTCGCATCAAATTCCTTCCCAGGTGATTGTATTGCAGTTGCAAAAATATCTCATTTACCGCGCTCGATGACACCATACCTCCGATGTCGGCAGCGATCTTTTTATTATTGGCCGTCAGTTTCAGGTTCAGGTCATAAAAACCGGTTTGCTCATTATAAACCAGTTGCGGATAAATATGATCGAGGCTGTTTTCGGCGATCAATTTAAAATATTCACTCTTGAGGTTTTGCAGCGAAAGCTTTCCCGCCAGCGAATCATGGTCCGTTTCATCAATTTCAAAGACATTCTTTCGCAAAACCCGGTTTACATATACAAACTGCTTATTATCCAACCCGTTTATATAGAATTTATCGATCAAATAAGGCGGTTGTTTCTCCTTGAATCTCATCCGTTTGGCCTTGAGTTCGGCCGGGGTAACCGAATCCACCAAAAACGACCGTATTTCAGGAATTTTACGCAAGGTAGCCCGGTACCCCGAGTCGATGAATTTCTCGGTATGGCTGAAATCAATCACATTCACCCGTTTCAGGGAAGGCTCAACCAGCACACTACTTTCGCAAAGCACATCATAATCGGTATTTTCCATAAGCATGGTTTGTATCTGCGAGAGCAGATCATCCTCGCGGGGCGGGCCGGTATTGGAAGCCGCTTTACTGCCGATGATCATATCGGGCAAAAACTCTTCATACATCACGTCACTCGGAAAATTGTTATACATTCCCCCGTCGAACAGCAGCTTCCCATCGATGGTGATGGGTTTGAAATAAAACGGGTACGTACTCGATGCCCTCACAGCCGCTCCTAAATTACCCTCACCAAGCATTACCGGTTCATTTTCAGCCACATCGGCAGCCATGCAGCGGAAGGGAACCATCAGGCTATCAAAATCGTAACCGGCGGCCGCACTGGCCCCTGAAAAAATCTCCATAAGCGCAAAGTCCATCTGCACGGGCGAAACAATATTGGTGGGCAACCTGGATTTAAGAGTGGAATCATATTCAAACTTAAAAGAAGCCCAGGAAGCATCGGGTTGCATTTTTTTAAAATAGTAGTTGTATTCATCGGGGATATCGCCGCTCAGCCAGTTATCGAACGCATCGGAGGTAAAAATGGCTTCCATCTCGCCGGGGCTGTAACCTGCCGCATACAAGCCACCGATGATAGCCCCCATAGAAGTGCCGGTAACATAATCGATGGGAATATGATGCTCCTCCAGGGCTCTGATCACACCTATATGGCATAAGCCTTTGGAACCACCACCGCTCAGTACTAATCCCACTTCCTGGCGCTGGGCATAAGCGGGAAACCAAGCCGAAAGCAGCACCATTAAAAGAAATGGGAATACGCCAAAACTGTTGAAACCAAATTTCATGTGTATGCAACTGATCAGTTAATCAACATGCTGCAAAGGTGGAAAAGTATTTTTAATTTCGCACACCTTTGTAACAAAATTTGTAACCAAATGCCACGCTTAACAGCTGAATTTAAAGAAGAAATTAAAAACCTTCCACCGGAAGAGCTTAGAAAGATAGTTTTGAAGGTAGCTGCAAAAGATAAAATGGTACATGATTTCATTACGGTTAATTATCTTGATAAAAAATTTGGGGAACAGGATATGTATGAAGATACCCTTCACGATCTTGAGAAGCTTATTCTGAATAGGTACATTGGAAGAACCGAACCCACGCACTTAGCCAAACTGCTTGAAGCATGTATTAAACGGATCAACGAATTTACCCGTATATCCAAAAACAAAAAGCTGGAAGCCGACCTGCTTGTTTATGTCCTTTCCATTCCCCTATCCTATTCTGAAAAGAATTTCGGTACATGCTTTACAAGATATGACAATAAAGTTGCGCAAATTGTTAAAAGGCTTATAAACATCGTCACTAAGAAGCTACATAAAGACTATCGGCTTGATTATGAGGAAATCATCAACCGGTACCTTACCATCCTTCATACCCATTCGCACCATCTCGATAGTGTGTATACCATGCCAAAAAGCTTATCGGAAGTGTTCCAGGATTAAATATGATGTTATTTCTCCGTTGTATCATAGAAATTCATATTCCGGGGGCACAACAAAACAAGACGATATGACAGCATGCTTCGGGCTAGCAGAAATGTTCCATAACCGATTCATCAACCGGTTGTCCTATCTCATAAAGATACTCCGGAGCCAAGTCAGCGCCATTTTCCCATTCGATGGTATTAAAATTTATTGAAAAGCGCTTGAATACCTCTTTATTCCTTAGGGGTTGAAACACTTCAGCTTCCAGTTCATCTTTAAGATCAACCTGCTTTCTCTCTCCGTTATTGAATTCGATCAATATCCGATAATCTCTGATATGTTTGGCATTTGTTATTTCTATAAACATGTGCATTAATGTAGGGGTTCTATTTTAAATAACGGTTTACCCTTTTTCATTTTGATGCATTTTGCTTTCCTTCATTTTAGTGCACGAATCAGTACTAAGCTAAGTGAATATGCTGGTTTTCAAACTCCTGCTAATCCATCTTATAAAACAACCCAAAACTCATGGAATACGGCAGGGTTTCATTCATCCCATAGGGCAGTTCACCCGTCAATACCGTCATGGGGGCATCCATCGACAGGTTGAAGCTCAGCTCCCAACGCTCGGAAACCGATGCCATAAAGCCCGTTTGCAAAGAGCTTACAAAATAGATCCCGGTCGGATAGCCGAAGGCCAGGGTGGGCTTTATAGGGCCTTTGCCAAAAACATACTGTAAACTGACGGGTAATTTCACATTGAATCGTTTCTCCGGGTAGCGCCTGCTTTTCTTAAAGGAAGAGGCTTCGGAGTATAGAAAACCGGTTTTTACAAACATATTCACATTGCGCAGGGGCAGCCAAAGATGAGTTATGATGCCATATTGCGGTGTTACGTACTCGTTATGGTGATTCAGCCCGGTAACGAAACCGATCCGGTTGGAGTTTTCGGTAGTTACGGCGGCATAGGTTGTACACCGGTATTCATCACATACAACATTATGATAGTCTTCCGAAAGGTCGATGAGCTTGCGGTAATCCAGGTTCTCCAGTTCATCAATCTGGTTATACAGTTGTGGAGCATCTTTCATGTAATACCTCAGATAGCCCAGGTAGGTGTAGTCTTTGGTCATGTATTCCTCGCCGTATTTCTCGAATTCTTTCTTTTGCTCGTCATTCAGCTCCAATAAGGGTTTCCCTTCCATATCAATAAAATATCGACCATCAAAATGGATGGTAAATAAATCCAACTCTCCATCAACCAGGTATTCCAGAAAATAAACCGCCTCATTCCCGGAGCGGTCGGTGATCTTGCGGGAAACATAATACCTGCCATCAATAATGCGAAAGGCATCCACCTCCTGTGCATAGACCTTCCGTAGTTCTTTTTCATGATTCGCTCTGAAATAAATATACTTTTGGTCCTTGTTCATTGAACCGACACCGTAAATGGTATCGGCCTTACCCTTTACAATATAGGCAGGCTTTGTTCTTCCCTGTGGATAAACAGCGCTAACGGCAAGGCAGAAGATGACCGGGAGCAGTAATAATTTGGCTTTCATATGCACATGATTTTAGTATACGGATATTTAATTTGCCCTCAATTGATACGGGACAACATAATTTAGCTCATTTGAATTATTCTCTGATGTATGCAGCAATGGTCAATAAGCTTTAATACTCATCCAAAGATAAAAAACAAATCCAGATTATGAAAAAGATACTATGGGGTAAGCCTTATTTATCATTTTTCCAAATAAGCCATCATGGAACATGTAAGCATAAAATAGTATCCTGATAAGAATTTTATTGTAAAGAGCTTTATGTTGATGATCATAGTATACAAAAGCCATCACCTTTCACCCTGTTCCCAACCAACTTTCCAGTTAATACCACAACCAATACAAGCACCAACCAGTTAATAATTCGCAACATAATACCTTCGGCAAAAAAATTTTCCGATGAAGTTATATAGGGTATGCCCGGAGGAGTAGCTAAGAGGAAATGCAAAACAGGAAGCCCTACATAGGCTATTGCTAAAGCACTTTTAATCAGTGCTGCGTTGCCAGGCCTATGATTTCTGAAAACCCTTAACAAAGCCAATAACCAAACAAATCCACCTACTATAGCAAAAATCACATAAGATAGGGCTGTTTGCAGAGACATAATTCCCCTCCCGGGCAATTCAAGGCTACGAAATAACAACAGTATTGGTACCAATCCCAGTGCAATAATCAGGTTTATCAGTCCTGACCGGGTATGTGTGATCAAATTGCCGGCAAGATCAAAACCAAGGAATAGACCGATGATCAGTGACAGGGAGGAACTTATAGCTATCCAAAAAGGCATTGTCGGCTCTCCCAGGGTCATGCTTATTATTGTTGTACCCACAACCGCTGGAAAAAATGCATATTTTGCTATTGTTTTCAAAGAGATTATACCTGACCTGACAAGTAACCTCCTGATGAAAAGCCATATGAAAAAACCAATACTAAGAAATCCGCTCAGCACAAAACCCGCCATCCAGTATCTTCCCGTAGTCAATTTATCAAAAGGTAATGATCCGAGATGATCATACAGAAATACAATCCTGCGGTCAGCACAGGCAAATAGATAATAATATACTCCAAATGAAACCAGGGTAACTACTATTGATATGGTCATTACTTCTTTTCTTGATGACATTGTTCTCATTATTTTGCTGAACCAGGGATCATCAATAGTGGCTCTCAGCTCATATTTTTCAAAATACAGCCTCATCAATGAATCCGTCTCCCATTCAAAAGGTTCTTCCGTTATTACGATCATATGACTGCGATCGAGGCTGTCGGGTGCCCGAAGTGTAAGGCTGTCCTTGTTGTTAATCCTAAAGTTTAAAGATTTCAATAAGGTTCCGGTTTATCGCCTGAATATTATGTTTATCGACTCTACCAATTAACCCAAGAGCTAAACCTTTATCAATTGTAGCAAGTTTCGCAAGCCTGATAATTGAATCCCTTTTAAGTCCGTTTTCATTTGTAGGTTTTAATAAGATATCCGTTGGTTCTTTCCATTTTAACTGAGTTGAAATAAAGGCAACTGTTATATCCAATTCTCTACCTACCAATACAAGTGCTGGTCTCTTCTTGTTACCTGAAAGATCGGAGAATGGAAATTGAATCAAAACAATATCGCCTTTTTGCATTTAGAATTTCTTTTTTAAATCATCGATTGTATAGAGCTCTTCTTCCTCCTTGAGAAATTCAAATGACTTGGATTTCTCAACCAGTTTTTCAATGCCTTCCTGTAATAATTCTTCTTCATGCTGTTTCCACATAAATTCTGTGAAATCCGATATTTCTTTTACCTTATCTTGCGGCAATTTCGAAAGCGTTCTAAGTGTCTTTTTTATTAAGATATCACGATTCATAATGTTCATCTTTTTCACAAAAATAAATAATTATTCGCCTCAAAGGCAATCAACATAACTACTATTAATAAATTGCTTCTTGTCCCTATATCATTTTTCTCATTATTTTACTAAATCAACCACCAGTCAGGATAGTTTAATGCCTTATGAATGCCAAAAATTCCCTGTCTATGGCCTTTTCCTGTATAAAGCTTTAGCCTCCTCAGCCCACTGTTTATAATCAGATTCGAGTTGCGGCGTTGGATTTTCACCCAGAAAAATGCCGGTCCCGTTTTCGCGGAACCAGGGATCATCGATAGTGGCGCTTAACTCATAGTTTTCAAAATACAACTTCATTAATGAGTCGGTTTCAGGGGCACGGGCGTTTTCAATAACGGCGATCACATGGCTTTGGCTCAGGCTGTCTGGCGCCCAAAAGGTAAAGCTACCGGTAAAGCACATGGGCTTGGGCAATCCATGGGATTTACCATGAAACATAAGCGCACCGGCTTGCGCGTATAGCTCACAATAAATAGCGCAGTTCTGCTGTTCTTTGGGGCTCAACTCCTCGTATATTTTTATAACCTCTCCGGCAATAGTGTTCCAACCCCGCATATCGGAGAGGTCCTGTGGAATATCATGCATTTGGCCGTCTTCCCAGCGGAAGGCCTTTTCACGAGCTACCTGTTCCGGCTTTAAAAAGGGGATGCCATCCATATAAAGCCCTCCTGCGATTCCGGTAAGGAGAAAGGCCACAACAATAGTTACAGCGAATTTATAGGAACGGCCCCGAAAATATTTTTCCAGGTAATAGGCCCCAAAGGCAAAGTAAATGGGATACAACCCCAGCGTATAATACGCTTTTCCGCTACCGAGCAACAACAAGAGGATCACCCCCAAAAATACCAATCCAAAAACACGGTAATTCCTTTCCTTCGGGTGAAACAGTAAAATACCCAAAGCTCCCAACCACAGAGGCAGCGCCTGTGCATTCATGATCAGTTGGTCGAGAAGAAAATCTGTATAGCTAACGTGCACCAGTTGGGTTCTCCTGAGTTCTTCCATATGGTGCAGCACCGGCCAGTTATGATTGTATTGCCAGATCAGGTTGGGAAGGATGATCAACAGGCCGGCAACAGCACCTATGAGGAAATGCTTTGACCAGAGCAGCTTCCGGTGGCGGGATATCAACATGGCTATGCCCAGGGCGGCATAGAAAAACACGATGGAATATTTATTCAAAAAAGCGATCCCAAACACGATACCGATCAAAATCCAGATTCGGGTATCTTTTCGTCTCACCAAAAGCAACAACAGGTACCCCGACAGCAACCAATAAAGGTGATTAAAACTTACCGGCTGAAACAAGGTGTTCACATGCAAATAAGCAAAGCCGGCCAGGTAAGCCAGGCAAGCTATAAGGATGGCCAGGGCCTTTCCGCCCAGTTCCTTTACCATTGCCCCGATGATCAGCACGTTGATAGCACCTACAATGGCCGGTACCAGGCGCAGGGCAAAGACCGTATCGCCGAATATGCCGGTAAAAAGCCAGGAGAAAAATCCGATGGAGGGCGGCACGGCTACAAATCCCCACGCCAGATGCTCACCCTGTGCATAATACAGGTAGGCATCGCGGTGTAGCTCGTAATTATCGAAGGTGAGGAGGTGTATAAGGAGCTTTACCATGGCCAGAATAATAATCAGTAGCCATTCCCGGTTTAAACTAAGATTGCCGTTGTTTAGCTTCATCCTGCTTTTTTTGCCAAAAATAGTTATTTACACCATGTTTGATTTTAAAAAGCTAATCGTTAATTATCGGATGATCAGCTTTTGGGTGTAATCCGATTTACCATTGGTTAGCCTTATAACGTAGATACCGGCTGTGATCCCGTCAAGATGAGCTTTATACACTTCCCCCGGTGAAAAAACACCTGTGTAAAGGGTTTTAACAAAACCTCCATTTTGGTCAAACAACTCGATGGTAACCTCTTCCATTTGATTGAAGTTAGATGCTATTGTTACTTGTTTAGAAGCGGGATTGGGGAAAACGCTTACCAAACCGGCATCATCGCGCATCTTACCAGGAATTCCTGCCGTGTAAACACTATAATAAAGTTCAACTTCATAAGCGTAGCCCGAATATAATAGTTGCCCCATCAGGCTTACATCCATATTACTGGCAGTAGTAATCCAATTTTCATCTTGCTTTAAATAAGCTTTTGCTATGATCTTTTGCCCTTCCAGGTCATAGGTGTATTCAATTTTGACGGTTTTCTCATAGTTATCGCCAATATTAGTGTTCATTAATACTTTTGACAGATCTCCGGCATCATTATAAATCCATGTTGAATAATGATGATCTTGCCATTCGGAATTTTCCCAGATTTGACAGTGTTCAGTGGTCATTTTTCCCAAATCATCATAAGACCAGGTATGCTGCTCCTCTCCTATCCATTCTTCATTACCCCATACGTAATTAATTCTGTTTAGAAGATTTCCGTGCTCATCATAGTCATATATGATCTTTGTATCATTTTCCCAGATGGTGTCCTGCCAAAAACGGAAACGATAGATGGCAAGATCACCGTCTTCGTATGTCCAGGTTTTATCCCAATGGTTTACCCATGAATCATTTTTCCAATCCTGGTAACGTTGAGTTAACCGGCGTCCTTCACTGTTATAAGTTAATTCGTGCTGGCTTGTATATACCCATTCACTTCCGTCCCAACGTTGATGACGCTGATTGGTCTTGTTTCCGAACTCATCATAAGAATTGATAAATTTGGAAAAATTAACCAGTGTGCCATTTTGATTAGTCTTCTTCAATTCAATAAGGTAATTACCATTGTCGTTATAAGTCCAGGTTGTTTCATAGATTGTAACCCATTCACCATCGGTCCAGTCCTGATAGGTTTGAACTATCTTGTTACCATCATCATCGTATTCCATGGTAAGTTTGCCCACGGTAATCCAGGATAAGTAGTTGCCGTCTTCCACAAGCCAACTGATTATATTTCCGTCATCATCATATTTATATGAATTTCTTTCATGATTGAGCCATTCCCCTTCATATACCTGAACAGTTTCGCACAGTAGATTCCCGTCCGTATCATATTCCCATGTGTTCAGGTCATCATTATTCCATTGTTCATTATACCATGCCAGCTCTAACTCCCGTATTGTTCGCCCCAAATGATCGCGAGTGAAAAGGCTTTTACGGTCGGCACCTTGTTCACTAGGTATAATTATACTATCCAACCTGTACCAGGTGCTGTCTTCATCCATCATATTTTTAAAGGCTTTGAATTGTTCCAATTTCGCCATTTGATATTGAAGTAGTGAAAGATCACCGGTTTGTTTACCGGTAGCCTTTTTAAGATTTTCCAAAGGAGAGGGTTTATCGTCTTGATGCAAAGTGCCCGGAACGGACTGCGCCATTGCCGGAATTAACAAATTAATACTCATCAACAGACTAATGATGGAAACAAACGCTACTTTTACAATTTTCATGGTTTGTGGTTTTTAAAAGGTTATGCAATAAGCTTCTCATTGAATATGATTCGGTAAATAATTTCTAAAATTAGTAAAAATTTAATATCGAATTACGTTGTTTGTCACCAATGTATCTTAAACTCTTTCTAACCAAAAAATATAAGTATTGATGAAATTATTGAGTGCAGTCTAATAACTGGTTTAGCCCCCTATAAATCGGACAACTACGTTCTTAAAACCGCTCATAGGCCTCTTCCACTTGCCTGGCTTCCTTTTTGATAAATTCCTGCATCTCTTCCAGGCTGTTGATATCGCCATGCCAACCGGGATCGGGGAAATTGCGGAGGGCTTCACCTATGTTCTGTTCATTTACAAAGTCATTGATTACGGAGCAGCCTTCCAGTTCACCCAGCGGGGCTAAAAAAAGGTAACCGTCAAAAAGCATTTCCAAGTTGAAATCCTCATAGCACATACTGTACCGGCTATAATCGCGCAGCTTTCCCATGGGTGAGTTCAGCAGGTCGAAGCCCAACGGGCGGTTGTTGTTCATGTCCATGAGCTTTTCAATACGGCCACCGGCAGGGGAAAGCAAATTGGGACTTTCGCCGGGCATATTGTAAAAAGCCTGGTGAAGCAGGATATTACAGACCTTTCCGGGATATTTACGATAAAGCCGGTTACCCAACCATTGATCGTCATAGGTGCAAAAATCATCAGCATTATAACGCAATTCGGGCATGGCATAGCGGGTAAAAGCATGATAAACACCCAGCAGGGCCAACAACTTTTCATCCTTCCGGATGATCTCTTTTTCAATAAGCCGGGCACGGAACTGATCGGCAGTACCCCTGTGAAAAACATGCTTTAATTTTTCCGGTGTGCGCGGCGGTTCAAAATCTTCCCAATTGTAGCGGTAGCTTAGATTTAAAATGCGAAACGGCCGCTCCCCCTCGCCAAGCTTACTATTAAATTCCCAGGCTGCTTTATACACATCGATGTATTCCCGGTAGGCCCAGGCCACATTATAATTGAACATAATCTCCTTTGCCACCTCCTCGCTGTATGCAGGAGCGGTTAACAGCGAATCAAGCCGCTGCTGATCCTCTTCGGCCCCAAACTCCATCCCGAATGTGTAAATCCCGTTTTCATACAGCTTTGGAATAAGTTCCTGCACAAATTCCAGGTTTTGCTTAATGCGGTGGATCTCACCCAGCAATACCACATCATGCACCCTGAATTGCTCGATGACATATTCCGCCGGCGATGCGCCTTCTTTCTCCAGGTATTTTAAAAGCGTCTTATCGTTATTCTCCTGTGCCGAAGCCCGCAGAAAGATAAAGGTAAACAGGATGAGGAATGGGATGGTGATGGTTTTCATGGTTTTTTGTCTATGCATTTATATTGGCCTCAAAGATAATATTAGAAGAAGGTAAATTTTACTTAGGAATAAAAACAGCATTCTAGTCACTTAGGATCAGCCCTCAAAACGCCTATTAAATGGTATTTCATTTTAAGTTTAATGCATTTCTCAATTCATACAACTTATCAGAGCCGGTTAGTTCATTCCAATGGAGCTTCAAAACCGGATCAGAATGAAAATCTCCATTTGCTTTACCATAAACCCAAACAAAATCCCGGTCGGCTAATACGATTTTTTCTGATTGTAACCTTAAACCATACGAACGTGCCTGATCAAAAGCTTCTTGCAGATCTTTTTCAGAATTTATTGAATACTTTGCCTCCAGCACTATTCTGGCTTTTTCTCTTTTCAGGGCTTCTGTTGCCTCATGGTATGGTTTAAAAGACTGAAGATCTTGATTGGCATCATGGTATTTCATTTCAATACTGAAACCGAATCTTTCTGATAAGGATGCAATATCGATATTCTGAAATATACTTATATCTTTTTGGCCTTCAATTGAATTACGGTATAAATCCCATATGTATCTTATGAATTTCATTATAGGCAAAACTAAAATTTTAAACCACTTCTATCCCGTTCCTCTCAATCTCTTCCAGGAATCCGGCTGTATCATTTTGCTGTTCGATAAGTATGGGTTCAATCCGATCGTCAACTTGCCGGCGCAACCTCCATAATAGGGGTTCAACTGAAAAATAGTCTCCTTCAATTTTCCGAACAACTACTGCTACATCAATATCACTATCTTCATGGTTATTATCTTTCGCATAGGAACCATACAGGTATACTTTTTCCACAGGAAAATATTTCCTAAGCAGATCACTATAAACTTTTACTTTATTTATAACCTCTTCTTTATCCATTCCTGCAGGCTTTCTGTTTTAGTAATAATGTCTCTACATTTTTCTTCGGTCAGGCTTTGAGCTATTGAGATAATTATACTACACGTGTTTGGCTCCCCTGCTCATAAATTCCTGCATTCTCTCAAAGCTACCGGTTTCACATGTTTCTAAGAAAAATCCATCCATGAGCTTTTATGGCTGTATTCTTCCACGGGCACAACACGGGGGCTGTATTTGAAGGAACTCACCAGTGACGCGACTTCCTGCCTGATCATATCCATGGTATCCCTTACAAGATCTGAACGGAATCCTTTATCAGCCATACTTGCCACATGATCGGCCGAAATAATCCGGCTTAGTATTTTTCCCAGTCCCACCTGCTTGCGTTGTGGCATGTTATCGTCAACCGTAAAATCGGTCAACTTTTGAAAATGACCGGCCGTAAGCTGCGTTAGTTTATAGGCTTTGAGAAACGAAGCCAGGTTCATGTCTTTGAGGAGCCGCATTTGTTTCATTACCATTTCGGCAATTTGGGTGTAGAGCATTTCATTGGAGCCTTCGAACACCTGGAAAGGCCTTGAGTCGATAGCGCCTTTCGAAGCGATGCTTTCTTCTTTATAACCGTTGGCGCCATATAGTTGGGTAAGGGTTTGTGCCGATTCCTGCATTAATTCGATCACATATACTTTCATGGTATTGGCCTCCACGGTGGCCATGGTAAGGTTATGCTCCAGTCCGCTGGCCCCGGCACTTCGCGAACACATGGCAGAGCTTATCGTAAACGCACTTTGTATACGGGCAATTTGATGCTTGACCTGGTCCAGCGCCAATAAGGGTTTACCGCGAATAAAGCGCGTTTGGGTATGCTGAATAGCATCATCGAGCATGCGGCGAATAAAACCGATGGCCATGCCCGGAAACTGGAACCTGCTCCGGTGCAGTAAGTCCATCATTAACTTTAAACCGGTAGTGTGCGGGTGCAGTTTATATTCTTCGGGGACAAGGATATCAATTTTGTTTTTCCCGTATGGGATAGGATACAAGCCAATGTTATTGTAAATTTCTTCCACTTCGATTTGTTGCTCGGGATGCCGGGCATCGGTGATAAAAAAGTCGATATCACGGCTCAGCTCACCGCCGGGGAGTTTCCGGCGTGAGGTCATCAGCCAGTAATCGGCCATGCCTGTGAGTCCCTGCCAGTGTTTAACGCCATGGATATGATATTTTGAATCCATGCGCTCATTGTAGGTTTGCATATTGAGCGCATCACTGCCATAGCCCGGTTCCGTTATCATCAATCCGCCCATGTTCTGCTTTTCCAGGAAACGTTTGAATATATCCGGTTTGATGGTTTCGCGGGCATATTTTACCACCGGTCCTAAAAACAGCCCGATGTTAATGCCAAACATTAACGAAAGGGATAAGGAATGGTAGGAAGCCTCGTCGAGGAGACCGAGAATTTCTTTTGTATTGCCGCCCCGGCCGCCGTATTGCTTCGGGATGGCTACCGAAAAAGGATTGGTGGCCATAATATCGCGCAGCACTGTTGCGGGGAAACCACGCCAACGGCTAAATTCCGTTATATCATCTCGTTCATAAAAAACGCGCTTCAACGTTTGTTTAAAGGCCTCAATAAAATCGCTAAAAGGAAGCAGTGTTTCGTTTCCGGAAAATGTCATCAGTCACTTATTTTCGTTTGTTCATTCTCCCTTGCTTACCAACGGCTACTGCCATTAGTCAAAAGGGAGTAATTTTTCTGCACATTTAACAATTTCCTCGGCGGGATGTTTATTGCCGGAATTAAGGCCAGTGGTTTAATTTTCTATATGGAAAAATAGCAGTAAAAAGTACGGAGACGGGATTAGTCAGAAGTGGTATGAAGTCGGAAACATGCTTTATTAGCGCTTAATTGTAAAACTTTTTTAAGATATGTCTTTAGGCTATTTTCTTTATCGAGGTTTAACGCTATTTTAATTTCTGCACGCGATTCTTTTCTCCTTACCGTTGGATCTTGTCCAATAAACACCAA